>DASPUU010000024.1:0-14028 GCA_035622755.1 Myxococcaceae bacterium
GAACGCCTTGACCGGCGGGCTTGCCGCGAGATGGAGCAGGTACGAGAAGACCTTCTGCTGGTCTGCCTCGCTGTTCGGGTCCTTCATGATCATGGGCTGCGCCTCGGGCAGCTTGCTCACGTAGGACCCGGGCGTGTTGGCTTCTTTTGTGACTCCGACATACTCCGAGTGGTCAGTTACACCCATGAAGTCCATCGGGGTGTCGATCTTGATGTCGTAGCCGAGCGGATGCTTGATCGTCTGGCCCTGTGCGTACTTCAGGGCGTCGCCCGGCCCGGTGACGCGGTTGCCCATGACCCAGGCATCCACCGACCAGCTGGTGTGGATGTGGGTCTCGCCGAAGTAGGCGTTGCGGTCGGGATTCTTCTCGAATCGTTCGGGCTGCGCTTCGCTCTTGGGCGGAGCAGCCGGGGCTTCCGGGGTTGGCGGCTGGGGCGCCTGGGGCTTGTCGCAGGAAACCAGCACGCCGCTGCTCATGAGCACCAGTGCCAAGCCCACCGCTTCCCAGGCTCTGATCCGCATAGGCCCTCCCTGCGACCCGGCTCGATGGCGCGGTCGGCTCGGGTCTATCGCTTCTGAACGGGGCCCGAAAGGTCGAAGTGGCCGGACGAATCGACCCGTCTCACTCCTGCGCTTGGCCAGCGGAGTTGCTCAAGCCCCCATTTTCTCCTCTGTGGCCCTCCCCGGATTCGAACCGGGACGTCCTTGCGGACAGCGGATTTTGAGTCCGCCTCGTCTACCTGTTTCGACAGAGGGCCATCGAGGGGCCCACCGCGGACGGCGGCCCGTGCCGCCGGTCATACAACGGCTCCGGCGGGTCTGCGAACGCGGGGGGCCGAGCGAGGCC
Source organism: Myxococcaceae bacterium (assembly GCA_035622755.1). Taxonomy (GTDB): domain Bacteria; phylum Myxococcota; class Myxococcia; order Myxococcales; family Myxococcaceae; genus JADGRA01. Next base: position 848 of record DASPUU010000024.1, read on the forward strand.
TGTTGCCCCGGGCCAGTAAGGTGACTAAAGCGAGCCGTCGGAAATCATGTACAACCTGCTCATCGCCCTCGCCGTGGGCCTGGCCGTGGCCGTGGCCGTTCTCCTGGCCCATCTCCCCTGGTACGCGGCCATCGTCCCCGGCTTCCTCGCCTTCGCCGGAGCATTTCTCCTCCTCGCCCGGAGGGTCGGCAAGAAGGTGAAGGCGATCATGGAGCTGGCCCAGAAGGAACTCTCCGTCCAGCCCACCAGCCAGCGCGATCAGAAGCGGCTCATCGAGAAGGCGGTCAAGACGCTCGAGTCGGCCCTCCCCTGGGAGAAGTGGCAGCCCTTCATCGGCGGGGAGATCCACGCGCAGATCGGCATGGTCCAGTACATGGTCAAGGACTACGCGCAGGCGGAGCCTCACCTGCGCCGGGCCGGGCCGCGCAACGGGCTCGCCCAGGGCCTGCTGGCCGCCCTGCATTACCAGCGCAAGCAGTACCCGGAGATGGAGAAGGCCTTCGAGGGCGCGGTGAAGAGCTCGCGCAAGGAGGGCGTCGTCTGGGCCGCCTACGCCTGGTGCCTGGTCCAGCTCAAGGAACGCGACAAGGCGCTCAAGGTGCTCAGCCGGGCGGTCGAGGCCAACAAGAGCGACGAGAAGCTCAAGGCCGGCCTGGTCGCGGTCCAGAACGACAAGAGGCTCAAGATGAAGGCCTGGGAGCCCCTGTGGTGGCAGTTCGGGCTCGAGGCCCCGCCGGAGCTCATGAGCGGAGGCCGCCAGGTGCGTTTCCAGCGGCGCTGAGCGAGCGTCCCGCTCAGGCGATCTCCCGGTACGGCGGAGCGACGAGGCGCACGCCCGCCTCCCGCCGGAACCAGGTGCGCTGTCGCTTGGCGAAGGCGCGCGTCTCCTTCACCGTCTCCACCTCCGCGGCAGCCGGCGTGGTCCGGCCCTCGACCACGGCCAGGGCCTGCCGGTAGCCGACGCTGCCCATGGCCGGTGACTCGCGGTAGCCGAGGCGCACCAGCTGCCGGACCTCCTCCACCAGCCCCCGCGCGAACATCTCGCGGGTGCGTGCCCGGATCGCCTCCACCAGGACCTCGCGGGGCGGGTCGAGGAACCAGAGGGTGTAGGGGTAGCGGTCCGGCCCGAAGCGGTGAGCCTCCCGCACGGCCGAAGCGGGCTCGCCGGTGACGGCGTGAATCTCCAGCGCGCGGACGACGCGCAGGCTGTCCGCTGCCGGGATGCGAGCGGCGGAGGCAGGATCGACGCCGGCCAGGCGCGCGTGCATCGCGGCACCTCCCGTCCGCTCGAGCTCCTCCTCGAAAAGAGCCCGCACCCCGGCGTCCGGCGGCGTATCCGACAGCCCGTGCAGCAGCGCGCGGACGTAGAGCCCGGTGCCCCCCACCACCAGCACCCGCCGGCCCCGGCCGGCGATGTCGCGGATGGCGGCATCGGCCAGAGCCTGGAAGCGCGCCGCGGTGAACTGCTCGAGCGGATCGACCACCGAGATCAGATGGTGGGGCACGCGCGCCAGCGCCGCGGCGTCGGGCTTCGCCGTTCCGATGTCGAAGTGGCGGTAGACGGCCTGGGAGTCGGCGCTGACGATCTCCGACCCGGTCCGCTCCGCCAGCTCCACCGCCAGCGCGCTCTTTCCCGACGCCGTCGGACCGGCGATGACCGTGAGCTGGGGCGCGACGCTCACCGGCCGCGGGCGGCCAGCGCCTCGCCCACCGCGTCGAGGCGGACCCGGGCAGGCGCGCCGCCGTGGAGCGGCCGCAGCTCCGCCTCCCCGGACGTGAGCTCTCGCTCACCGAGCACCAGCACCCAGGCCGCTCCGCTCTTGTCGGCGCGCTTCATCTGGCTCTTCAGGGAGCCGCCGCGGGTGTCCAGGTCCACCGCATGGCCGCGGCGCCGCAGCTGGCTCACCAGGCCAAAGGCACGCTCGGCGGAGGCGGCATCGGCGACGGCCACGAACAGCTCGGGCCCGGCTCCCTCGCCCTGCCCTCGCTCGGCGAGCAGGAGGCAGATGCGGTCCATGCCCATCGCCCACCCCACCGCCGGGACGTCCGGCCCGCCCAGCTCCTTCACCAGCCGGTCATAGCGGCCGCCGCCGCCCAGCGCATTGGCCGTCCCCAGCGCCTCGGCATCGACGAGGAACTCGAAGGTGGTGCGCGTGTAGTAGTCCAGCCCCCGCACCATCCGTGGATTGAGCGTGTAGGGCGCTCCGATGGAGTCGAGCGCTCGCCGGACGGCGTCGAAGTGAGCCCGGCACGCATCGCACAGTGCATCGGTGACCAGCGGCGCCCCGGACACCACCCGCTGGCACCCGGGGTTCTTGCAGTCCAGGACGCGCAGGGGGTTCCGGTCCAGGCGCGCCTGGCAATCCGGGCACAGCTCGTCCCGGTGCGCCCTCAGGTAGGCGGTGAGCGCCTGGACGTAGGCCGGCCGGCACACCTCGTCCCCGAGCGTGTTCAGCTCCAGGCGGACGCCCCCGAGCTCGAGGGCGGCGAAGAGCTGGAGACCGAGGTCGATGATCTCCGCGTCCTGGAACGGCTCCGCGGACCCGTAGGCCTCGGCGCCCACCTGCCAGAACTGCCGGTAGCGGCCGGTCTTCATGCGCTCGTACCGGAACATCGGCCCCAGGTAGTACCAGCGGGTGAGCGGCTCGCGGACGTGGACGGCGTGCTCGATGTAGGCACGCACCGCCGGCGCGGTGTTCTCCGGCCGCAGGGAAAGGCTGCGTCCGGCGCGGTCGGCGAAGGTGTACATCTCCTTGCCAACGATGTCCGTCTCCTCGCCCACGCCGCGGACGAAGAGGGCGGTGTCCTCGACCACCGGAGTGCGGATCTCCTGATAGCCGAAGCGACGAAAGGTCTCGCGTGCCCGGGACTCGAGGAGGTGCCAGACGGCGATGTCCGGGGCGAGCAGGTCGCTCATCCCCTTGACGCCGCTCAGGCGCTGGCTCACGCCGCCTCTCCGATCCGCCGCCCGACCGTGACGCGGGCGCCCGCCACCAGGCCGTCGTCCCAGCGCACCCGGCCGGCGCCGAAGAGGAGGATCACCGTCGACCCCATCTCGAAGCGGCCCACCTCCGCGCCCCGGGCGACCGGGGAGGGCTGGGCATAGGTCCGTGCCCCGGCCGGCCGCCCGTCGTGGGTCACCACGTCGTCGTAGGCGGCGCGGATGCGCCCCACGCAGGTGGCGCCCACCATCACCAGCGCCGCCCGGCCGGCGGGAGTGTCCATCCAGGTGACCAGGCGCTCGTTGAGGGTGAAGAGCCCCCGGACGGAGCGCACCGAGGCCTGATTCACCGGCCAGAGCTCACCGGGGAGGTAGCGCCAGCCGGTGATCGTCCCGCCCAGCGGGGCGTGCACGCGGTGGTAGTCCCGCGGCGCGAGGTAGAGCGTCGCGAACCGGCCGCCCCGGTCGAATGGCTCGGCCTCCGCCCGGTCACCGAGCAGATCGGCCACCGAGAAGTCGAGCCCCTTGGCCTGCAGGCAGCGGCCCTGCTCGATGGTGCCGGCCTCGCTCACCGTTCCATCCACCGGCGACACCACCACCCGCTCGCCCGGGTCGATGGGCCGCGCCCCGGGCTTCAGCCCCCGGGAGAAGAATTCCGAGAAGGTGGCGTACCCGGACAGCGGCCGCTCCGCCTCGTCGAGCGCGACTCGGTACACGCCGGCGAAGGCGGCCATCGCCGCCCGGTGGAGTGCCGGTGGGGCAGGAGCGCGGGTGAGGGAGCCCACGGCGCTGGACAGGGCGGCGCGTGGAAGGAGCCGCACCAGGGTCATGAACACGGCCACGTCCTAACCGGCGTCGGCTGCCGGTGCCGCACCCCCCCCGTCGGGCGGCGGCGGCGGCTGGATCAGGGCAGACTTGGACACCACCCCCATCAGCGACTGGCCGTCGGCGATGACCAGGGCATTGGTGAAGGTGGGATGTGCCGCGCGGCAGCGGCTGGAGTCCACCAGCTCGTAGCTGTCGCGCTGACCTGCGCCCTCCACGGTGACCGGTCCGGCGATCTGAAAGCAGTCGGCGAAACGCCGGTTGAACTCCACCATGCTCATCCCGGCCGTCGGCTGAACGGCCTCGGAGGGCCCGGCGTCCGGTGCCGCGGCCGCCGGGGAAGGAGCAGGCGCCGGCCCCGTCTCTCGCGGTGTGAGGCTCACCGTGGACGGGGTGCGGGCCGAGGCCGACGCGGCCTGGGTGTCCTCCTGCAGCTTGAGCATCCGGGCCCGGCCCTCCCGGATGCGCCCGAGGAGCTCGCTGGCCGCCGGGGCATCGATCGAGTCGTCCGGCACCCGCTGGAGGAGGGCTTCGATCTCGCGCATCTTCGGATCGAGAAAGGCATCGTCCAGCCGCTGTGCGTAGAGCTTGTTGAAGGCGTCCGAGGCGCGCGCGTACTCGGGACTCGGCTCGCGCCGGCGACTGCATCCGGCAGAGACCAGGACCAGGGCGGCGAGGACGGCCAGCTTGCGTTGCACGGACCACCTGCTTACCCCAGTTGAGGGCCCATCGCGAGGTTCCACCCGCGCCGGCTCGCGCCGGTCCCAGCGAGGCCGTGGGGGGTCATACGCCGAGGAAGAGGCGCCGCCCGAAGTTCGGCGCCAGACCGGCCTCGTCGATGCGCCGCGCTGCTCCCTGGATGTCATAGGGAACGCGCGTGTACTCCACCGTCCGGGCCGCCGTGTCGCAGACCACGAAGCAGGCCCGGTTGTCGTAGTCGCGGGGCTGCCCGACGCTCCCCACCGAGATGAGGTACTGGAAGCCCCGCCGGATGCTGAACTTCTGCGCCACCACGTCCGCCACCTCGTTGCCGCCGAAGGCGAACGCCTTGCAGAGATGGCTGTGCCCGATGAAGGTCACCTCCGCCAGGTCGCCGGCCACCGGCATCAGCTCCCGGGCCTGCTGCAGGGCGAAGACGTACTCGTAGGCGCGCGGGTCGACCGGCGAGCCGTGGGAGAAGCCGACCTCACCGATCCGGTAGGTGAAGGGAAGGCTGCGGAGCCAGGCGTGGTTCTCCTCGGTCAGGACCTGCGTCGACCAGTCGAGCGCATGCCGCGCGGCGTCGTAATAGAACGAGTAGTCCATCCGCCCGGCGACGGCGGCGTCGTGGTTTCCGAGCAGCGTCACCTCGGCCACGCTCCGCACCAGCTCGCAGCAGGCGTTGGGAGACGCTCCGTAGCCGACGATGTCGCCGAGCGAGACCACCCGGTCCACCCGCGCCGCCTCGACGGCCCGGAGCACCGCGGTCAGCGCCTCGAGGTTGGAGTGGACGTCGGAGAGGATGGCGACGCGCATCAGGGTGGGCTCCGGCCACCCTAGCAGGGGCCGCCGTCACCGGCACCCGGGCCTCCGGGGGGCGCTCGGGCCAAGCCGCCCCTTGCTCCCGGGTGGAGGGCATGTTTTCAGAGGTCCCCCATGCGCATCGTCGTCACCGGCTCGCTGGCCTACGACTACCTGATGACCTTTCCCGGCCGGTTCCGCGAGCACCTCCTCCAGGACCGGATGCACCGCCTCACGGTCAGTTTTCTCGTCGACGACATGCGCCGGCTGCGCGGGGGCGTGGCCGGCAACATCGCCTATTCGCTGGCCCTGCTCGGCCAGCGCCCGCTGCTGGTGGCCACCGCCGGCGACGACTTCGCCGAGTACCGGACCGCGCTCGAGACCACCGGGGTGGACACCTCGTGGGTCAAGGTCATGCCCGGCACCTTCACCGCCTCCTGCTTCATCAACACCGACCTGGATGCCAACCAGCTGGTGGCCTTCTTCGCCGGGGCCCTGGCCCATGCCCAGCTCGCCTCGCTCGACGCGCTCGGCCTCGGCCAGACCGACCTGGTGGTGGTCAGCCCGGCCGACCCGGCGGCCATGGAGGCCACCGTGGACGGATGCCTGCGCGCCTCCGTCCCCTACGTCTTCGACCCGGGCAAGCAGACCCCGCGGCTCGACGCCGAGCAGATCCTCCGCGGGATGGAGACGGCGGCGGTGGTGGTGGGCAACGACTACGAGTTCGGCCTCATGTCCCAGAAGACGGGGCGCAGCGAGGCCGCCCTCCAGGCGGTGGCTCCGGTGACGGTGGTCACCCGCGGGGAGCTCGGATCGACGGTCCTGGTTCGCGGCCAGGCCCCGCTCGACGTGCCCACGGCGCCCATCCGGGCCCTGGTCGATCCGACCGGCGCCGGGGACGCCTACCTCGCCGGCCTGGTCTTCGCCGTCGCCGAGAAGCTCCCCTGGCCGGTGGCCGGCCGCGTGGCGGCCCTCTCGGCCGCCTACGCCATCGAGGTGCGCGGCTGCCAGGAGCACCGCTACACCCCCGACCAGTTCCTCGAGCGCTACGCCTCCGCCTTCGGCGCCGCCCCGGAGCTGGAGCGGGCCCTGGCCGCTGCCCCGGTCAGGGGGCCCGCACCGGCGCCACGGTGAGGATGGCCTTCAGGTCGTCGTCGGTGAAGACGATGCCCGCCCCGAAGAAGAAGTCCCGTCCGTAGATGAGCCGGTTGTCCAGCGAGTTGCGGACCGGCGGATTGAACATGTCGTCCACGCCGCCGCTCAGGAAGAGGTGCTGGAACATGGTGAAGTTGGCGGTGATCCGCAGGCGGGGATAGCGGAGCGCCTGGTTCCCGAAGTTGAAGATGTCCGTCTTGAAGACGAGGGAGTCGTCGAAGAAGCTGAGGTCCACTCCCACGCCGCCGGTGCTCTCGATGATGCCGAAGCGGAAGGTGGCGAAGTAGTACCGCTTGGCGAACTCGGCGTTGAACTTCAGGCTGTAGTCGGTGACCGTCAGCTTCTGCACCGCCGGCTCGTAGAGGCCCGGGGGGTTGCGGACCACGTACTGCACGTTCACATCGCCCCGCGGATCGTCCACCAGGCCGATCAGGTAGTACTTGTCCGGCCGGGGAATGATCTTGAGATCGATCTCGTTGCGGGCCGAGCCCTGGTTGAAGAGGTAGACGCTGCTCAGCGAGAGCTCGGTCTTGAGGCTGCTCAGCCGGTAGACGTACTCCGAGGCGCCCTGGACCGCCTCGTTGACCTGCTGGCCGGTCCGCTCGTCCTCGATGAGCTTCCCGAGCGGCCCCTTCCCGTCGCGGATGTCCTGCGTCACCTGGGCCAGGTTCTCCAGAGTCCGGTCCAGCTTGGTCAGGGTGGATTCGATGCTCGCCCCTTCGCGCTGGGTTCCCTGGACCGTCCCCTTGACCTCGGAGATCAGCGTCCGGACGTCCGAGGTGATGGTGCGGACGTTCTCCATGATCTCCCGCACGTTGGCGTCCTGGCCACGGGTGGCCGACCGGACGTCGCCGCTCACCTGGCGGACGTTTTCCAGGATGGCGGAGATGCTGCTCTGGCTGTTTCGGGCGGTGTTCTCCACCAGTGTGGAGAGCTCGGTGAGGTTGCGGACGATGGTCTGGAGCGAGGCCTGCCCGGCATCGCCCCCGAGCGTGTCGCGGAGCGTCCGCGTCACGGACTGGATGTCGCCGGTGATCAGCGCCAGGGAGTCGAAGAGGGACTGGACGCCCTGGGCATCCACCACGTTGCGGATCACCCCGCCCTCCTCGAGGAGGGGCGCCGGCGGGGAGCCGGGCTGGATGTCGAGCAGGTAGTCGCCGAGAAAGGACTCGCTGCGCTTGAGGATGGAGGCGTTCTCCCGGAGCCCGAGGTCGGTGCGCACCTTGAGGGTGAGCTTCGCCCGGTCGCCCTCCAGCACGATGTCGCTGATCTCACCCACCGGGATGCCGGCCGTCTGCACCCGGCTCCGCTTGCCCAGTCCCGAGGCATCGCGGAAGTAGGCCACCACGTGCATCGTGCCGCCGCCGCCCAGGCCCCCCCGCTTGAGGAGCAGCAGGAAGCCAGCCAGGAAGGCCACCGAGGCGAGGACGAAGATTCCGACGCGGAACGGAGTGACGAACGTCTTCACGGGGCGAGGGCGCCGGCACGGACGCCCCGGAGCGTCACCTTACCCTCTGCCACGGACGTTCTGGCACTAGTTCTTGCCGAACCAGGTGGAGAGGAATCGCTGGACCACCGGGTGCGTGCTGCGCCGCAACTCGGCCGGCGGAGCGTGCTCCACGATCTTCCCGTCGGACAGAAAGGCGATCCGGTCGGCCACTTTGAACGCCGAGGCCACGTCGTGGCTGATCACCACGCTGGTCACCCCCAGCTTCTTCTTGGCGGTGAGGATCATGTCGTCGACGTAGTCGGTGGTGATCGGATCGAGCCCGGTGGTCGGCTCGTCGTAGAGGACGATCTTCGGATCGCGCACGATGGCCCGGGCCAGGCCGACGCGCTTGCGCATGCCTCCGGAGAGGTCGGCCGGGTACTTCTCCTCGATGCCGTGGAGGTCCACCAGGGCCAGCTTCTCCGCCACCCGCTGGCGGATCTCCGCCTCGGTCAGCCGGGTGTGCTCCCGCAAGGGGAAGGCCACGTTCTCGTACACACTCATCGAGTCGAACAGGGCCGATCCCTGGAAGACCATCCCGAACTTGCGCCGCACGCGCTCCAGCTCCCGGTCGCCGAGCGGGACGATGTCCTCACCCTCGATGAGCACCTCCCCGCGATCCGGCTTGAGCAGACCGATGACGTGCTTGATGAGCACCGTCTTGCCCGAGCCCGAGCCCCCGAGGATGACCGAGGTGGTGCCCTCGGCCACCTCCAGGTCGACGCCGGTGAGCACCTGGTGCTCACCGAAGGATCGCACCAGCCCCCGGACCTCGATCATCGAGCGCCGATCGGTCATCCGTGAAAAAAAAGCCCGAGGAAGTAGTCGAGGATGAACACCGCCACGGCGGAGGAGACCATGGCCCGGGTGGTGGCCTGACCAACGCCCTTCGCCCCCCCGCTGGCGTAGTAGCCGCGGTAGCAGGCGATGAGCATCACCACCAGGCCGAAGACGGCCGCCTTGACCAGCCCCTCCACCACGTCGTCCGGGCCGACGATGTCCTGGGTGCGCAGGACGAAGGTGCCCACCGACAGTCCCTTCACCAGCACGGCGATGGTGAAGCCGCCGAAGACGCCGGCGGTGTCGAAGAGCATGGCCAGGAGCGGCCCCATGAACATCCCGGCCAGGACGCGGGGCACGAGCAGGTACTGCACCGGGCTCACGGCCATGGTCTCCAGGGCGTCGACCTGCTCGGTGACCCGCATCGTTCCCAGCTCGGTGCAGGTGGCCGACCCGGCCCGCATGGTGATCATCAGCGCGCTCAGCACCGGGGCCAGCTCCCGGGTGATGGTGATGGCCACCGTCGGTCCGACCAGGCTCTCGGCCCCGAAGCGCTCGAAGGCGCTCCAGGACTGGGTGGCGAAGACCATGCCGGTGAACAACCCGGTCAGGGCGACGATGACCACCGAGCCCACACCGACGAAGTCGAACTGGGCGAACAGGCTCTCCACCCGAAACGGCGGCCGGATCGCCCAGCGGCCCACCGAGCCGCCCAGCGCCAGCACCCCGACGAAGGCGCGCCCCGCCTCGAGCACACGCTCTCCGACCCACTCCACCGCCGCGGCCGCCGGCGACCTGCGCCCGGGCGGCCCCTGGACCTCGGAGGTCATCGGGCTGGTCATCCTAGGGCACTGCCCGGAGCCCGGCATCCGCGCCGCGCACCGCCAGCCGTGGGACGCGGGCGCCGACGCCGCAGAGGACCTCGTAGGACATCGTCTCCAGCCAGCCGGCCATCTCGGCGGCGCCGATCTCCCCCGCGCCCTGGCGACCGATGAGCACCACTTCGTCCCCGAGGTCGACGCCCGGCACGTCGGTCACGTCGACCATGCACAGGTCCATGCACACGCGACCCACCACCGGCGCCCGGGCCCCGCGAACGAGCACCTGCGCCCGGTTGGAGAGCCGCCGCGGGTAGCCGTCCGCGTAGCCCACCGGAAGCGTGGCGATGCGCGACCGCCGTTGCGCCGTCCACGTCCCGCCGTAGGAGACCGAGGTGCCGGCGGGGACGAACTTGAGATGGATGACCTCCGTCTTCCAGGAGAGCACCGGCTCCAGGGGGCGGGCGGGCGAGATCCACGGGGCCGGCGACAGGCCGTAGAGCGCCAGGCCGGGCCGGACGAGGTTCAGGGCCCGGCCGTCGCGGGAGGGCGGCAGCGCGATCAGCGCCGCCGAGTTGGCCAGGTGTCGCCAGCGGGTCCGGACGCCGGCCGCGTCGACCTGGGCGAGCAGCGAGCGAAACTGGTCGAGCTGCCCCTGCGTGGTCCCGGCGTTGGCCAGGTCGGCGTTGGCGAAGTGCGAGAGCACGCCTTCCAGCACCACGCCCAGGCTCCGGGCACGGGCCAGGAGGCCGGGAACCTCCTCCGGAAGCGCCCCGAGCCGCGCCATCCCGGTGTCGACCTTGAGGTGCGCCCTGGGCTCCAGCCCCTGCCGGCGAGCCGCCGCGGCCAGGGCGTCGAGGTGGTCCTCTCGAAAGACCGCCGGCAGGAGCCGAGCCTCGACCAGGGCCTCCCAGCCACCGGCGTAGGCGCCGCCGAGGACGAGGATCTCTCCCCGCACCCCGGCGGCCCGGAGCGCCAGCCCCTCCTCGACCAGCGCCACGCCGAGCAGCTCGACGCCCTCGGCCTCGAGCGCCGGCGCCACCAGCGTCGCCCCGTGCCCGTAGGCATCGGCCTTGACCATGGCCAGCACGCCGGCTCCCTGCGCCGCGGCTCGCAGTGTGCGCAGGTTGCGCACCAGAGCGCCGAGGTCGATCTCGGCGCGCGTGGGGCGGATGCGGGGGAGCTCCATGCCGTGGTCACCCACGCCGAAGCGTGGTCCCCTTGCGCGTACCGTCGGTGTCGGAGCGAGTCAAGCTGTGGTTCCTGGGCCACGGGGGGCTGCCCTAGGATGGCCCTGCCCTTCACGGAGCAGGCCAGGCGATCCGGTGTCGGGCCGGAGAGGACGGGCGCGGGTGACCATCCGGGTGGGTGGAGAGGTGGACGGCTTCTGCGGGCGTTGCAAGATGGTGCTCGCCCATACCGTGCTCGCCCTGGTCGGAAGCTCCATCGCACGCGTCCGCTGCAACACGTGTCAGGCGGACCACGCCTACCGGAAATCGCCGGCCGCGGCGGCGCCGGCGCGCCGCCCGGTGGCCTCTCCGGGCCCCCGGGTGGTGCTCGACTTCGAGGCGCAGGTGAGGGCCCGCGGCGCCGAAACGGCCCTCAGCTACTCCCCGGCCGGCACCTTCGCCGTGGACGACCTCATCTCCCACCCCGTCTTCGGTCTGGGAATCGTCCGCGCCGTGCGCCGGGACAAGGTGGACGTGGCCTTCAAGGCCGCCGAGCGCACGCTGGTGCACGGCCGGGCCCCGACCGGCGCCAGGGCGGGAAGCGAGCCGGCGGGCGATTGAATCTCCGGGCGCCCCGCTCCCTCGGACCGAGGGTCCGTGCCACCGTCGGCGTGGCCGCGCTCCTTCTCTCGCGGGGGGCGTCCTCCGCGCCCCAGGTCGACGCCGAGCCATCGCGCATCGTGCTCGGCTCCGGGGTCCGCGTCCGCATCGCGGTGCGCGGGACGGGCGGGGAGCTCCGGGCGGCGGCCAGCGCCGGCACCCTCGAGCCGCTCGGCAGCTCGGACGGAGCGACCCGCTTCCTCTGGACGCCTCCCGAGGTGCGAGCGCCGTTCCTGGCGGTGTTCGCCTTCTGGGAGGCGGGGCCGCTCGGGCTGCGCAGCGTGACCACCCTCACCTTGCCGTGCAGCGGCCGGACCGAGCTGGCCATCGACACCGAGCCGTCGGCCCGGGTCACGGTGGAGATCGGAGGCGCTCACTTCGGGCCCCGGCGGGCGGATGCGCGCGGCAAGCTCCGCATCCCCGTCGAGGTGGCGCCCTCGGCGCACGAGGCGCGCATCACCGCCGAGGTCGGGGAGCAGAGCAAGGTGCGCATCGTTCCCCTGCCGCCCATTCCCAGCCCGTTCGTGTGGGTGGTCGAGCCATCCCCGCTCCGTTCGGACGCCGAGGCCTGGGCATTGCTGGTGGCCCCCGAGCCGCTCGACCAGCGGCTGGCGGTTCGCTCCACGCCGGGGCGGCTGGACCGCGAGGCGGCCGAGCCGGACCGGATCCTCTACCGGCTCACCGTCCCCCCCGGCGCGACGAGCCTCTCGCTCGAGGCCATCCTGTCCGGAGAGACAACCCCCCGGGCGACCGCCCAGCTCGAGGTGCAACGGCCGCCCGAGGCTGCCCCAGCGCCCGTGGTCCAGGGTCCGCCCGCCGGACGCCGGCTCGAGCTGGGAGCCGCGGTGGGAGCCTTCATCGGGGGCGGCAACGACGTCGGGCCGGCCTTCGCGGCCACGCTCTCCGCCGCTCCCTGGCCCATCCCGCTGTTCCTGGAGGTCGAGCTCGGCGTTCGCGCGGCCTGGTTCTCGACCCCGGTGGCCGGGCTCGGGACGGCGACCTCGTCGCTCCTGGTCTTTCCCCTCGAGCTCGCCGTCCGGGGAACGGTGTGGTCCTCCGGACCCTGGAGCGTCGACCTCCGCGCCGGCGGCGGGCTGCTCCTCGGAACGAGCTGGCTGACGAGCGACTTCGGACAGACCTCCTCGCAGGCGCTCACCGGCTGGGAGGTGTTCGCGGCCGCCCAGCTCCTCTACCGGGTGGGGGCCTTTCTCCCCTACCTCGAGGCGCGCGGCGCCTACGCGGCCGCCACCGGGACCGGGGTGACCTCCCACCCCGGTGGGCTGGTGCTCCTCCTCGGCTTCCACTGGGTGGCAAGCTCCTTCCGATGAGAGCCCACCGAGCCCTCTGGGTGCCGCTCCTCACCGCCGCCTGCAGCGGAGGGCCGCTGCCCCCGGCCACCATCGGCAGCGTCACCCCGATGGTGATGATCGCCTCGCAACCCACCCAGGTCGAGGTGCAGGTGGACGTGGTGCTCTCGACCCAGGTCGACTACGCCGGCGGGACGATCCTGGTCCAGTCGGGGCTCGAGGTCCACGTCGGTCCGGAGGAGCTCGGATCGGGCACCTATCCTCCCGGCGGACTGGTGCAGGGGACCCTGGCCACCGTCCTCGCCCTCGGGACGTACGACGTCGTCGCCGACCTCGAGGACGGACGGCGGGCCGTTCGCCACGACGTCTTCACCGTCGTCCCCGGGACCTGGCCCTCGGGCTACACGGTGGACCCGGTCGGCGACCAGCGGTCAGGCGTGCCCTTCTCGGTCACCCTCCGCGCGACCGGCACCAACGGGCCGACCTTCGAGGGCAACGTGCTGCTCGGCACGTCCTCGGGCGGCGAGGTGTCCCCGG
>DASPUU010000025.1:0-17946 GCA_035622755.1 Myxococcaceae bacterium
CCGCGGCTCGTGGATCGACTTCGAGTTCGACCACAAGGACCTGCTCTACGTCCGCATCGACCGGCGCCGGAAGCTCCCGGCCACGGTCCTCATCCGGGCGCTGGGCGCGGTGCCGGACACGGCCAAGAAGAACCCCATCGAGTTCCGGGGGACGACCGAGGAGATCCTCAACTACTACTACGCCGCCGAGACCATCTACCTGCACTCGGACACCGAGTTCGAGAAGTCGGTGGAGCTGGAGCTGCTTCCCGGACAGCGCGCCACCCGGGACATCAAGACCAAGTCCGGCGAGGTGATCGTCAAGAAGAACCGCAAGTTCACCCGGGCGGCGATCAAGAAGCTCGAGGCGGCCAAGATGCGGACCCTGCCCATCGACGCCGACGAGCTGTTCACCAAGGTCGCCGCCTATGACGTGGTGGACGAGGGCACCGGCGAGGTGATCCTCGAGTGCAACGAGGAGGTCAGCCAGGAGAAGGTCAACGAGCTCCTCAAGCGCGGCATCCACGAGTTCAAGGTTCTCTTCATCGACAACTTGAACGTCGGGCCCTTCCTCCGCGAGACGCTGATGCTCGACAAGATCGACTCGCCCGAGCAGGCGATCATGGAGATCTACCGGCGGCTGCGCCCCGGGGACCCGCCCACGCCGGAGACGGCCACCAACCTCTTCACCAACCTCTTCTTCAACCCCGAGCGCTACGACCTCTCCAAGGTCGGGCGGCTGAAGCTGAACTTCAAGTTCGGGCTGGAGGAGCCCCTCGACGGCCAGATCCTCACCAAGCGGGACGTGCTCGAGGTCATCCGCTACCTGATCGACCTCAAGAACGGCAAGGGGACCATCGACGACATCGATCACCTCGGGAACCGCCGGGTGCGCGCGGTGGGCGAGCTCCTGGAGAACCAGTACCGCATCGGGCTGGTGCGCATGGAGCGGGCGATCAAGGAGCGGATGAGTCTTCAAGAGATCGAGACCCTCATGCCGCACGATCTGATCAACGCCAAGCCGGTGACGGCGGTGATCAAGGAGTTCTTCGGCTCGAGTCAGCTGTCGCAGTTCATGGACCAGACCAACCCACTCTCCGAGGTCACCCACAAGCGGCGCCTGTCCGCCCTCGGGCCGGGCGGCCTGACCCGCGAGCGGGCCGGCTTCGAGGTGCGCGACGTCCATCCCACCCACTACGGACGGATCTGCCCCATCGAGACCCCGGAAGGTCCGAACATCGGGCTCATCGCCTCGCTCTCCACCTTCGCCCGGGTGAACGAGTTCGGGTTCGTGGAGACCCCCTACCGGAAGGTGGAGGCGGGCACGGTCTCTGCCGAGACGGCCTTCTACTCGGCGCTGGAGGAGGAGAAGCACACCATCGCCCAGGCCAACGCCGAGTTCGACAAGAGGGGCCGTTTCACCACCGAGCTCGTCTCCTCCCGCCGCGGCGGCGAGTTCGTCCAGGCCCGCCCCGAGGACGTGGACCTGATGGACGTGTCGCCCAACCAGCTGGTGAGCGTGGCGGCCAGCCTCATCCCTTTCTTGGAAAACGACGACGCCAACCGGGCGCTGATGGGGAGCAACATGCAGCGCCAGGCGGTGCCGCTGCTCCGGACCCAGGCTCCGCTGGTGGGCACCGGGCTCGAGGCCACGGTGGCCCGTGACTCGGGCGTGACCGTGGTCGCCCGGCGAGACGGCGTGGTCGAGGCGGTGGATGCCAGCCGCATCGTGGTCAAGGCGGACGTGTCCGCCAGCCTGGCCGACGTCGGCTCGGAGGTGGACATCTACAACCTGGTCAAGTACCAGCGCTCCAACCAGAACACCTGCCTCAACCAGAAGCCCATCGTCCGCAAGGGCGACCGGGTGAAGAAGGGCGATGTCATCGGCGACGGACCGGCCACCGAGACCGGGGAGCTGGCCCTGGGGGCGAACGTGGTGGTCGCCTTCATGCCCTGGCAAGGCTACAACTTCGAGGACTCGATCCTCATCAGCGAGCGTCTCCTCAAGGAGGACGTCTTCACCTCGATTCACATCGAGGAGTTCGAGTGCATCGCCCGGGACACCAAGCTGGGCAAGGAAGAGATCACCCGGGACATCCCCAACGTCGGCGAGGAGGCCCTCAAGGACCTCGACGAGTCGGGCATCATCCGCATCGGCGCCGAGGTCAAGCCGGGCGACGTCCTGGTGGGGAAGATCACCCCCAAGGGCGAGACCCAGCTCAGCCCGGAGGAGAAGCTGCTCCGCGCCATCTTCGGCGAGAAGGCGGGCGACGTCCGGGACAGCTCGCTCCGCGTCCCGCCGGGGGTGAGCGGGACGGTGATCGGCGCCAAGGTCTTCAGCCGCAAGGGCGTGGAGAAGGACGAGCGCGCCAAGCAGATCGAGTCGATGGAGGAAGCCAAGCTCCTCAAGGACCAGAACGACGAGATCAAGGTCATCCAGGACAGCGCCATGGCCCGGCTGCGCAAGCTCCTCCACGGCAAGGAGGTGGACGGCAAGCTGGTCGACGACAAGGGCCGGGTGCTGCTCAAGAAGGGGGACCGGCTCGACGACGAGCTGCTCGCCCAGGTGCCCTACCGGTACTGGTCGGAGATCACCGTCGGCGAGCCGACCGACGCCAAGGTGCGGGACATCCTCCGCAACCTCGAGGACCAGAAGGAGGCGGTGAAGCTGGTCTTCGGCGAGAAAATCGCCCGCATCAAGAAGGGCGACGAGCTCCCGCCCGGGGTGATCAAGATGGTCAAGGTGTACGTGGCCATCAAGCGCAAGCTGGCGGTGGGCGACAAGATGGCCGGCCGGCACGGCAACAAGGGCGTGGTGTCACGCATCCTCCCCGAGGAGGACATGCCCTACCTCGAGGACGGCCGCCCGGTGGACCTGGTGCTCAATCCGCTCGGCGTCCCGAGCCGGATGAACATCGGCCAGATCCTGGAGACGCACCTCGGCTGGGCGGCGCGCGGCCTGGGGGAGCGGCTCCAGGCCTACATCGCCGAGAAATGGAGCGGCGACCAGCTGCGCCGGCATCTCAAGAACATCTACGACGATCGCGCCTTCGGCGACTTCCTCGATTCCGTCTCCGACAAGGAGGTGGTCTCGCTCTGCCAGCGGCTGCGCCCCGGCATCCACGTCTCCACGCCGGTGTTCGACGGGGCGCGCGAGCCGGAGATCCATGCCCTCCTCGACGAGGCCGCGCTTCCCCGCTCCGGGCAGATGGTGCTCTTCGACGGCCGCACCGGCGAACCGTTCGACCACAACGTCACCGTGGGCGTGATGTACATGCTCAAGCTCCACCACCTGGTGGACGAGAAGATCCATGCGCGCAGCATCGGCCCCTACAGCCTGGTCACCCAGCAGCCCCTGGGCGGCAAGGCGCAGTTCGGCGGCCAGCGGCTGGGGGAGATGGAGGTCTGGGCGATGGAGGCCTATGGAGCCGCCTACACGCTCCAGGAGTTCCTCACCGTCAAGTCGGACGACGTGGTGGGCCGGACGAGGATGTACGAGGCCATCGTCAAGGGCGACAACGTACTCGAGTCCGGACTGCCGGAGTCGTTCAACGTCCTGCTCAAGGAGCTGCAGAGCCTGGGGATGGACGTGGAGCTGCTCGAGACGGCGCCGCCCGAGCGCACCCGCACCCCGCCGGAGGGCAACGGCGAGCAGGCGATGAAGAAGACCGGGACCGACGCCTGAAGGGCCCCGCGTCCCGGGACCGAGTTTCGAGGTTGGACAGGATTTCGGAGGCACCGTGAAGGACATCTTCAACTTCTTCGAGAAGCCGAAGGACCCGCTGTCGTTCGCGGCCATCCGGGTGGGCATCGCCTCCCCGGACAAGATCCGGCAGTGGTCGCACGGCGAGGTGAAGAAGCCGGAGACGATCAACTACCGGACCTTCAAGCCGGAGCGCGACGGGCTCTTCTGCGCCCGCATCTTCGGCCCGGTGAAGGACTACGAGTGCAACTGCGGCAAGTACAAGCGCATGAAGCACCGGGGCGTGGTGTGCGAGAAGTGCGGGGTGGAGGTGATCCAGTCCAAGGTGCGCCGCGAGCGCCTGGGCCACATCACCCTGGCCACCCCGGTGGCTCACATCTGGTTCCTGAAGAGCCTCCCCAGTCGGATCGGCAACCTGCTCGACATCACTCTCAAGGATCTGGAGAAGGTCCTCTACTGCGAGAGCTACATCGTCATCGACCCGAAGAGCACGCCGCTGCTCAAGGGTGAGCTGATCAGCGAAGACAAGATGCAGCGGCACTTCCAGGAGTTCGGCGAGGACAGCTTCGTGGCCGGCATGGGCGGCGAGGCGGTGCGGGAGATGCTCCGGAGCATCGACGTGCACAAGCTCTCCGAGGACCTGCGCCGCGACATGCGGGAGACGAACAGCGAGGCGAAGCGGAAGAAGATCGCCAAGCGCCTCAAGGTGGTGGAGGCCTTCCGGATCAGCGGCAACAAGCCGGAGTGGATGATGCTCGACGTCATCCCGGTCATCCCGCCCGACCTGCGTCCGCTGGTTCCGCTCGACGGCGGGCGCTTCGCCACCAGCGACCTGAACGACCTCTACCGCCGGGTGATCAACCGCAACAACCGGCTCAAGCGCCTGCAAGAGCTGAACGCCCCGGACATCATCATCCGCAACGAGAAGCGGATGCTCCAGGAGGCGGTGGACGCCCTGTTCGACAACGGGCGGCGCGGAAAGACCATCACCGGACCCAACAAGCGGCCCCTCAAGTCGCTCTCCGACATGCTCAAGGGCAAGCAGGGCCGCTTCCGCCAGAACCTGCTCGGCAAGCGCGTCGACTACTCGGGGCGCTCGGTGATCGTCGTCGGCCCGGAGCTCAAGCTCCACCAGTGCGGCCTGCCGAAGATCATGGCCCTCGAGCTGTTCAAGCCCTTCATCTACAACAAGCTGGAGGAGAAGGGGTACGTCACCACCATCAAGAGCGCCAAGAAGATGGTGGAGCGCGAGCGCCCGGAGGTGTGGGACATCCTCGAGGAGGTGATCCGCGAGCACCCGGTGCTGCTCAACCGCGCCCCCACGCTGCACCGGCTGGGCATGCAGGCCTTCGAGCCGGTGCTCATCGAGGGCAAGGCCATCCAGCTCCACCCGCTGGTCTGCGCCGCCTTCAACGCCGACTTCGACGGCGACCAGATGGCGGTCCACGTCCCGCTCTCCGTCGAGGCGCAGATGGAGGCGCGGGTGCTGATGATGTCCACCAACAACATCCTCAGCCCGGCCAACGGCAAGCCGATCATCGTCCCCACCCAGGACATGGTCCTCGGCATCTACTACCTGACCCGGCCGCGCGAGTTCGCCAAGGGCGAGGGAAGGATCTTCGCCTCGCCGGACGAGGTGCGTGCCGCCTACGACCACGGCGAGGTGGACCTCCAGGCCAAGGTGGTGTGCCGCATCGACGGGGTGCGCAAGGAGACCACCGTCGGACGGGTGCTCCTCTGGGAGATCGTCCCGCGCAAGGTGGGCTTCGAGGCGATCAACAAGCCGCTGGACAAGAAGCAGCTCGGCGTCCTCATCGACACCTGCTACCGGCTCACCGGGGAGAAGGAGACGGTGCTGCTCGCCGACCGCATCCGCTCGCTCGGCTACACCCATGCCACCCGGGCCGGCATCTCCATCGCCCTGAAGGACATGATCATCCCGCCCCGCAAGCAGGAGTTCCTCGACGCCGCCCGGAAGGAGGTGGCCGAGATCGAGAACCAGTACCTGGAGGGGCTGATCACCGACGGCGAGCGCTACAACAAGGTGATCGACATCTGGGCCGAGACGACGGAGAAGGTGGCCGGCGAGATGATGCAGCAGATCTCCGAGGTGGAGGTGACCGGGGAGACGCCGTCCGGCAAGCGCGAGACGCGCAAGCAGCCCTCCTTCAACCCCATCTACATCATGGCCGACTCGGGCGCCCGTGGCTCGGCCCAGCAGATCCGCCAGCTGGCCGGGATGCGCGGCCTGATGGCCAAGCCCTCGGGCGAAATCATCGAGACTCCGATCACCGCCAACTTCCGCGAGGGGCTGTCGGTGCTCCAGTACTTCATCTCCACCCACGGCGCCCGGAAGGGGCTGGCCGACACGGCGCTGAAGACGGCCAACTCCGGATACCTGACCCGGCGCCTGGTCGACGTGGCCCAGGACGCGATCATCACCGAGTACGACTGCGGGACGATGGACGGCCTGTTCATCGGCGCCCTGGTCGAGGGGGGCGAGGTCATCGAGCCGCTCGGCGAGCGCATCCTCGGCCGGGTGGCGCTGGACGACGTCCACGATCCGGTCACCGGCGAGGTGCTGGTCCGGGCCAACGAGGAGATCGACGAGGCCCGGGTGAGCAAGATCGAGAACAGCGGCCTGGACAAGGTGAAGATCCGCAGCGTGCTCACCTGCCAGGCCCGGCGCGGGATCTGCGTGGAGTGCTACGGACGCGACCTGGCGCGGGGCCGGAAGGTGAGCATCGGCGAGGCGGTGGGGGTCATCGCCGCCCAGTCCATCGGCGAGCCGGGCACCCAGCTCACCATGCGGACCTTCCACATCGGCGGTGCCGCCACCCGCCGCGTCGAGCAGTCGTCGCTGGAGAGCCGCAACGCCGGGACGGTCCGCTTCGCCAACCTGACCACCGTCCGCCGCGCCGACGGCACGCTGGTGGCCATGAACCGCAACGGCGAGGTGCTCATCGTCGACGATTCCGGCCGCGAGCGCGAGCGCTACCAGGTCATCTACGGTGCCAAGCTCCTGGTCAAGGACGGCCAGCGGCTGGAGGGGCCCACCGTCCTCGCCGAGTGGGACCCCTTCGCCACGCCGCTCCTCACCGAGGTGGCCGGGGTGGTCCGCTTCGAGGACATCATCGAGGGCGTGACCATGTCCGAGACCCTGGACGAGGTGACCGGCCTCTCCCGCAAGACGATCATCGAGTCCAAGGACCCCGAGGCCCGGCCGCGCCTCAGCCTCCGCAAGGGCGACGGCGAGGGCGAGGTGCTCACCCTGCCCAGCGGTCAGCCGGCCAGCTATTACCTGCCCCAGGGGAGCATCATCACCATCAACGACGGAGACGCCATCACCGCCGGCGAGGTGATCGCCAAGGCGCCCCGGGAGACGACCAAGACCAAGGACATCACCGGAGGCCTCCCCCGGGTGGCAGAGCTGTTCGAGGCCCGCAAGCCCAAGGACCACGCGGTCATCGCCGAGATCGACGGGGTGGTCTCCTTCGGCAAGGACACCAAGGGCAAGCGCAAGCTGATCATCACCCCGGAGGTGAACGGCGAGCTCCGGACCGACCTGGCCAAGGAGTACCTCATCTCCAAGGGCAAGCACATCAGCGTCCATGCCGGGGACAAGGTGCGCGCCGGAGAGCCGATGATGGACGGTGCGGCCAACCCGCACGACATCCTCAAGGTGCTGGGCGAGAAGGAGCTGGCCCGCTACCTGGTCGACGAGGTGCAGGAGGTCTACCGGCTGCAGGGCGTCAAGATCAACGACAAGCACATCGAGACCATCGTCCGGCAGATGCTGCGCCGGGTGCGCGTCACCGACGTGGGCGATACCGCCTTCCTCGTCGACGAGCAGGTCGAGAAGTGGGTCTTCGAGGAGGAGAACGAGAAGACGATGAACGCCGGTCACCGGCCGGCGGTGGGCGAGCCGCTCCTGCTCGGCATCACCAAGGCCTCGCTCTCCACCGAGTCGTTCATCTCCGCCTCCAGCTTCCAGGAGACGACCAAGGTCCTCACCGAGGCGGCCATCAACGGCAAGGTCGACTACCTGCGCGGCCTGAAGGAAAACGTGATCATGGGCCGGCTCATCCCGGCCGGCACCGGGCTCCCGCAGTACAAGCACCTCGACCTGGAGGTCGAGAGCCCCACCGACGAGGCCCAGCACCTGGACCAGGCGCTGGCGGCCGAGGGCCTGGGCGCCATCCCGCCTCCGGTCCCGCACGGGGGGAGCCTGCAGGGCTCGCCGCCCGAGCCGCTCTAGCGCTCGGGCGCCGCGGCCGGCGATGGGGGAGCGGCGCCAGAGGTGATCGCCTCGCCGAGCGCGGGCGGAGCGGGGCCGCGGCCTCCCTCGCGGGCGATGGGGCCTGGTCCCCGGGGAGGAGGGAGGACGGATGCTGAACGCAGGCGACAGGGCGCCCGACTTCGAGGGGAAGGATTGCCAGGGCAAGCCGGTCCGGCTCCGGGATTACCGGGGCCGGTCGGTGGTGCTGTTCTTCTTCCCCAAGGCCTTCAGCGTCCACTGCACGGAGGAGGTCCGGCACTTTCGCGACAACCAGGCGCGGCTCCGGGCGCTGGGAGCCGAGCTGATCGGCGTCTCGGTGGACAGCTTCGAGACGCAGTGCGCCTTCGCCAAAGAGGAGAAGGTCGAGTTCCCGCTGCTCGGAGACGCGGACCGGACGCTGAGCGAGCTCTTCGGCGTGCTCTGGCCGGTGGTGCGGGTCGACCGCCGGGTGACCTTCCTCATCGACCCGGACGGGGCGGTGGAGGAGGTGGTCAAGCACGAGACCAAGGTCCACCGCCACCTCGACGACGTGGTGGCCGCGCTGGAGCGCCGGCGCGGCGCCAAGGCGCCCCCGGCCGGGGCCTAGCCCCGGCCCGCCAGGCACGCCTCCAGCGCCTCCGGGCGGTGCGCGGCCAGGTAGGCCTGGCGCGAGGTGCGCTCGCCGGTGGCCTCGTCGAAGAGCGGTGTTCCGCCCGCATAGAGGGTGCCCTGGGGGCTGCCGAAGGCGTCGAGCCGGCGCGCGGCCAGCCAGCGGTCGACGCACGCCTCCTCTTCGGCGCTCCAGGGCCGCGTGCTGCCGGCCTCCGGCGCCGAGCGGCCGGCGGCGGGCGACGGGGCACGCCCGGGCGTCTGCCCGCGCTCCGGGCAAGCGCTTGCGAGCAGGGCGAGGATGGGCCAGACAGGGCGCATCGGGCGGAGCGCCCCGGAGTGTAGCAGGGCCTCCCCGCGCTGCCGCCCGGGCGGGGCGGCGGCGGCCGGACCGGCGTGCTAGGTGTGCCCCGGAATGGACGCGGTGGCGATCGTCGGGATGGGCGGCCTCGGCTGCCCGGCCAGCCTCACGCTGGCCCAGGCCGGGGTGAAGCGGCTGACGCTGATCGACGGCGACCGCATCGAGCTGTCCAACCTCCCCCGGCAGCCCTGGTACCGGACGGCGGACGTCGGCCGCCCCAAGGTCTCGGTCGCCGCCGAACGGCTCACCGCCGCCTTCCCCGGGCTCCAGGTCAGCGCGCTCTTCGAGCATGTCCGCCCGGAGACCGTGGACCGGCTCCTCGGCGGGCACCGCTTCGTGGTCGACGGGACGGACGGCGTCGCCGCCAAGTACCTGCTCTCGGACTCGGTGGCCCGCACCGGCGTGCCGGTGGTCTTCGGTGGGGTGGTGCAGCTCGAGGCGCGCGTGTTCCGCATCGCCCTCGGCGGCCCGTGCCTTCGGTGCCTGTTCGGAGAGCCTCCGGGCGCCGAGGACGTGCCCAGCTGTGCCCGCGCCGGCGTTCTCGGGGCGCTCGCCGGGGTCGCCGGGGCGCTCCAGGCGCGCCTCGGGCTGTCCCCGGACGACCCCCCGGGAAGCGCACGGGTGCATGTCATCGACGCGCGGGGAGCCTTGCGCGCGCGCCTGCTGAGCGTCTCCGCGGTGCCCGGCTGCCCCGGCTGCGGCCGGGAACGGAGGGCGGCGTGAGCCGGCCCGAACCCTCGCTCGTCCTGGACATCAGCGCCGAGGTCTGCCCGATGACCTACGTCCGCACCAAGCTGGCGCTCGAGACCCTGCGTCCGGGAGAGGTGCTGGAGGTGAGGCTCCGGGGGGACGAGCCGCGCCGGAACGTGCCGGCGAGCGCGCGCGTCGAGGGCCATGCCGTCCTCGGGCTCGAGCCGCAGGCGGATGGCTCGGACCTGCTCTGGCTGCGAAAGGATGGGTGAGCCTCACCCCCCCCGGGGAGGTCGAGTGCCGTGCGCGAGGACCAGATCGAGCGCTACTCGCGGACCATCCTTCTGCAGCCGGTCGGCGGCCGGGGGCAGGAGGCGCTGCTCGGCACGGGGGCACGGCTCGCCGGAGGCGGACCGGCGCTCCTCACCGCCGCCGCCTACCTCGCCGCCGGCGGAACCCCGGTGGCGGTGGACGGGGCGCAGGTCGCTCCCGGCGAGCTGGGCTTCCTCTCCGGCGCGCGCGGGGCAGGGGAGCCGGCCGGACCCTCGCTGGTGGACGTGCTCCAGGCCCTCAATCCGGACGCCGCGGCCGAGCCCCGCGACTGGGGATGCCTGCTCACGCTTCCCGCCACGCGGGCGACGGGAGCTCGACCCCAGGTCACCATCGGGGCACGGGGCGACGCGAGCCTGGTCTGGGGGGCCGATGCGCGCGCCTGCGCGGCCTGCCTCGGCGCCTGGCTCGGGAGCGCCGGGCCGGCCCCGGCCGGTGCCGCGGCGGTGGAGGCCGGTGCGCTGGCCGCTCTTCTCTTCCAGCGGCTCGTGCTCGGTCTCGGTCCCGCGCTGAGCGCCGTCGCCCTGGACCCCGGAGGCATGGTGCAGGAGCTCTCCGCGCCCCGGTGCCCGCACCGGCCGGGCTTCCTGCTCCCGGCGCTTCCTGCGGCGCTCCGACACCTCGAGGACTGCCACCCCGAGGAGGGCTGTGGCGTCATCCTCGAGGGCCCGGAGGGGGTGCGCTGGGTGCCCCTGGCCAACGCCTATGCGCGCTGGGCGGCCCGCGATCCATCCGGCTTCCCGCGGAGCCCACGGTCGGCGTTCCTCTTCGAGCCGGTCGACTGGCTCGCCCTCCTGCGAGCGGCCGATGCCCGCGGAGAGCACGTGTGCTGCGTGGTCCACAGCCACCCCGACGGGAGCTCCGGCTTCTCCGCCGAGGACCGGGCCCAGGCTGCGCCGGGCGGGAGCCCCCTGCTTCCCGGGGCGAGCCATCTCGTGGTGTCTGTCCAGGCCGGGCGGGCGGAGTCGGCGAACTGGGTCAGCTGGGACGGTTCGGCCTTCGTCGAAGCGCCGTTTTCACTCTCCGGGCGGCCCTCATGACGCACGGCGTCACGGATTGCCAAGCCCCGGGAATCCGTGTAGGAACAGGTGTTCTGAGGGCAGTGCCCAGCGGGATGTGATGGCCCTTGGACGGTGCCCCGTAGGTTCGTTCGTGCTCGACCAGGGAGTCGGCTCTCCATGCCCTTGAATCAAGGTTTCACTCTGTGGCTCACCGGGATGTCGGGAGCCGGCAAGACGACGCTCGCCGACTACCTGGCCGCCCGCCTGCGGCAGGTCGGCCGCCAGGTGGAGGTGCTCGACGAGAACGACATCGCCGAGGAGCTGTGGGGCGGGTCCACCGACGTCAAGGAGGAGCGCAGCACCGCCGGTCGCCGGATGGGCTACGTGGCCTCGCTGCTCTCCCGCAACCAGGTGGCGGTGCTCGCCGCCGCGGTCAGCCCCTACAAGGCGGTCCGCGACGAGAACCGGCGGGTCATCGGCCGCTACCTCGAGGTCTACGTCGACTGCCCGACGGAGAAGCTCATCGCCCG
Source organism: Myxococcaceae bacterium (assembly GCA_035622755.1). Taxonomy (GTDB): domain Bacteria; phylum Myxococcota; class Myxococcia; order Myxococcales; family Myxococcaceae; genus JADGRA01. The sequence goes on from DASPUU010000025.1 coordinate 11,462, forward strand.
GGACACCACCGGCAAGTACAAGAAGGCGCTCGGCGGGGAGATTCCGAACTTCATCGGCATCACCGAGCCGTACGAGCCGCCGGTGTCCCCGGAGGTGACCATCCGCTCCGACCTGGACACGGTCGAGGCCGGAGCTCAGCGCATCTTCCAGGCCCTCCTCGATCTCGGCCACCTCACACCCGAGGACCTCAAGATCATCACCGGCAAGCGCACTCGGGCCACTTCTGCCGCTCGGAAGGCGCGGGCCCACGGGAAGGGCGCCCGCGTGCGGCCGGCGGCCCGCGCAGCGCGGATGGCCAAGCGCACGCGGCCCTCGAAGAAGTCCGGCAAGGGGAAGCGCTAGGCCCGGCCGGGCCGGACCCGGGGAGGGCCCTCGCGTGACCGTGCCCGCGCCGGAGCGACTGGAGGTCCTCCTCGCTCAGGCGAGGCCCAAGCTGGTCCGGATGCGGGCTGGCCTCTTCGACGTTGGCTCGGCGCTGGTGGCCTTCTCCGGGGGAGTGGACTCCACCTTCGTCCTCCATGCGGCGGTGGAGGCGCTCGGCGAGCGCGCCGTGGCGCTCACCGCGCTCTCGGCGAGCGTCGCCCCCGAGGAGCGCGCGGACGCGGTTCGGCTGGCGGAGCGGATGGGCGCCCGGCACGTCCTGGTCGAGTCGGCGGAGCTGGACCACCCGGACTACCGCCGGAACCCGACCGATCGCTGCTACTTTTGCAAGTCGGAGCTCTACGCGCTCTGCGAGCGGACCCGGGTCGAGCTCGGCCTGGCCGCGGTCCTCGACGGCTTCAACGCCGACGACGTACGGGACCATCGGCCGGGCCGCCGCGCCGCCGAGGAGGCACGCGTCCGCTCTCCGCTGGCCGAGGTCGGCCTGAGCAAGGAGGAGATCCGCGCGCTGAGCCACGCCGCCGGGTTGCCCACCTGGGACAAGCCGGCCACTCCCTGCCTCGCCTCGCGCATCCCCTATGGCACCGCGGTGACCGAGGAGCGGCTGATGCAGATCGGCTCGGCGGAGTCGGACCTCAGAGGGCTCGGGCTGCGGACCTTCCGGGTCCGCTACCACGGGGAGGTCGCCCGGCTGGAGGTCGCCGCCGAGGAGCTCGGGCGCTTCGGCTCCGAGTCCTTCCGGGCGGCGGTCAACGCCGCGCTCCGCCGGCGCGGCTTCTCCTACGTCGCGCTGGATCTCGAACCGTTTCGCTCGGGAAGGCTCAACGAGGCAGCGGGGGCGCTGCGCCCGGACGCCGCCGAGGGCCCGTCCTGACCGGGTCCCGGACCTCCGCTCTGGTCGCGGCGGTGCTAGCCGCCGCCGGGCCGGCGCTGGCCGACGAATCGCCGCGGCTCGACCACCGGGGGGCGCTGGGCGGCATCCTCGCCGGCGGCGCGGCCTTCCAGGAGACGGTGCTCGAGTACGGCGTGGCCGAGCGCGGGCGCGCGCCGGCGGTGCTGGGGGAGCTCACCTTTCCCTTGGGCGCCCAGGGCAACGAGTGGACGCTCGGGGTGAGCTGCGCATTCGGCGACCGGGTGACGGTGGCCGTCTCCGGCGGCATCCGGGCCTACTTCGGCGAGGAGGCGTGGAAGACCTTCGTCACCGTCGAAGGCACGCTGCACGTCACCCCGGCGGTGAGCTTCGGACCACGGCTCGGATTCGGCGTCCAGTGGGACTTTGCCCAGGTGGCCGGTGCCTTCGTGCAGGTGGCCGCCGAGGTGACGGCGGGGCAGGGTATCCGCTTCGGAGCGAGCGCCATGGCCGGGTTCCAGTTCCGGACCTATGTCTTCGACTCTCCCTGAAGTCCGGAATTTGACTGGCTCCTACATTGTGTGACTCTGTAGCAAAAGGTAGGAGTAATCACACATGCCCACCCAGTCACGCCTCACCTCGGTGGTGTTCCGGCTGACCAAGGACCGCCTCGACGCTCTCAAGACGCTGTCGCGAGCCACGCGCATCCGCCAGAGCGAGTACCTGCGCGAGGCCATCGCCGACCTGCTCGTGAAGTACGCCGTCCCGGCCGAGGTGCCGGCTCCGGGCGACCAGCATCACTAGCCGCCTCGTGCTGGCCCTGTCTCCCCGTCCGCGTCGAGGAAGGGCGGGAGGCGCGGGCAGCGGGCCCCTGCCCCGGGCGCGAAGAGGGGCGCGCCGGCGAAGGCGATCGACCACAGGATGAGCCCGTGTGGCGGGGCCAGGAGCCCTTCGAACTGCACCGCCCGCCCGAGCGCCTCCTGCCAGGTGTGCCACGGGACCGACCCGGAGGCCACCAGCGCCGCGCCCCCGAGGAGGGCGCGCACCTGGTACCTCCCGAACCCGTCGCCGGACAGGCGAGCCTCGAGGAGCCCGTCATGCGTCCCCCGGACGGTGGCGGACTCGAGCGTCCTGGACCGGCGGACGCTGGAGGCGGCGTGGAACGCCCCGAAGTCTCGGCGGCCGCACGCCGCGCCCAGGGCTCGAGCCAGGAGCTCCGGGTCCAGCCGCCGGCCCGCGACCCGCGGCTCGGTGGTGAGGTCCCAGGCCGATCCGCTCCAGCGCGCCGGCGGCGCGCCGAGGCAGAGCCGGTAGCGGTACTCCTTGATGCTCGGCGACCACTGCGCATGGAAGCCGCGGGGCGCGCCGGCGGCCGCGGCGCACCCCCAGTCCGGACCACGGAGCGCCGCCGCCAGCGCCACGAGGTCGGTGTCCGGCGGAACGCGGAGGCTGGCCACCTGCTGGCGGGCGTGGACGCCGCGGTCGGTCCGGCTCGCCGCCGCCAGGCCGGAGGCGATGCCTCGCGCGCGGAGGGCTTCCTCGACCGTCGCCTGGACGGTGGGACCCTGCAGCTGCCGCTGCCAGCCGCGAAAGGCGGTTCCCCGGTAGTGGAGCCAGAGCGCGACGCGGAGGGAGCGCACGGGTGAACGGCGGCCGGAGCGCTGACGCCCTTGCAGAACCGGGTTCCCGCTCCGACCTCCCGGGCCGTACAATACAGGGCCCGCTCGCCCTCGACCCGATGGATCCCCACGCCAAGGAAACCGATCCGCCGCTGGGCGGCGACTGGCTCTATCGCCAGGGGAGCCTGGTCCTCGGTCCGGTGAGCGGGACGGAGCTGGTCAAGCGTCTCTACGACGGGGCGCTCGACGGCCGCACCGAGGTGGCGTTGGTGGGGACTCACCACTTCCGCCCGGTGGCGGACACCGAGGTGCTGCGCCTCTTCCTGGCCAAGGCCCGGGCCAAGTGGCGGGTCGACGCGCACGACCGGCAGGTCCAGGAGCGCGCCCGGCGCCTGCGCAACATCCGCCTGGCGGTGGTGGGCGCGCTGGCCGTGCTCGGGGCCACCGCCGCCGCGCTCGGCGCCCGCTACCTGGCGGTCCACAACCCCTGGCGCAAGGACACCGGCGAGGCCACCATCTCCGTCGAGCCGCCCACCATCACCCTCGCCCGGGCGCGGCGGCGGGACGACGACCTGGTGGACTACCCGCTCGACCGGCCGGGCACGCCGCGCTCCGGCCGGGCGACGGTGCCCGCCGGGACCCGGCCTTTGCCGAAGGGACCGGCCCAGCCCGCCGAGCCAGACGCCGACGGGCTGAACACCGCTCCGCAGTTCGACCGGGCGGCGATCATGGCGGTGGTGGCCCAGAAGCAGCGGGCCCTCTACCCGTGCTTCGCCGAGGAGGCGCGGCGGTCGCCCGGGCTGAGCGCGCGCATCCCGGTGGAGTTCACCATCGGCAACGACGGCCACGTCACCAAGGTGTGGGTGGACCACGCGCAGTACCGCGAGGGGCCGCTGCCCGACTGCCTCCTCCGCGAGCTGCAGAAATGGCCCTTCCGCCCCTACGACGGGGAGCGTGCCAACGTCGGGCTCTCCTTCACCGTCGGGCGGACGGGATGAGCGGCGTCGCGCCGGCCGCGGGCGACGGCCACGGCCTTCGCTCGACGGTCCTCGCCGCCGCCCGGCGCTTCAAGTCGTCCTGGTTCGAGCTGGCGCGGCTGCTCGTCCCGGTCCGCGCCGGCGAATCCTGGCGGGCCTGGGGCTTCGACAGCTTCGACGCCTATTGCCTCCGCGAGCTGCACATCCGCCGCGCCACCGCCGACAAGCTTCTCCGGAGCTACGCCTTCCTCCGGCGCCACGAGCGGAGGGATCCCGAGGATGCGGACCGGGCCCCGGCCTTCGAGGTGGTCACCGTGCTCGCCGATGCCGAGCAGCGCGGACAGCTGACGGAGCGGGACTACGCCCGGGTCCGGGACGCCCTCTGGGACCCGGCCCGGCCGCCCTCCGAGCTCCGGCGGGAGCTGACCGAGCGCTTCCCCCGCCCGGCTCCCTCCCGGCAGGGCGCCGGGGAGCTCCGGCGCCTCGCCCAGCTCGCCCGCCGGCTGGCGACCGAGCTCCGGGCATCTGCCCGCGTGCCGGCGGCGGTCAAGCGGACCGCCGAGACCCTGGCCGAGGAGCTGGAGACGCTCGTCGAGCCGAGCTGAGCCCGTTCTCCTCGGGGAGCAACGGGGTCGGGGGGGCCCCCTCCGCGAGCGGGTGGGCCCGGCGCCGAGGCGCCCGCGGCGAGGCGCGGCAAGGGGTCGACACCCAGGGCAGGCCGCATATAGTCGGAATCAGGAGAGTTGCAGGGACCCGGGCTCGTCCCGGGCCGTGCCTGTACTAGGGTTGAGGGCAGGGAAGGGTCCAAGTTGGCTCTTCCCGAAGCGCTTGGGAGGTCTCGTCGCCTGTGAAGGTGAAGGAGCACACCGTCAATCTCTCCTGCTCGTTCTGCGGAAAGTCGCAGCGGGAGGTGAGAAAGCTCATCGCCGGCCCGACGGTCTACATCTGCGACGAGTGCATCAAGCTCTGCAACGACATCATCGCCGAGGAGAACGACCGCGAGTCGGGGAAGCCGCAGATCTCCCTGCCCACCCCGACGGAGATCAAGGCCTTCCTCGACGATTACGTGGTCGGCCAGGACCACGCCAAGAAGGTCCTCGCCGTCGCCGTCTACAATCACTACAAGCGCATCTACCAGAAGCGGCCTTCGGCCCGCCCCCGGCCGGGCGTCAAGCCCAGCGGGCACGAGGACGTGGAGCTGAGCAAGAGCAACATCCTCCTCATCGGCCCCACCGGCAGCGGCAAGACGCTGCTCGCCCAGAGCCTGGCCCGCTTCCTCAACGTCCCCTTCACCATCGCCGACGCCACCAGCCTGACCGAGGCCGGCTACGTCGGCGAGGACGTGGAGAACATCATCCAGAACCTGCTCCACAACGCCGACTACGACGTGGAGAAGGCGGCCCGGGGCATCGTCTACATCGACGAGATCGACAAGATCGCCCGCAAGGGAGACACCCCGTCGGTGACCCGCGACGTGGGCGGCGAGGGCGTGCAGCAGGCCCTGCTCAAGATCATCGAGGGCACGCGGGCCAACGTCACTCCCCGGGGAGGGAAGAAGTACAACCAGCAGGAGTACGTCCAGGTCGACACCACCAACATCCTCTTCATCTGCGGCGGAGCGTTCCACGGCATCGACGCCATCATCCGCCGCCGGGTGGGGGAGAAGGGCCTCGGCTTCGGCGCGAAGATCGCCCACAAGGACGACCGGAGCGTGGGCGAGCTGCTCCGCCTGGTGGAGCCCGAGGACCTGATGAAGTTCGGGATGATCCCGGAGTTCGTCGGCCGGCTGCCGGTGGTGGCCACCCTCAACGACCTGCGCGAGGACGACCTGGTCACCATCCTCACCCAGCCCAAGAATGCGCTGGTCAAGCAGTACCAGAAGATGTTCGAGATGGAGAAGGTCAAGCTGAGCTTCACCAAGGAGTCCCTGCGGGCCATCGCCCGCGAGGCGATGCGGCGCAACTCCGGCGCGCGCGGGCTGCGCGCGATCATGGAGGACGCCATGCTGGACATCATGTACGACGTCCCCTACCGCGAGGGCGTCCGGGAGTGCCGCATCACCGCCGAGGTGGTCACCAGGCGAGAGCCGCCCCAGCTGATCCTGGAAAAGGAGAAGAAGACCGCCTAGCCGACGGGCGGTCCAGTCCCTAAGACTGGGTCACCCGGACGGTGGTCTTCATCTGCCGGCCGGTGGCCGGATCCTCGGCGCGCATGGTGAGGATGCCCTCGATGTTCACGTCGAAGGTGATCTCCACCTGGACCTCCCCGGCCGGTGCGGGGCGGATGCCGGAGAAGGTGAACTCGCCGAGGAGCTCGTTGTGAGAGACCTGGGGGTGGTCGCCCTGGAAGATGCGCACCGCCAGCTCGGTCTGCTGGTCGAAGCTGGTGGTGGCCAGGAGCTGCTTGGCGTTGGGGATGGCGGCGTTCCGGGGGAAGACCACGTGGAAGCTGCCCCCCGCCTTCTCCAGCCCGATGGCCATGGGGATGACGTCGAGCAGCTGGAGCTTGAGGTTGGTGTCGTCCTCGAGCGAGTGGGCGTAGAGGGCCGCCCCGATGGCCACCGCCTCGTCCGGGTGCACTCCCTTGGAGGGGGCCTTCCCGAAGAAGCGGGTCAACCGCTGCTGCACCACCGGCATCCGCGTCTGGCCGCCGACCAG
>DASPUU010000026.1:0-5056 GCA_035622755.1 Myxococcaceae bacterium
GGCCAGCGCCCACGGGACCAACCCGGCCAGCGCGGTGATGGCCGGCTACCGGGTGGTGGTGGTGCGCACCGACCCCTCGGGGAACATCGACCTCCAGGACCTCGAGGCCCGAGCCGAGCAGCACCGCGATCGCCTGGCGGCGCTGATGGTCACCTACCCATCGACCCACGGTGTCTTCGAGGAGGACATCCAGCGCATCTGTCGCATCGTCCACGAGCGCGGCGGGCAGGTGTACATGGACGGGGCGAACATGAACGCCCAGGTCGGGCTGTGCCGCCCGGGCGACATCGGCGCCGACGTCTGTCACCTCAACCTGCACAAGACCTTCTGCATCCCCCACGGCGGCGGCGGCCCGGGGATGGGGCCGATCGGCGTGGCGGCGCACCTGGCTCCCTTCCTGCCGCGGCATCCGCTGGTCAGCACCGGAGGCAGCTCGGGCATCGGGGCCGTCTCCGCGGCCCCCTTCGGCAGCGCCAGCATCCTGGTCATCTCCTACGCCTACATCCGGATGATGGGGGCGGAGGGCCTGACGCTGGCCACCGAGACCGCCATCCTCGGAGCCAACTATTTGGCCGAGCGCCTCGGCTCGCACTACCCGGTGCTCTACCGCGGGAAGAACGGCCGCGTGGCGCACGAGTGCATCCTCGACTTGCGCGGGCTCAAGAAGACGGCCGGGGTGGAGGCGGAGGACGTGGCCAAGCGCCTCATGGACTACGGCTTCCACGCTCCGACGGTGAGCTTCCCGGTGGCCGGGACGCTGATGGTCGAGCCCACCGAGAGCGAATCGCGGGCCGAGCTGGACCGGTTCTGCGACGCGATGATCGCCATCCGACGGGAGATCGCCGAGATCGAGGCCGGGCGGGCTCCGCGGGAGGGCAATGTCCTCAAGCACGCGCCACACACCGCCCGGGTGGTGACCGAGGAGGCCTGGGACCGCCCCTATTCCAGGAGCCGCGCCGCCTTCCCCGCGCCCTGGCTCCTGGGCAACAAGTTCTGGCCGGCGGTCAGCCGCCTCAACAGCGTGCTCGGCGACCGCCAGCTGATCTGCACCTGCCCCCCGGTGGAGGAGGACCAGCCCGGCTCGCCCTAGTTGTTCCGGAAGAGGCGCATCCGCGGCCCGCCCCCGAACTCGAGGAAGAAGCCGAACTGGAACCGGATGGAGTTGTCCTTGTCCATCAGCCCGGGCGGTGGATTGGGGAAGGGCTGGCTTCTCTGGAAGGCGACCACCGCCGCGTCGTCGAGGAAGTCCACGCCGCACGACTTCTCCACGTGCACGTCGCGCAGCATCCCCTGCGCGTCCAGGGTGATGCTGAGCAGCGTGTAGCGGTCACGACCGCCGTAGATGTTGCCCGTCGGGTCTCGCTGGCGCAGCGGGGTGCTCGGGTCCCAGTGCGTTCCGACCGCCTGCTTCACCCGGTTGAAGAAGGTGGCGTACTTCCATTCCCGGGTGTTGAGCAGCGTGGCATCGCCCTCGTCCACCTCGAGGTGATCATTGGGCGCCGCGCCGATGATCTTGTCCAGGTCGGCGGCGCTGGGCATCAGGTTGAGAACCCCGAGCTGGCCGCGGAGCCCGTCGGACGAATCCTGCGATGCACCTCCCGGCGCGCCGGGCGCGATGTGCAGGCGGTCGGAGTTGCCGCGCACCTCCTCGCTCTCGGTGCGGTTGGCGACCTGCGGTCCCGGTCCGGTGGAGTCCGGCGACTTAAGGGCGATCCGGTCCCGGGCCTGAGCCTTGGGGATCTCCATGGCGCCGCGCTTCTCGGCCTTGCGCAACGGCCGGTCGTCCAGACCCACGCCGTTGTTTCCGGCCGTCTGGGCCTTGTCGCTCGGGTCGTGGCCCAGGTCGGCCCGCTGGGCATCCGCCGTCTGGCGCGGCATGGCGTTTCGGTAGAACGCCGTCTGGTTGCGTGACTTGGTCTCGCGCTCCACGCGGTTCGAGTGCTCGGCCAGGTACTTGGCGTCGGGACTCTGCTGGTCGTTGCCCGGAGCCACGGCCACCACCTGGCCCTTCGGCCGGTCGGGGTTGGGCTCCTCGGGCTTGGGCGCCGGCGATTGCGGTCGCGGCCGCTCCCCGCGCTCGGCGGTCTGGGCCCCGCGGTTGCGCGCCCACTGCTCGGCGGTCAGAGGACGCAGGGTCACTTCCTGGGGCGGACTTCGCGTCTGCCAGGGAAGGTGGACCAGGTCGAGCAGGAACAGCAGGCACACCGCCAGAAGGTGAAGCAGCACCGCAGCGGTGAATGCGGCCAGGGTGCGCCGGGGGTCGTCGTGTCGGCGGCGTGCGAGCGATGAAGCCACGGGCTGTCTGACTGAGCCTCGAGTCTAGGCCCCCCACGGAGGGCGCGGATGTCCGAAGACGGATAACCCCCCGGCGAGGGATTCGTCTAGTCCTCGTAACTAGCTGGAATCATTCGTAGATCCTGGCGACCTCGGCGCCATTGAAGTAGTGCCGGAGGATGGCGCGGTAATCCTCGCCTGCGTCAGCCCGTCCGATGGCGCCGGTCTGGCAAAGGCCCACGCCGTGTCCCCAGCCGCCGCCGCGCAGGGTCCATGTGGTGGGGACGCCCTGGGCATCCCGCTCGACGACGACCACGAAGAAGGAGCTGTTGAGCATGCCCAGGCTCCTCCGGATGTTGAGCTCGCCCCGGATCTCGGCGGCGCCGGCATCACCCGAGACGGCGAGGAGGAGGGCGCGCCCCGAGACGCCGCGCTCCACGACCCGCAGCGCACGCACCGAGCCCACGCCCAGCGGGGCGAGCAGCGCGTCGAGCTCGGCGGCGGTGAAGCGGCGCTCCCAGCGGTAGCGCGACTGGGCGAATCGGTTCTTCCGGCAGGCGGCGGAGAGGTCGGCGCGCAGGAAGGCGGCCGGTTCGGTGCGGGGGGAGGGCAGGGACCGTGGCTGCTCGAGCAGGTCCGGCCGTCCCCGGAGGGACGGGTCGGGCACTCCGCCCCAGACCGCGTCGTTGTCCTCGGTGTGGCCCCCGCACACGGCGCTGTACACCGAGTCCACCAGGCGTCCCTCGCCGCTGAAGAGGGCCTCTCCCCGGGTGGCCTCGACGGCGGCGTTGGTCGAGGGGGCCTCGCCGCTGCGCCCCTTGTAGACGGCGCAGTGCTGCTCGGAGCAGAGCAGGTACGGGTCGGAGAGGTGCCGGGTGCCGACCTTGGCCAGCACCTCGCCGCGCGCGGTCACCGCCTGAGCCTTGAGTGCCTCGGCCGGGGCGGCGGCGAAGATCTCCGAGGGGACGAGGCCACGGAGCAGGTCCTCCAGCGCCACCTCGTTGACCAGTGCCAGGGTGCCCCGGGCGTCCACGGTGAAGACCAGGGCCCCGCGGTAGCTCCGGTCCTCCAGGCCGTGGGCCCGATACCCCACGTCGTGCTCCACCTGGCGGACGTCGAATCCGCTCCCGTCGAGCGTCTCGGCGCGGACGCGGTCCGCGGCGCGCCCGAGCAGCCCGCCGCTCGCCGCCCGGACCTCGAGGGTGGCGTGGGCCGGCGCCTCCACCTCCTCCACCAGCGTGGCGTGGATGCCCCAGCGCCGGAGGACCTCCGTCAGGCGGACGTGCACCTCGTGCTCGGAGAGCGCCTCGTCGAGGAGCACGGCGTAGCGCCGGTTGTCGATGACCTTGCCGGCGATCCCGTAGACCTGTCCCAGTGTCTGGACCCGGACCGGGGTGGACCGCGCCGCCCAGGCCTCGAGCTCGGTCTGCAGCCCGGCCTTGTCGGCGAAGGCCAGCTCCGCCACCTCGAGCCGGAAGAGGCGCCGGGCGGGCGTGCCCTCCACGGAGCGGACCCGGAGCACCTCGCCGGCCGGCGCCTCGGCGACCACCTCCACCGGGCCAGGGAGGACGAGCCGCACCCGACCCCGCGGAACGACGGTCACCTCGCGCTGGCCCTCCATGAGGCGAACGGGCACGGTCGGTTCCCCGGCCCGCACGTCGACTCGCTTCCAGGGCAGGACGGTGGCATCGAGCGCTCGCGCCGCCCCGGCGTCCGGAGAGGCGGCGAGCGGGGCGGCCGCGAGGCCTGCGTCCGGCCGCGTCTCCGCCGGCGCGGGCGTCGGCGCCGGGCCGTGCGGCCCCGGGGCCACGCACGCCGCACACCACCCGAGGAGCAGCGTGCGTACGACGACCCCGGGCACCAGCGGAGCGGCCCTCCAGACGAGCGGAGAAGAAGAGGCGCCACCCGGATTCGAACCGGGGAATGAGGGTTTTGCAGACCCTTGCCTTACCACTTGGCGATGGCGCCGCCCCGGGCGCGGGGTTGTAGGGCAGCGTTCGGGCCGGGGTCAAGGAACCGGCGGGGCGATGTGTGTGCATTGACCTCTTGGGGTGGTCGATGGCACTCACCCTCCAAGGACTCCAGATGGCCAAGCTTCGTGCAGTGCTCTTCGGTGCCACCGGGCTCGCCGGCCAGCAATTCATTTCCGCGCTCGACGGGCATCCCTGGTTCGAGCTCACCGCGGCCGCCGCCTCGCCTCGCAATGTCGGGCGGCGCCTGGTGGATGTCCTGGCCGGCGGGGTCTGGCACCTGGGCGAGCCCATCCCGGCCGCCGCCTCCGAGCTGACGCTGCTCGACCCGGCCGCGGTTCATCCCGAGGAATACAACCTCGCCTTCTCCGCCGTGGAGGCGGACGTGGCCCGAGAGCTCGAGCCCCGCCTCGCCCGGACCATCCCGGTCTTCTCCACCGCCAGCGCCTTTCGCATGGAGAACGACGTCCCGCTGCTGCTTCCGCCGGTCAACGGAGGACACCTGGGGCTGGTGCGCGCCCAGCGGTCCAGGGGCTTCGCCGGGTACATCGTCCCCATTCCCAACTGCACGGTCACCGGGCTCGCCGTCGCCCTGGCGCCCCTCGACCAGCGCTTCGGCGTGCGCGCGGCAATCGTCACCTCGCTCCAGGCCGTGTCCGGAGCGGGCCGCTCACCCGGAGTGGCCGCGCTCGACGTGATGGACAACGTGCTCCCCTTCATCCCCAAGGAGGAGGGGAAGGTGGAGACCGAGTCGCGGAAGATCCTCGGGCGCTGGGAGCCCGGCCGGACGGAGGTCGAGGCGCATCCGATGC
>DASPUU010000027.1:0-14921 GCA_035622755.1 Myxococcaceae bacterium
GCCCCTCCGGGTCGAGGCCGCGGTCGCGCACGCGGTTCTCCACCAGCTTGCGGATGACGTAGAGCTTGCGCTCGAAGGCGGAGGGGACGACCCGCCGCCGCGCGACGTAGATCTGCCGCAGCACCGGCGCGCCCTCCCGCGCCAGCCATCCCATCTGGCTCTCGTCGATGGGAACGTCCCGCCAGCCGAGGACGCGCTGGTGCTCCTCCTCGGCCACCTCGTCGAAGACCGCCTCGCAGGCGGCGCGGGCCGCCGGGTCCTGGGGGAGGAAGACCTGGCCGACGCCGTAGCACCGCCGGTGTGGCATCTCGAAGCCGAGCCGGAGGCCCTCGCGCTTGAAGAAGCGGTGCGGAAGCTGGAGGAGGATGCCCGCGCCGTCGGCGGTTTCCGGATCTGCGCCGCAAGCGGCGCGGTGGCTCAGCCGGTCGAGGATGCCGAGCGCATCCTCGACGATGGCGCGCGACTTCTCGCCGCGGATGTTGACGATGAAGCCGACGCCGCAGGCGTCGTGCTCCGTCGACGGGTCATACAGCCCGTAGCTCGTGGGCAGGGGCAACCCCGACCCTCCTTCACTTCCGCATCATGCCGCACAGCGCCGTCACGGAGCGTAGGACTGTAACGCTGCGCGTCGGCTGGACTCAAAGGTGAACGGGCGGACCTGCTAACCTTTTGAAAAGACGGACTGATACCAGTCCTGAGTCGAAGGCCGGCAAACTTCGAGGAGGGCAGGGAGGACTTGCAGGCTGACCGATTTCAGCCTGCGCGATGCAGCTGAGCGCGTCGCGCTCGGTCTGCAGCGGTCTCGCCATCCCGCTTCCCCTGGCGTCGATCCTCGACGCGCCCAGTGGCGGACCACTCCTGGTCCCCGTCGGCGAGGAGGCCGTCGCAGTTCTGGCGCTCGTCCTGTCGTTCAGGGCTGCCTCTGCCCGGTTCAAGCAGCCACCGACCTCGAGCGCGAGAACGATCGTCCTCGTCGTCGGCCCGTCTGTGGCGGTCGTCGACGCGGCCTTCGTGCTCTACCAGATCTTCAACCGGCCTCGCTCACGTCGTCTCGTGCGTCGATTGGACGCAAGCTCTTGATGGGCGAGTTCCTCGATGCTTCCGTCCCGCCGACATCGGGCAAGGGGCAGTCCCATGGCCGGCAAAGCCCCGGGTCCCCCGGCGCCCGTCCCGACGACGCGTCGGCAGCCACCGTTCCCGGGCTAGAGCGCCAGCCGCAGCCCGAGACCGACCTGGAGCGTCGGCGCGTGCACGAGGAGGTCGGTGGGGACGGAGGGCGTCGTCGGCCCGGTGTAGATCGGCACTCCCGGGATGTTGAAGCCGAGCCGGAACTCGCCGCCGAGATGCCCGTAGTCCACGGCCGCGAAGGCCTCCACCTGGAGGTAGCTGAGCACGGTGATCAGGAAGTCCACCCGGGTGATGAAGGTCACGTCGGTGAGGTTGGCGATCTCGGTCAGCACCCAGGTGATCTTCGGGGTCGGGTCGACCAGGGTCACGCTCGCCGCCAGGTAGTTCTGGCCCAGGTAGAAGGGCTGGTAAGCCCCCTGGAAGATGAGGTTCGGGTACTGCTTGCTGGTGAAGCTGGCGCTGTTGAAGAAGTACTCTGCCCCGAGGGTCAGGCTCTTGTTTCCCTCGATGTTGAGCGAGTAGGTGAGCCCGCCCACCGCCTGCACGACCGGGATGCTCGGCTGGAGCACCGGCCCGAAGGCATAGCCCGAGTAGACGCCGGCGACCACGATGTAGCTGGGAGGCGGAAGGTCCAGACCGCCCTTGAGCACCGCCTCGGCATAGAGGTCGACGTCGCCCACCCCGGCGGTGACGTCGGCCCCCACCCGCCAGACGCTGTTCTTCTGCGCCAGGGCCTGGATGCCCGCTGCCCCGCCCTTGAAGGCGAACTCGATGCGGCCGGCTCCGCCCACGTCCTCGAGCAATCCGTTCGCCGTGGTCCGGGTCCCGGTGATGACGTTGACCGAGCCGCCGCCTCCCCCCACCGTCGTCCCCTCCGACGAGATGGTCTGGGTCGGCTCGAACAGGGCCACGGCGGTGAAGTTCCAGCCCGCCTTCTCCCAGGGGACCTGGACCCGGAGCATGCTCACCCCCAGCCGCACGTCGAAGATGGCCAGTGGATCGCGCGGCCGGCTGGCGAGGAAGTCGCTGGGGTTGAAGTAGCGGGACACCCCCCAGGTGACGTGCTGCCGGCCGGCGGTGATGAACACCGCCCGGGCGATGTCCAGCGAGAGCCAGGCCTGGTCCAGGTACACGGCCGGGTTGCTCACCGGCTGGAGGCCGGCGGTGCTGCCGGGAACCCCGGTGAGGAGGACGTTGCTCGCCTGGAGCGGGTCGTAGATCAGCCGCCCGAGGACGAAGGCCCGCAGCCGGTCGGTGGGCCGGGCGTCGAGATAGGCATCGACCAGGATGGGAAAGCTGAAGAGCGCGTCGCCCAGCGCCTGATCCTGGAGCAGGGTGGTGATGGCGCGGATGTACAGCTGTCCGCCGATCTTGAGCGCGTCCTCCTTCACCAGTCCGGAGGCGAAGGCGTCTGCCGCCGGGGGACCGGTGAGAATGCGCTGCTCCGCCGCCGACGAGGAATGGTCCGGCGCGGGGGCGATGACCGGGGCCGAGCCCGGGGCCAGGGGCGGCGTCCCGGCGTCGGCCGAGCCGCCGAACAGGGTCTCCTCGTCCGGGCGCTCCTGGGCCGACGCGCTCGCCGCGGCCAGCGCGAGGAGGAGCGCCGTGGCGCGCACCGTCATCGGCTCTTCGCCTCGAGCCAGGCCTTGGTGAAGATGTTCGCGTCCAGCGGGCGGAGGTCCACGCTCTTCAGCACCACGATGGTCGAGTTCTCCTTCTCCACCTCGTCGTAGATGCGGATCTCTCCCGGGTACCAGACCTCGGCCTTCTTCGATTCGCTGTACAGCTTCTGCCAGCGCGGGTAGTAGAGCGTCCGCATCAGGCGGCCGCTGAGCGCGAACTCCTGGCGCTTGAGCACGTTGCCGCTGCCCTGGTCCACCCAGAGCTTCACCACCGGATAGGCGACGTCGGTGCTCGGCTTCACCTGGAGGTCGATGAGCCAGACGTCGAACTGTCCCAGGCGCGCCTCGCCCCGGGACTGGGCGTCGTACTCCTCGGCCAGCTTGGATTGGTCGAAGTCGGCGCGGCGGCTGTCGGTGCCGGCGATGCGCTCACGCTCGGTGCGCCGCTCCCACTTGCCGGTGCCAGGGTCGTAGCTCCAGAGGTTCTTGTCCAGCCGGATGTAGCCCTTCCCCGCCTCGCTCTTGGGCTTGGTGAAGAGGATCATCAGCTTCTCGTCCTCGTCGCGCCGGTAGACGATGGCCTCGCGGGCGGTGTCCGTCTTGTCCTTCTCCTTCGTCTCCAGGTAGGCGAGCGCCTTGTAGTCGCCGCTGTTGCGCTGCCGATCGTCGATGGTCCGGAGGACCTGCTGCACGGCGTCCGAGCTGGTGAGCGGGGCGGCGGCGGCCGGCAGGCCGAGCCACAGCCCGAGAGCGAGGAGGGCGTTCTTCATGCGCGTGAAGGGAGCAGGGTCAGCCCACCTGGTGCATGGCCGTCACCGGCTGGAGCCGGGCGGCGAGGAAGGAGGGGAGGAGGGAGATGGTGGTGGTGCAACCGGTGATGAGCAGGATGGAGAAGAGCAGCGCGCCGGGCCGGACGGCGAGGTGGAGCTCGTCGCGCATGAGAAAGAGCTGGACCGCCGGCGGGACCTGGAGGTGGGCGGCGTTGAGCACCAGGCAGGCCACCAGCCCGAGCGCCGATCCGAGCAGGGCCGCGCTCGCCGAGAGGGTGAAGGCCTCCACCAGGAACATGGCCAGCACCCGGGCCCGCTGCATGCCGATGGCCCGCAGCGTTCCGATCTCCCGGGTCCGCTCGCGGATGGCGATCCACAGGGTGTTCATGATCCCCACCGCGATGATCACCAGGAGAATGCCGATGAGGAGCCACGACAGCCAGGTGATGGCGGTGATCGTCCACTGAATGAAGGAGATCTCATCCTCCCAGGTGGTCACGTCGAGCTTCTGGCCGGTCCAGCTCTCCCGGTTGACGACCTCGAACTTGAACCAGAAGGCCCGCGGATCCTTGTCCATCATCTGGTAGCCGGCCGCGGTGAGGGCGTCGCGGAGCCGCGCCTCCACCCGGGGAACCTGCCTGGGGTCCTTGAGGTAGACGAGCAGCGCGCCGGTCGAGTCGTCGTTCAGGGCGTAGAGCGAGCGCAGGGTGGCGTCGGGGACGAAGGAGTTGAAGGAGCTGAGGAGGCCCACGTTGCGGGCGATGGCCACGATGCGCGTGTCGACGGTGTTGCTCGTCCCGCGCAGCGTGTAGGCGCTCAGCGTCAGCTGGTCGCCCACCCGCACCCCGAGCCGCCGGGCCTGCTCCTCGAAGATGAGGATCGTCCCCGGCTCGGCCAGGGCATCGAGCGAGCCCTCCTTGACCCGCACCACCCGGCGGAAGCCGGGCTCGTTCCGGATGTCGATGCCGCCGATTCCGCTCTGCATCGAGCTGGTCTCGCTCACCAGCTTGGACCAGCCCCGCCCGCGCTGGGTGACGAAGTCCACCTCGGGGACCTCGCGGCGGATGAGGTCGAGCAGGGCGCGGTAGTGCGTCACCACCGGCGCCGACTGGCCGGCGGTGACCTTGTAGAAGCCGGAGACGTTGACGTGGCCGGTCATCAGGGTGGTGGCCGACTCGAGGATGGTGCTGCGGATCCCGTTGAGGAGCCCGAGCAGCACCACCAGCAGCGCCGTCACGCCGGCGATGGCCCCGCCGAGGAGCAGGGTGCGGCGACTGTGCTGGAGGAGGTTGCGGACGGCGATGAGAAAAAGCTGGCGCATGGGCGTGGACCTCACTCGTCGGTCTGCATCGCCCGGACGGGGGGCACCCGCGCCGCCAGGAAGGCAGGATAGAGCGTGGAGAGCGCGCTCACCAGGATGACGATGATCAGCGCGCCGAGCACCGTGCCCGGCCCGAGGTGCGGGTAGAGCCGCGGTCCGGAGAAGAAGAAGTACATCACGTCGGCGGTGGCCCGGATGCCATGCCGGCCGAGCAAGGAGACGATTCCCACGCCGGCCACGGCTCCCAGGAACCCGAAGACCAGGCCCAGGGTGAGCGTCTCTGCCAGCACCATGGAGAGGACGAAGGAACGCTGGGCTCCGATGGCCCGCATCGTCCCCACCTCGGCCGTGCGCCGGAGGGTGGCCATCATCATCGCGTTGTTGATGATCACCATCGCCACCACGAAGATGATCGCCACCGCGATGTAAAGCACCAGCCGGGCCACGGTGACGAACTGGCCGAGCAGCCCGGCCGCCTGCTGCCAGGAGATGGCCCGGATGCCCAGGTGCTCCGCGGCGGAGAGCCGGTTGATCTCCTCCAGGCTGCTCTTCAGCTTGCTCGGGTCCCGGAGAATGACCGCCGCGTTGAGCACCACCCCCCGGTCGATGTCGGCCGGGTCGAAGACGCGGGCGGCCAGGTCCCGCCGCCGCAGCTCTGCCGCCGTCCCCCGGAAGGAGTCCTTCTCGTCGATGAGGCCGGGTGTGGCCTGGGCCACCACCTTCCGCGAGGTGCCGAAGAGCTCCTCCTCGGCGCGGGAACGCTCCACCTCCCGTGCCCCGGCCTCCTGCTTCAGGGTCTCGATCTCCGAGCGCTTGTCGGCGCTCAGGTAGCCGTACAGCTCGCGGAAGGAGACGATGTCCATCAGGCTGATGTTGCCGGCCAGCGGCGATTTCTCCAGCCCCTTGAACTGGAAGGTCCCCCACACCGGGACGTTCATGCTCTTCACGTAGCCGGAGCGGGTGAAGGCGGTGATGGTCAGCGTGTCCCCGGGCTTGAGGCGGTAGAGCTTCAGGAGCGGTGCCAGCTCGCGGTAGAAGAAATCGTAGCGCTGGCGGAAGTTCCCGTCGTCCATGTCGAAGAAGCCGGTGAGAAGCTCGGCCAGCGTTCCCCCCGGGCGCCCGAGGAACCTCCGGAGCCGGGAGACCGCCGTCTCCGTGTCCAGCCGGTCGAGCTGGAGCAGGATCTCCCGAGTCTGGTTCCGGTTCTCGCGCACGTAGCGCTGCAGGGTGGGGTCGTCGGCGATCTTCGACCCGGTCTCGATGGCCTCCTGGATGAGATCCAGCCGCCGCGCCGTCTTGAGCTTGAGGAACTGCTCGTAGGTGAACTTGGAGAGGAGCATCCCCCGGTGCCCAGGCGGAACCGCCGTCCCGTCGACGATCTCCATCCGGTCGAAGGAGCGGGCGAAGCCGTCCAGGTCGGTCCCCACGTAGCGAAGCTGGATCAGATCCCCGTCGGGGAGCTGGGGCGCCACCTTGTTCTCCAGGAACTCCAGCGCTCCGTACGGGTCGCGGTCGAACTCCTGCCAGAACGCCTCCGACGAGGCGCGCTCCACCGCCGCCACCGACTCCGGGTCACGCGCCTCGGCGGTCATCATCTCGCTGGCGTGCGACAGGTCGTCCTGGAGGACGCGGACGATCTGCCGGACGTGCTCCTTCAGGCTCTGCCGCTTCGCCTCCAGCGCCGGCGTCGAGCCCTGCTCCTTCTCCTGCCGCACCACCCCGCGCAGCTCCTCCAGCGTCAGGTCGACCGTGTTCCCGGAGGTGATGAGCGAGCCGCTGATCCCCATCGGCACCACCGCCTTGACGTTGGGAAGGCGGAGCAGGGAGCGCTCCAGCTGCTCGAAATCCGGCAGCGGGCTCAGGTCCGGCTCGTTCCCCATCGTCGGCCAGATGGCCAGCTCGTCGCGGCTCCGCTCGCTGTAGAGCTGCACGTGGCCGGAGACGGTGCCGACGATGCTCCGGCTCATCGCCCCGACCAGACTGTCGAGCAGCGCGCCGCCCACCA
The DNA here is from genome assembly GCA_035622755.1 of Myxococcaceae bacterium. Classification (GTDB taxonomy): domain Bacteria; phylum Myxococcota; class Myxococcia; order Myxococcales; family Myxococcaceae; genus JADGRA01. The sequence continues at coordinate 6,847 of DASPUU010000027.1, forward strand.
CCAGGAAGAGCGTGCCGGAGAAGATGATCCCCCCGATGAGCAGGTTGATGCGGCTCCGGAAGAGGTTGCGAAACGCCACCCGGACGATGAGACCGATCACGGTCGCATCCCCGCGGCCGCCGGGGCGGACGGGGCGGGCTTCTCCCGCCCGACGATCCGCCCGTCCTCCAGCCGGACCACCGCGTTGGCGTGGGACATCACCTTGGCATCGTGGGTGGAGAAGATGAACGTCGTGCCGTCGCGCTCGTTGAGCTCCTTCATGAGGTCGATGATGTGCTCGCCGGTGACCGAGTCCAGGTTGGCGGTGGGCTCGTCGGCCAGGACGATCTGCGGGTTGCCCACCAGCGCCCGGGCCACTGCCACCCGCTGCCGCTGGCCGCCTGACAGCTCGCTCGGCCGGTGGCCGGCATGAGTGGCCAGGCCCACCGCCTCGAGCAGCGCCAGGACCCGGACCCGTCGCTCGCGCGCCGGGAGCTTCCCCTGGAGGAGGAGGGGGAACTCCACGTTCTGGAAGACGCTCAGCACCGGGACGAGGTTGAAGCTCTGGAAGATGAATCCGATGGTGTGCAGGCGGAGCGAGGTCAGCTCGCGTTCGCTCAGCTCGGCGGTGTTCTTCCCGGTCACCACCACCGTCCCCCGGGTGGCCACGTCCACGCAGCCGATGAGGTTGAGGAGCGTCGTCTTGCCGCTGCCCGAGGGTCCGGCGATGGAGAGGAACTCGCCGGGGTGGACGTCGAGCGAGACGCCCCGGAGCGCCGGGACCACCGTCTTGCCCAGGCTGTACTCCTTGACCACGTCGACGATGCTCACGATGGGCGCCATCGGTCCTCCTCGAGCCCGCGGACTCCCCCGGCTAGCCGGGGGTCCTGCACCGCGTCAAGCGCCGCGCGCCATGAAGAAGCGTTCTCGAGCGCGGCACGGCCACTGCAGCGCCCCGCCTCCGGGGGCAGGAGGGAGCGGGTGGGCAGGTCGTGGGTGCTGCATGGATGGGACGGACCTCGTCCCTGGGCGCGCTTCGTCCCCGTCGAGGTTCACCAGGCGCGGGCCGGCGCGGCGTCCCTTCTCCAGGATGCCCAGTCCCGGGCCGACCAGCTCCTCGCCGACGCCGAGCGGGGCGCAGAGGAGGTGCGGCGGCAGGCGACGGAGGAGGGCCGGGCCGAGGGCCGGCGCAGCGTCGAGGTCGAGCTCCTCCGCCTGCACCGGCTGCGCGGGGAGCTGCTCGGCTCGATGGGAGTGCGCCGCGCCGCCGCCGAGCTCGCCGCGGCGATGGCCTTGCGGATCCTCGGCGAGGCGATGGCCACCGAGCCGGCGCTGTGGGTGCGGCTCTGCGCCCGGGCGGTGGCCTCGCTCCGGCACTCCCGAGCCGCCGTGCTGCGCGTGCACCCGTCGCGGGCCCGCTGGCTGAGGTCGCGGCTCGGCGAGCTCGGTGGCGGCCGGCCGCCCCGGGACCTGACCGTGCGCGAGGACGAAGGGGTCACTCCCGACGGCTGCCTGGTCGAGTCGGACCTGGGCACGGTGGATGCCCGCCTGGAGACCCAGGTCGCCGTGCTCCGCGACGCCCTGCTCGCCGGAGAGGAACGATGAGGCGCCCCGAGCCGGCCCTCCTCGCATCGCGGCTCCATGCCGCCCGGCCGCTGCGCGTCCAGGGCCGGGTGGTCAGACTGACCGGGCTGGTGCTCGAGGCGGCCCTCCCCGGAGTGCGAGCCGGGGAGGTGGTGACCGTCGAGGCGGAGCCGGGCTCGGTGCGGGCGGAGGTGGTCGGCTTCACCGAGGAACGCGTCCGGCTCCTCCCCTTCGGCGAGCTGCGGGGCGTCGGCCCGGAGAGCCGCGTCACCTCCGACGGCGAGCGATTCTCGGTCCGCGTCGGGGAGGGGCTGGTCGGGCGGGTGCTGGACGGGCTGGGCCGCCCGCTCGACGGCCGGCCGCTCCCGGGGACGGGCCTCGAGGCGTGGGAGGTGGACCGGGACTGTCCTCCCCCGGCCACCCGTGCCTGCATCGAGCGGCCGCTCCCGCTCGGGATCCGCTGCATCGATGCCCTGGTCACGCTCGGCGAGGGCCAGCGGCTGGGCGTCTTTGCCGGCCCCGGGGTGGGGAAGAGCACGCTCCTCGGCCAGGCAGCGCGAGCGGCGGCCGCCGACGTCGCGGTCATCGGGCTCATCGGCGAGCGCGGGCGGGAGCTCCGGGAGTTCCTCGACGACGCCCTCGGGGAGGAGGGGCTCCGGCGGAGCGTGGTGGTGTGCGCCACCTCCGACCAGCCGGCGCTGGTGCGGCTCAAGGCGGCCTTCGTCGCCACGGCCATCGCCGAGTGGTTCCGGGAGCAGGGAGCGAGCGTGCTCTTCCTGCTCGACTCGATCACCCGCGCCGCCCGCGCCCAGCGGGAGGTGGGGCTCGCCGCCGGTGAGCCGCCCGTCCGCCACGGCTACCCGCCGTCGGTGTTCTCGCTCCTGCCCCGGCTCCTGGAGCGCACCGGCAACTCGGAGCGCGGGCGGTGCACCGCGCTCTACGCCTGCCTCGTCCCGGGCGGGGACCTGGACGAGCCCATCGCCGACGAAGTGCGCAGCATCCTCGACGGGCATCTGGTCCTCAGCCGCGCCGTGGCCGAGCGCGACCAGTGGCCCGCGGTGGACGTGCTCCAGTCCCTCTCGCGGGTGATGCCGCGGGTGACCACCCCGGCCCACCGGACGCTCGCGGCGCGGCTCCGGCGGCTCCTCGCCGCCCACGAGTCCAACCGGGACCTCATCCTGCTCGGGGCCTACCGCGCCGGGAGCGACCCGTGGACGGACGAGGCCCTGCGGCGAGAGGACGGCATCCGCGACTTCCTCCGTCAGTCCCCGGGAGAGCGGGCGCCCTTCGACGAGACGCTGGCCCGGCTCGAGGCGGTGCTGGCCGGGTGACCACCTCGCGACGCCTGGAAGCTCTGCGCCGGCTGCGCCTCCACGCGATGGACCAGCGGCGCGCCGAGCTCGCCCGGGCGCAGGAAGCGCTCTCGGTCTCGGAGCACTCCGTCCGCGCCGCGGACGCCCGGGCGGCGCGGGTCGAGGACCGGTGGCGAGCGGGGCGCACCCGCCTGGAGGCGCTGGCCGGTGGCGAGGCAGCGCGCGCCTTCGCCGGGACAAGCGCCTGGACGGTGGGCCTGGGCCGGGAGCGTGCCTGCCTCGAGGGTCTGGCCGGGGTGCTTCGACGCTCGGCGGAAGGCCGGGCACGCGCCGTCGAGGCGGCGCGCGCGAGGCTGGTGGTCGCCCACCGGGCGGCCGAGGCCGTGGCCCGGCTCGCTCGGCGCCAGCAGGCGCGGCTCGCGCGCGAGCGCGACCGGCGCGAGGAGGAGTGACGTGCCTGGACGGCGGCCGTCCGCCTGCAGCGGCCCGTGGTATGCGGGAGACCCTTCTCCTCGCCATGCCCACGGCCCCGGTGCTCCGAATCCGTCTCCTCGCCGTCCTCGTGGTGGGCGTCCTCGTTCTCTGCGGGGTGGCCATCGCCGCGGCCTTCCTCGTCCCTCCCCACGGGCCAGAGGCGGCCACGGGGTTCGAGGCTCTGCCCCCTCTCCCGAAGGCGGCCCCGCCGCCTCCGGCGCGCCGGTTGCCGCCGCCCGCGCCGGCGCCCGTACCCACGCCGGCCCCTCCCGCCGCCGAGGCGAGCGGCTTCGACTGGAAATCGTTGCCCCTCCAGTCGCAGGGCGTGCTGCTCGGCGAGACGAGGCCCGTCGGGCCCACTCTGATCCGCCGGGCGATGCCCCGGATCCGGCGCTGCCTGCCGCATGCGGCCATCCCGGCAAGCGGGCCCCCGTCGCTCGATGTCGCGCTCGGCCTCGCCGGTGAGAACGGCCTCTACACCATCCAGGACGTGGAGGTCCTCGGGAGCACGGTGGACAAGGCCACCGAGAGCTGCGTCACCGAGTCACTGGTGGGGATGACCCTTCCGGTCCGCGACGGGCAGGACTGGAAGCGGCTCCGGCTGGCCGCCAAGCTCCCCGTTCCCACCGCACTCGCCGGGCGCCGGCCGTCGTCTCCTGGCGAGGAGTGACCCCAGGCCCAGCCGGGGTCAGGGCCCGGCGCCGCCCAGCGCGGTCAGGCGAGCACGGCACAGGTCCCGCCGCGGGTCGGCACGCAGGCACCTGGCCAGGGCGGTGCGGGCAGCCTCGAGCCGTCCCCGCCGCGCCTCGGCCTCGGCCAGCCCGAGCCAGGTCCCGGCATCGTGCGGCGCTGCCGCGGAGGCCCGCTCGAGGGCCTCGGCGGCCAGCGCGTCGTCGCCCCCCTCGAGCGCGAGGGCTCCCAGGGCACGCCAGGCCGGGACGAAGCCCGGATCCACCGCGAGCGCGATGCGCAGCTGCCGCCGCGCCTCCGCGCCCCCGCCCTGCCGGTGCCGGGCGAGCGCGAGGTTGTAGCGGGCGGCGACGAACCGGGGATCGATGCGCAGCGCCTCCTCGAAGTGCTCGATGGCGCGCTCCGGCGCATCCGAGCGGAGGTCCAGGACGCCGAGGTTGTTGTGCGCCTGGAGCGAGTCGGGATTGGCGTCCAGGGCGCGCTCGAAGGCGGCACGGGCCCCCTCCGGCTTCCCGGCGCGGCCGAGGACCAGCCCGCGATTCACCCAGAGCGCGGCGTCTCCCGTGCCGTACTCGAGGGCCAGGTCGCACTGGGCCGAGGCCTCTTCGATTCGGTCGCTGCCGAGCGCGCGGGCACATGCATCCGAGGCGCGAGTGGCCTCCGGCGCGACCGGGGTGGCGCACGCGCCGAGCAGCAGAGGCCAGAATCGAGTCACGACGCGCATCGGTGCCGGGCTTCCAGGGGCGGCGCGGGTGCAAGGCGCGCGCCCGGGCCGACGACTGCAACGGCACCCGCCGTCGCCGGGGTCCGACGGTGCCTATCGGGCCACCATCGCCCTGCGCACCGAGGCCAGGGGCGCGTCATCGTCGTAGACCACCGTGTCGCGGCGGAGTGTGATTCCCATCCGTCGCCAGAGGGACGGGAGGTCCGGGGCCCCGGGCGTCTCGGCCAGGGTCCGGAACAGCTCGGTGAACACGGGCGTGCCCGCGACGGCGTCCGCCACCCGCAGCACCTCCGCCATCTCCCAGCGCACGGTGGCGTTGCCCCCGGCGGCGACCAGCGCCCGGAGGACGTCGTCCACGGAGCGGGCGTTTCTCGTGCGCTCGCGGAGCGTCACGTCGGCGAGCAGCCAGAACAGGGCCCCGCCCCAGTAGGTGCGGGCCCAGGTGTGCGTCTCCTCGAGGCCGCCCTCACCCCGGCGCGGGAGGCCGAGCGCCCCCTGCTCCAGCCACTCGGACCAGAGCGCGTCCTGGCTCAAGAGCCCGGCGCGGACGCGGACGATGGGCTCGCCGAACACCGCCATGCCCTCCTCCATCCAGAGGTGGCGGCGCACCATCGAGGGAAAACCGAGGTGCATCAGCTCGTGGGTCAGCACCCAGTGGCTGCGGGCCCGCGCCGCCGGCGTGGCCGTGCCCAGGCGGAGAAGCACCGAGGCCCCCCCCTCGCCCAGGGCGACGCCGCCGAGATGCTCGCCCCGGGCCGGTGCCACCAGCACGAGCAGGTTCCTCACCGGAAAGCGGCGGTAGTAGGCCGCGACCGCGGCGGCCGCTTCCTCGACCCACGCCTGGAGGTCCTCGTCGCTCATGGCGAAGGGGACCGGGGCGATGCCGAGCTCGATGCGCGCGCCGCCGACGTCCAGGGCGCGGACCCGCCAGGTCCCGAAGGCGCACATCGGCGCGACGTGGAGCCCGGCCCCCCGAACGTCGTACGTGTTCGCCTCGGCATCGGACGAGCGGGCGAGCCCGGGGAGAAAGCCCACCCCGGCCGGCACGGTCACCCGGAGCCGGTAGCCCGCCGCCGCCCGCGCACTCGGATGGAGCAGCCAGGTCGACGGCGGGGCGACGTAGCTCCCGGCGAAGGCGGCTGCCGACTCGGGGTCTCCGAGCGCCTCGGCCGCCTCCCGGAGCAGGAAGCGGTAACGGATGCGGCAGCCTCCGGTGCAAGGAGAGGCGTCGAACCCCGATTCGCGGCGCGCCAGGGCCCGCCAGCCGGCTCCCGACTCCAGCTCGGCGTCGCGCAGGAACGGCTCCGCGCCGTCGGCCAGGACGAGCCGGCCTTCCCGCAGGTCGGAGAACCGCGCCTCGACGGTGAGCACCTCGGCGCGCGGTCCGATCGACACCTCGTACGACGGCGGAGCTGCCCGCGCCGCGGCCGCGCCGAGGAGCCCGGCCGCTGCCGCCAGCGCCCGAGCCCGCATCGTCAGCTCCCGGGTCCTGGGAGCTCGGGCCCATGGCCTGGAGCCGACCATCGTGGTGCATCCTAGCCCGGTGGCCACTCGCCGGCGGCCGAGCGCGGTCCTCGGGCCGCCGGGCGTCGTCGCGCGCCGAGCCGGAGCCGCTCGGGGTTCCATCCGTGGAAGACCGGCTCGAGGTCGCTCGGGGGAACGCCCTCCGGAAGGCGGCGGAAGGTCTCCCGGGCGAAGGTCCGCGCGGCGTCGGCGTGGGCGAGGATCGGAACCGCGGGGAAGAGCGACCGCGCGGACCGGCCTCACAGCTCGTCGAGGAACTCCTCGTTGTAGGTGTAGCGAGCCAGCCGCTTGACCAGCGCCTCCATCGCCTCCACCGGCTTCACCGCGAAGAGCATCTGCCGCAGCCTCTTCACCTTCTCGTACTCCTTGAGGGTGAAGAGCTTCTCCTCCTTGCGGGTCCCGGACTGGGGGATGTTGATCGCCGGGAAGATGCGCTTCTCGGCGAGCATCCGGTCGAGGGTGATCTCGCTGTTCCCGGTCCCCTTGAACTCCTCGAAGATGACCTCGTCCATCCGGCTGCCGGTGTCGATGAGGGCCGTCCCGACGATGGTCAGCGACCCGGCCTCTTCGGTGGCCCGGGCGGCGCCGAAGATGCGCTTCGGACGCTCCAGGGCGCGGCTGTCGACGCCGCCGGTGAGCGTGCGGCCCGAGCTGTCGACCTCCTTGTTGTACGCCCGGGCGAGCCGGGTGATGGAGTCGAGCAGGATCATCACGTCCTTGCCCGCCTCGACCATCCGCCGTGCCCGCTCCAGGGCCAGCTCGGCCACCTTGAGGTGGTCTCCGGTGGCGCGGTCGGCGTTCGACGCCAGCACCTCCGCCTTGATGCTCCGGCGCATGTCCGTGACCTCCTCGGGTCGCTCGTCGATGAGGAGGACCATCACGTGCACCTCGGGATGGTTGGCGATCACCGCCTGGGCGATCCGCTGGAGCATGATCGTCTTGCCGGTCTTGGGCGGGGCGACGATGAGCGCGCGCTGACCCTTCCCCAGGGGAGCGACGAGGTCGAGCACCCGGGTGACCATCTCCCGCTGGCCGTGCTCGAGCCGGAGCCGCTCCAGCGGGTCGACGCTGGTCAGGTCGTTGAAGTGGGGGAGCCGGGCGGCGGCCTCGGGCGTCATCCCGTCGACGCTGTCCACGCGCTGCACGAGCCCGCGCGGTCCCCGCATCTGGGCCTGGCCGACGATGAACTGCCCGGGCCGGAGCCGGAGCTTGGAGACCAGGTTCTTGGGGAGTTCGGCGTCGTCTGGCCCGGGGAGGAGGTTCCGCTTCACCTGGCGGAGCAGGGCGTTGGGGCCCTTGGCCTCGGTGTCCAGCACGCCCTCCACCGAGACCAGCCCTTGCGTCTGGGGCACGAGCGGCGGACGGGCCGCCCCGGGGGCAGCGCCCGGCGGCCCGACCTGGGCGGTGCGCGCCTGGTAGGCCTGCAGCTCGGCGGGGGAGAGGAAGCTCTGCGTCTGCTGGCCGTCCGGGCCGGTGACCATCCGGTACGCCTGTCCGTCGGGCGTGAAGAGCACCGGGGCGCCGCGACCGCGCCGGCGCCGCCGACGCCGGCGCCGCCCTCCTCCGGGCGGCGCCGCGCCCTCGCCCGGCGCGCCGCCACTCGAGACGCCGGTCTGTGGTGGCCCGGCGTCCTCCGGGCCGTCGTCATCCCCGCCCTCGTCACCGGGCGGCGTGGACAGGGGTGCCGGCGGCGGGAGTGCGTCGGCGGGTTCGCGGTTGTCGGTGTCGCTCATCAGGGACCTTGTGCGGCTCGGGCTGGGGGATGCCGGCAGATCGGGCGGAGAACG
>DASPUU010000028.1:0-3052 GCA_035622755.1 Myxococcaceae bacterium
TGCCGCACGCCGGGCAGGCGATCGATGCCATCGCCACCCAGACCAAGCGCGCCCGCCGCTTCATCAGGCTGCCTCGGGAGGAAGGGGAACCCCAGAGCTGCGCATTCTCTCCGAACGGCCTCGACCAGCCCGGGGAGCGCCGCCTCCACCGCCGGAGAACGCTCCAGCCCCAAGTCCAGCCGCTCTGGAACGACTCCGAGCAGCACCAGCCGCCGCGGCAGGGAGCCCTGCCATCGGGCGGCCCCCAGCAGGTCGCTCACCCCCACCTGGTGCACGCTCAGGCGCTCGACGGCGGCGTCGGCCACCTCCTCTCCCTCGAGGCGGACCAGCGTGCCGGGCGGCTGTTCGGTGCGGATGGCGTCGACGAGGATGGCCGCGTCGGCGGCCTCGAGGGTGGGAAGGAGCGCCAGGCCCAGGGTCCCACCGTCCAGGACCCGCACTCCCGTGCCCGGCCGGTACCCGTCGAGGAGACGGACGACGGCCACCACGCCGGCGCCGTCGTCCTGGTAGATGACGTTGCCCAGACCGAGGACGAGAAGCGGGTCACCGCCGGGCATTCGCCGGGGCCCTCCTGCGCAGTCCCTCGTTGTCCAGGGCGGACTCGAACTCGTCGGGGAGGAGGAACTTGTTGCCCGAGAACATGGAGTCCAGCTCGCCCGTTCGCTCCAGCTTGGAGGTGAGCAGCGCGCTGTAAACATGGTGGATGAAGAAGCCGAGGAGCAGCCACATCACCAGGTGGTGCACGAAGCGCGAGGTCTGCAGCCCGCCGATGTGGGGAGCCAGCCCGTGGAAGAGGTACATCGGCGATGCCACGTTGGCGTTCGCCCCGTAAAGGGCGAGCCCGGTGACGATCATCACCGCGTAGAGCGCGAACACCCCGGTGTAGGCCACCCCGGCCACCGCGTTGTGGCCGACGGTGGCGATGTTGTCCACGGAGAGGAACGTGTAGTAGCGGAGCGTCTTGAAGAAGGAGCGCCACCGCCGACGGGTGGTGGGGATGAACTCCCGCCACGAGGCCTGCGGCGGTCCGAGGAACATCCATGCCACCCGGGCCAGCACCGAGACGACGAAGACCATGGCCGCGTAGAAGTGGACGACCTTCATCCAGCCCATGAGGAAGGGCGGGGTGCCCCAGCCCCGGAAGGGGTGCGCCAGGTAGAGGCCGGTGACGCTGAGAACGATGATCGCCCCGGCGATCAGCCAGTGCATGGTCCGAACCGGCGCGTCCCAGACGTAGACGCGGATCCGTTCCTCGGCGGTATGGGCGACGGCTCCGGCGGTGGTCACGGCGTCCTCACCTCGGCCAGCGGCCGCCGCTTGGCGTCGACCACGTGGACGCCGCAAGCCATGCACGGGTCGAAGGAGTGCACCGTCCGCAGGATCTCCAGCGGTTTGGTCGGATCGGCCACCGGGGTGCGGAGGAGCGAGGCCTCGTAGGGTCCACGCTTCCCGGCCTGGTCCCGGGGCCCCCCGTTCCAGGTGCTGGGGACGATGCACTGGTAGTTGGCGATGGCCCCGTCCTTGACGTGGACCCAGTGGCCAAGCGCGCCGCGGGGGGCCTCGTGGAACCCGGCGCCGAAGGCCTCCTTCGGCCAGGTGGAGGGATCCCACTTGGCCGTATCCTGGATGCGCAGGTCGCCCGCGCCCATGTTCGCCGCCAGGGCGCCGATCCAGTCGTCGATCTTCTCCGCCAGGACCACCGTCTCGATGCACCGGGCGGCGATCCGTCCCAGGGTGGAGAAGAGCGCCTCCGGCCCGACCTTGAGCTGGCCGAGCGCGGTGTCCACCAACTCGTGGACCCGCTTGTGACCGGAGGCATAGGCGACCAGCATCCGCGCCAGCGGTCCGACCTCCATCGGCTCGCCGTCGTAACGGGGCGATTTGAGCCAGCTGTACTTGTCGGTCAGGTTGAGCCGCTCGTAGGGAGGCTGCGGCCCGGTGTACTTCGGCCGCGTCTCGCCCTGTGCCGGAGGGAGCGGCTTGTCGTCGCCGCCCGAGTAGTCGTACCAGGAGTGCTTGACCGACTCGGTGATCCGGCCCGGGTCCACGCTCAGCACTTTGGACAGGTCGCGGTTGCGGATGACGCCGGAGGGCAGGAAGAGCGGCGGGTTGGCCGAGTCGTTCTCCGGGTACTCGCCGTAGACCAGGTAGTTCCCCGCACCGGCGCCGTAACCGGCCCAGTCCTTGTAGAAGGAGGCGACGGCCAGCACGTCGGGCAGGTAGACCCGGTTGACGAAGTCCCGGCCCTTGGCGGTGAGCGCCCGCAGGGCGTCGATGGTGCCGATGTTCAGCGACGCCTGGCTGTTGGGATCGACCGGGGTGGCCATCCCCCCGACGAGGAAGGACTGGAGGTGCGGGTTCTTGCCCCCGAGGATGGCGTGGATCTTGATGAACTCCCGCTGCCAGTCGAGCGCCTCCAGGTAGTGGGCCACGGCGAGCAGGTTCACCTCGGGCGGGAGCTTGTAGGCCGGGTGTCCCCAGTAGGCGTTGGCGAACGGCCCGAGCTGACCGCGGTCGACGAAGTCCTTGAGCCGCGTCTTCACCCCGGTGAAGTACTGGGTGCTGGAGAGCGGCCAGTCGGAGATGGACTGCGCCAGCGCCGACGTCTTCGCCGGATCACCGGAGAGCGCGGACACCACGTCCACCCAGTCCAGGGCATGCAGGTGGTAGAAGTGGATGACGTGGTCCTGGATGCACTGCGCAGCGATGATCAGGTTGCGCAGGATGCGGGCGTTGGGGGGCGGGCGCGCCCCGATGGCGTTCTCCACCGCACGGATGGAGGCGATGGCATGGACCGTGGTGCACACGCCGCAGATGCGCTGGGTGAATGCCCAGGCGTCGCGCGGGTCGCGGCCCTTGAGGATGAGCTCGATGCCCCGGAACATGGTCGAGGACGACCAGGCGTCCTGCACCTGGCCGCCGTCCACCTCCGCCTCGATGCGCAGGTGGCCCTCGATGCGGGTCACGGGATCCACCACCACGTGGGTCATGGCTTGCCTCCGGTCGCGGGCGTCCTCGGTTGTTCAGGCGGTGGCGGCGGCGCCTCGGTGGT
>DASPUU010000029.1:0-14407 GCA_035622755.1 Myxococcaceae bacterium
GGCGGCGGTCCAGGCTTCCCGGCGCGCCACCGTCTCCACCCGCATCCCGGCGTCCGGGACCTGGGGATCGCCTTCGCCGCCGTGCTCCTCCTCATCTTCGTGATGGTGGTGGGCTGGTTCCAGAGCTTCACCGTCCCGTTCGTCATCCTCGCCCCCATCCCGCTGAGCCTGATCGGAATCCTCCCCGCCCACTGGGCGCTGGGCGCCTTCTTCACCGCCACCAGCATGATCGGCTTCATCGCGGGCGCGGGCATCATCGTCCGGAACAGCATCATTCTCGTCGACTTCATCGAGCTGAAGGTCGAATGCGGGATGGCGCTCGAGCAGGCGGTGGAGGAGGCGGGTGTCGTCCGCTTCCGTCCGATGCTGCTCACCGCGTCGGCGGTGCTGGTCGGGAGCGCGGTGATGCTCCGGGACCCCATCTTCCAGGGCCTGGCCATCAGCCTGATGGCCGGCGAAGTGGCCGCCACGCTGCTCTCGCGGGTGGCCGTGCCCGTCCTCTACTTCGTCTTTGCCCGCCGGCGGTCCGGTCGGACGATGGCCCTCCGGGTCGGGCTCCATCCCGAGGCGGCCCGGGGCGCTGGCTGATTCGCCGCCGCGGAACCGTTCTGCGCCCGCGCTGGCTCACACAGGCATGAACGAGCTGCTCGCCCTGGCCGGGCTCCTGCTCGGCTGGTTCCTCCTGCAACGGGCCATGGCCGGGATCTTCGGCGTTCGAGCTTGAGGCCCAGCGCGGGCCCCGGGAGGGCCCGCCGGCAGCTCCGGGCGGCGGTCGTTGAGCGCGGAGGCCGATGAACATGATTCCCAAGATCCTCTCGAGTAGTGCGGTGCTTCTGCTGCATGGTGTTCGTGCCGAGGGACCCCAGCCAGCTGAGCGCTCTCGAGGCGAGCGTCCACAGGCACGCGGAGCACATCGCGGCCGGAACGTGCCCGCTCCCGCCGGCGCGCGGGTGTCGCGGCCGCAGCTGAACCGCAACTACCGCGCCGCGGGGATGCCGGCGCCGGGGGATGCCCCGGTCGAGGAGCTGCTCGACCCCTGGGCGGCGGTCGGCGCGAGAGCGGGCTTCCCGGCGATTTGGACCCGGTCTCCATCCTGGAGCTCGGCGCTGGGATTGAGCACCACCGTCTCGCCTCCCGCCAGGCCGGAACGCACCTGCACGCGCTTCCCGTCGTCGTCGCCGGCCTCGATGGGCCGCATCCGCACGTGGCCATCCTCGACCACCGCCACGAACAGCCTGTCGCCGCGCCAGGCCAGGGCGTCGCTCGGCACCAGCGGCAGGCGGGCGCCCCGGAGCCTCAGCGTCGCGCGCACGAACTGGCCTGGGTAGAAGCGCACCGGCCGATTGTTCACGTCCATCTCGCAGAGCATGGTGCGGCTGCGCGGGTCGAGCCCCATCGACAGCCGGCTGATCACCACATCGATGGGGTGGGCGGGATCGCTGTCCGTCACCAGCGACACCGGGTCCCCGGGCTGGAGCCTGGCTGCATCCGCCTGCCCGACGTAGACCTGGACGCGCAGGCGGTCGAGGTCGGAGAGGTCCACCACCGGCTGCACGGTCTGCGTGCTGCCGGTGCCTGCCGGCACCAGGGCTCCCACGTCCACGTAGCGAGCGGTGATCACCCCGGTGAACGGCGCCCGGATGATCTCGTAGGCCTGCAGGGCGAGCGCCTGCTGCAGGGTGGCCTCGGCCACGCGCACCGCGGCGGTGGCGTTGTCCAGGTCCTGTTGCGAGACGATGCCGTCGGGGCGAAGGGCGGCATTGCGCTGGAGCAGCTGGCGCTTCACCTCGAGATCCGCTCGGGCGGCGAGCACCGCCTGATCGGTCTCGGGTGACTCCAGCCGGGCGATGAGCTCGCCCTTGTTCACCCGCGTGCCCTTGTCCACCGGGATCTCGCGGACGTACCCGGCGACCTTGGCGTAGAGCGTGGTCTGCGACCAGCCCCGAACCTCGGCCGGCAGCGAGAGCACCAGCTCGGCGGGCGACAGCTCGACGCGGGCGACCTGGACGGTCATCCCCCGGGCCAGGGCGGCGCTCAGCCGCCGCGCCTCGGAGGCCTCGCGGCCGCGCCGGGCCAGCGCCAGGGCGATGACGCCGGCCACCACCAGCAGCACCAGCCCCACCGAGAGCCAGGTGAGGAGCCGCGGCCGCCCGGCACCCTCGGCGGGCAGCGTCCGCTGCGAGGAGGAGCTGGTGTCGTTCATCCGCGGGCTCCTGCGCTGGCGCCCTCGCTCTCCGCGGCGAACTGCTCGTCCAGCCGATGGGCGCTGGGAGGCGAGCGGCGAACGATGGTGTACACCACCGGAACGACGAACAGCGTGACCACCGTTGCCATCAGCAACCCCCCGATGACCGCTCGTCCGAGCGGAGCGTTCTGCTCGCCGCCTTCGCCCAGGGACAGCGCCATGGGCAACATCCCGAGGATCATCGCCAGCGCGGTCATGAGCACCGGGCGGAGCCGTGTCTTGCCCGCCTCGAGGGCTCCCTCCAGGGCGCCCAGGTGCCGCTCCACCCGGATGTCGTTGGCGAAGTTCACCAGCAGGATGCTGTTCGAGACGGCGATTCCGGCGGCCATGATCGCGCCCATGAAAGATTCGACGTTCAGGGTGGTGCCCGTCAGGGCGAGCATCCACAGGATGCCCACCAGCGCCCCGGGAACGGCGACCATGATGATCATCGGATCCACCCAGGACTGGAAGAGGACGACCAGCAGCAGGTAGACGAGGACGATGGCCAGGAGGAGACCCCCGGCCAGGCTGGTGAAGGACGTGATCATGCTCTCGATCTGACCACGGAGCGTGATGCGCATCGTCGGGGGGCGGCCCTTGAGCTCGCCGATGGCCCGCTGGATGTCCGCCCCGATCGACCCCAGGTCCCGCCCCTGGGCATTGCCCTGCACGTTGATCACCCGCTGGATGGTGGCGTGGTTGACCAGGGCCAGGGTCCGGCCCGGGCGGAGCTCGGAGATGGTGCCCAGGTAGGACGCCGAGGCCGGACGAGCGGCGTCCGAGAGCGTCCGCGCCACGTCCTGGCGGACGGGCTGTCCGACGGTGGTGATGGGCGTGGCCAGCAGGTCGCCGGTGCTCTGCATCCGGGTCAGCGGCGTCTGGACCACCACCAGGTAGTTCACGTTGTTCTTCGGGTTGAGCCAGAAGGACGGGCTGACCAGCGTGCTGCTCGCCAGCGAAGTGAGCAGATCGTTGGCCACGTCCCGCTGCACCAGCCCGACCTGCGCCGCCCGGTCTCGGTCGACGTCGAGCTTGAGCGTCGGGTAGTCCAGCACCTGAGCGATGCGCACGTCGACCAGCCCGGGGATCTGCCGCATGCGGCTGGCCAGCTGCCGGGCGATGGCGAAGCCGGCCTCGAGATCGGCGGATTCGATCTGCACGTCGATGGGCGCCGGGAGGCCGAAGTTCAGCACCTGGCTGACGATGTCCGCCGGCTGGAAGTAGAGGCTCGAACCGGGGAAATCGCGCGGCACCTCCTCGCGGATCCGCCGCATGTACTCGGAGCTGGGCCGGTGCCCGGGTTTGAGGGAGATGAGGATCTCCGCGTCCTGGGGGCCGATGTTGTCGGTGGAGACGAAGGCCAGGTTGTAGAACAACGGAAGGCCGATGTTGTCGTTCAGGGTGCCCAGGTCCTCGGCGGGAATGATCTCGCGGATCTTCCGCTCCAGCGCGGCCACCAGCCGCTCGGTCTCGGTGAGGCGGGTTCCGATCGGCGCGCGGAAGTGGAGGCGCATCAGCCCGGCGTCGACGGTGGGAAAGAAGTCGAAGCCGATGATGAAGGGAAGCGCGGCCGAGGCGACCAGGACCGCCCCGGCCACTCCCAGCACCCAGGCGCGGTGCTCGAGGACCACTGCCAGGGCGCGCGCGTACCCGCCCCGGAAGCGCTCGAAGCCCCGGTCCCGCCACCGGTTGAAGCGGGCCCAGCGGCTCTCGCCCTCGCCCAGGTCCACCGCCTCGTGCTCCATGAGCAGCCGCGCCAGGACCGGGACCAGTGTCCGGCTGAGCAGGTAGGAGGCGAGCATGGAGATGACCACCGCCACCGCCAGCGGGGTGAAGAGGTACCGGGCCGGTCCGGTGAGCAGCACCACCGGAAAGAAGACGATGCAGATGGTGAGGGTGGCGGCGATGGCCGGCACCGCCACCTGGTGCGCGCTGTCGAGGATGGCCACCATCAGCTTCGGCTCGTGGTGCCGGTTGCGGTGGATGTTCTCCACCTCCACCGTGGCGTCGTCGACGAGCATGCCGATGGCCAGCGCCAGTCCCCCCAGGGTCATGATGTTGAACGTCTGGTCGGAGATGAACAGACCGCTCACACCCACCAGCATGGCCAGCGGGATGGAGCTGGAGACGATGAGCACGCTGCGCCAGCTTCCGAGGAAGAAGAGGATCATCAGCGAGACCAGGATGGAGCTGATCACCGCCTCGTGCACGACGTTGCGGAGCGCGGCCCGGACGAAGACCGACTGGTCGAAATCGAGCTTCAGCTCCATCCCCTGGGGGGCGGCGGCCTGGATGGAGGGGAGAAGCTCACGGACCCCGTCCACCACCGCCAGGGTCGAGGCATCGGCGTGCTTGAGGATGGCCAGGTAGCTGGCCCGTGTTCCGCCGATGTGGACCATGTTCGACTGGACGGCGTAGCCGTCACGCACCCGGGCCACGTCCCCCAGCTTGACCAGCGCTCCATTGACCACCTTCACCGGGAGGTCGTTGAACTGCTCCACCGTCTCCGGGCTGGAGTTGAGCTTGACGTTGTACTCGGTGGCGCCGATCTGCGCCGTCCCGGCCGGGACGATGACGTTCGAGGCGAGCAGGGCGTTGACCACGTCCTGAGGGGAGAGGCCCTTGGCGGCGGTGGCCGCCGGGTCCACGTCGACCATGATCTGCCGCTGCCTGCCGCCGTAGGGGCCGGGGATGGAGGTCCCGGGAATGGTGAACAGCCGCACGCGGAGGAAATTGAGCCCGTAGTCGAAGAGCTGTTGCTCGGACAGGGTGGGGCTGCTCAGCGTGAGCTGGACCACCGGGACGTTGCCGGCGTTGAAGCGCAACACCGAGGGGGGCTGGATGCCGGGCGGCATGATCCGGCTGGCGGTGAGGGAGACGGCGCTGATCTGGGCGATGGCCGTGCCCAGATCGGCGTTGGGCTGGAAATAGACCTTGAGCAGGCCCACGCCGGCGATGGACTGGGACTCGATGTGGCTGATGCCGTCGATGGTGGTGGAGTAGGCGCGCTCGCTGATCAACACCACGCGGCGCTCCATGTCCTCGGCGGACAGGCCGGGGTAGCTCCACACCACCACCACCACCGGGATGTCGATGGACGGGAAGATGTCCTTGTTCATCCGCACCGCGGACATCAGACCGAAGATGAAGATCAGCGCCGAGAAGACGGCGACGGTGTACGGGCGCCGGAGCGCCAGTCGGACGATCCACATCGAGGAGCTTGGTTCCTGCCTGGTCCCCCTCTGGGGAACCGGCGGGGATGCCTAACCCGGAGGCGCGGGCAAGTCGACGTGTTCGCCGGGATGTTCCCCAGCCGGGGCGTCGCACCCCCGAGGGGGAGAGGGGGAGCGACGAGGGGTGAACGGCGCCCGGAGCGCCGTTAGAGAGGCCCCGAGGAGACCCATGGCCAAGCCCGCCGAGGAGACGTTCGAGGTCACCAAGCCGGAATCGGAGTGGAAGGCGCAGCTCTCTCCGGACGCCTTCCGCGTCCTCCGCCAGCACGGGACGGAGCGGGCCGGGACGAGCCCGCTCGACCGCGAGAAGCGCGCCGGGACCTTCGCCTGCGGCGGGTGCGGGCTCCCGCTCTTCGCCTCCGAAGCGAAGTTCGACAGCGGGACCGGCTGGCCGAGCTTCTTTCAGCCGGTCGCCGACGCCGTCCGCACCCGGTCCGACCGGAGCCTGTTCATGGTGCGGACCGAGGTGCACTGCCGCCGCTGCGGCGGCCACCTGGGCCACGTCTTCGACGACGGCCCGCCTCCCACCGGTCAGCGCTACTGCATGAATGGTGTGGCGCTGTCCTTCCAGCCCCGGGGCTGAGGCCGATCTTCGGCTAGCGAGAGCGCGGGATGAGGCCCGGCAGAGGCGCCGCGTCCGTCGGCCGCCGCCGATCAGCGGAGCGCCGCTCGCCCATCTTCTCCAGCGGGATCTCCTTCATCGGCTCGGTGAACCGGCGAGCCGTGGCCAGCACGTCGTCCACCTGGCGGATGAAGGGGTCCACCGACGGCCCATAGAACTTCCGCAGCCCCTTGGCCATCGCCTCCAGCCGCTGCGCCTGCTCGGAGATGATGGGCGCCACCAGTCGCTGGGCGCGCTCGAACACTTCGCGGAAGCGATTCAGCTCGTCGAAGATGTCGAGCAAGGGCTCTCGTTCCATGCGCATCAACTTACCCACCGGCGGTGACAGCTCCAGTTTTCGACCGGCGGCGACCTGACCCACCGGGGCCCGGCCCGTCGGCGCTCGACTGTGCTCCTCCGGGTGAGGGAACCTGGCCACCGCCATGTCCACCGACCCCCTCCTCTCCGATGCGCTGGACCATTCCCGTCGCTTCCTGGCCTCCCTCCGGGAACGTCCGGTCGCCCCGCAAGCGACCGCCGCCCGGCTCCGGGCCGTCTTCGACCGGCCGCTCAGCGAGGGCGGCGAGGACCCCCGTGAGGTGCTGCGCACCCTGGCCGTGGAGGGCGACGCCGGGCTGATGGCCACCGCCGGTCCGCGCTTCTTCGGCTTCGTCATCGGGGGGACGCAGCCGGTCGCCCTGGCCGCCGACTGGCTGACCTCGACCTGGGACCAGAACCCCGGCCTCTACGCCACCTCGCCGCTCACCGCCGTCCTCGAGGAGACCGCCGGCCGGTGGCTGTGCGAGCTGCTCGGGCTTCCGGTGACCTCGGGGGTGGGCTTCGTCACCGGGACCCAGGTGGCCAACCTGGTCGGGCTGGCCTGCGCCCGCCATGCCCTCCTGGAACGCGCCGGGTGGGACGTGGAGAAGAAGGGCCTCGTCGGAGCCCCGGGATTCCCCATCGTGGTGGGCGGCGAGGTGCATGTCACCGTCACCCGGGCCCTGCGGTTCCTCGGCCTCGGCGCGGAGACCCCGGCCCGGGTGGCGGTGGACGCCCAGGGACGGATGCGGCCGGACGCGCTCCGGGAGACGCTGGCCCGGCTCGGGCGCCCGGCGCTGGTCTGCGCCCAGGCAGGCAACGTGAACACCGGCGCCATCGACCCGCTCGTGCCCATCGCCGACGCCGCCCGCGCCAACGGCGGGTGGTTCCACGTCGACGGAGCGTTCGGCCTCTTCGCGCGGGCCGCCCCCAGCCGCCGCGCGCTGGCCGAGGGCATGGAGCGCGCCGACTCCTGGGCGGTGGACATGCACAAGTGGCTCAACGTTCCCTACGACGCCGGGGTGGCCATCGTGCGGGAGCCGTCTGTCCTCCGTGCGGCGATGGGCACCGAGGCGGCTTACCTGGTGACCTCCTCCGAGCAGCGCGACGCGGTCAACTTCGTCCCCGAGTTCTCGCGCCGAGCCCGCGGGATTCCCACCTATGCCACCCTGCGCACGCTCGGCCGCCAGGGCGTCGCCGACCTGGTCGAGCGCTGCTGCGCCCACGCGAGGCGGATGGCGGAGCGGCTGGCGGCGGCGCCCGGTGTCCGCGTGCTCAACGAGGTGGTGCTCAACCAGGTGCTGGTGCGCTTCGAGCCGCCGGGCGGAGGCGACGCCGACGCCTTCACGCGCGACGTCGTCGGCCGCGTCCAGGCCGACGGGACCTGCTGGCTGGGCGGGACGGTGTGGCAGGGTCGGGCGGCGATGCGGGTCAGCGTCTCCGGCTGGAACACCACCGAGGCGGACATCGACCGCTCGGCGGAGGCCATCCTCCGCTGCGCGGCCGCCGCCTCACGCTAGCGCCATGGGCCTCGAGATCCGCGATCTCCGTCCCGAGCTCTGGCCGGAGCTGGAGGCGCTCTTCGGGAAGAACGGGGCCTGCGGCGGTTGCTGGTGCATGTTCTGGCGGCTGGAGCAGGGCGAGCGCTACTCGGCCCTCCAGGGGCCGGCGCTGAAGCGCCGCTTCAAAGCCCGGGTGAAGCGAGGAGACGTCCTCGGGGCCATCGCCTTCGCCGACGGCGAGCCGGCCGGCTGGGTCACCTATGGTCCGCGGCTCAGCTTTCCGCGTCTGGCCCGGGCCCGTACGCTGGCCTGCGACGACGCCGACCGTGTCTGGAGCGTCCCTTGCTTCTTCGTTCGCCGCGGGTTCCGCGGCCGGGGGGTGGCCTCGGCCCTCCTCGCCCACGCCCTGGGGCGGATGGCCGAGCGCGGCGCTCCGCTGGTCGAGGCCTACCCGGTGAAGCCGACGCGGGACGGCCGGCCGATGCCCGATGCCTTCGCCTACACCGGGACGGTGGCCATGTTCGACAGGGCCGGCTTCACGCTCGCCGGCAGCACCGCGCACGCCCGGGCGAGGATGCGGCGCCGGCTCGGCGCGCGGCCAGCGTCGACGAGGACGAGGTAGGGCGGGGCCGCCCCATCGCGGGTCGACTCATCGCTTCGCTCAGCGTTCCCCGGCGTCCGCCGCGGGGGGCGGCTTCATCGCCCGTGCCTGGGCGGCCAGCTCGAGCACCTTGTCCACCGGCCGGAGCACGGTCATCACCACGTCCGAGGCGCTCCGGCCGAAGGCGCCCTCGAGCATCCCGCCGCCTCGCCCGTCGGGCGTCGAGCTGAAGCGGTTGACGAACACCCCGAGCGGCACCCCATCGGAGGTGTAGGCGATGGCGCCGGTGAAGCTCGAGGTTTCCCCGTCGGTGACGTAGTAGGGCGCCGGGCCCCGGACGTAGGCCCGGACCTCCCCGGTGGCCA
Source organism: Myxococcaceae bacterium (assembly GCA_035622755.1). GTDB lineage: Bacteria > Myxococcota > Myxococcia > Myxococcales > Myxococcaceae > JADGRA01. Next base: position 8,848 of record DASPUU010000029.1, read on the forward strand.
CCGCCAGGGCCCGGCTGGCGAGCTTGCCCAGCCGCCCGACGACGAAGATCTCGGTCAGCGCCGGGACCGTGCCGGACCGCCTGCGGAGGGACACGGCGGTGAAGGCACGACCCGGCTCCCGCGGCTTGAGGAAGGCCAGGTCCAGGTCGGTGTCCTTGAGCACGACGTCCGACTCGACCTCCGTGCCGTCCTCGAGCAGGAGGGTGGTCTCCTTCACCTCGGCTTCGAGCTTCATCCGCGAGGCCTGGCCACCGGAGATGCGGCGCAGAGCTCCCGAGGGGTCGATGCTCGCCGCGCTGGCCAGCGTCAGCCCCGAGGAGTCGATGACCACCCCGGCGACCTCCATCTTCTGCTCCTGGTCCTGGCCCTGGCCGGCGAAGCCGATCTTCAGCTTGAGCACGACGCGGATGGTGACCACCGCCGGGCCGATCTGCTCGGCCGTGGCCCGGCCTCTGGCCCGGAGGTCTGCGGCGCCGGCCGGGGTCGCCAGCAGCGCGGCGGAGAGCGCCGCGGCGCGGACGGCGCTCACGGGGTGGCCTCCCGCGCGTCGCCCCAGGTCGGCTGGAGCTCGAGGAAGGTGGTCTGCACCCCCCGCTTGACGAAGAAGGTGAGGTGGCCGGGCTTCTTCTCCTTCACCGGGCGGAGCAGCCCCTCCAGCTCCTTCACGTTGTGCACCGCCTTGCCGTCGACCGAGAGGATGAGGTCGTCGCTGCGCAGGCCGCCCACCGCCGCCCACCCGCCGGCGTCGACCTGGCTCACCAGGGCGCCGGCCTCGTCCTTCGGCCAGCGGCGCTTCACCCGGTCGAGGTAGGAGATGTCGCGAGCGCGGAAGTCGAGCACCACGTCCTCGTAGACCTGGACCTCGTTCTCCTGCCGGGGCCCTTCGAGCAGCGTCACGGTCAGCGTCAGCGGCTTCCCGTCGCGGAGGACGGCGAACTGGGCCTTGCTCCCGGGCCGGTAGGCGCGGACCAGCGCGTCGAAGACGTCCGCATCCTGGGGCTCGCTCGCCTCGACCAGCTGGTCGTCGATCTTGGTGATGACATCGCCCACGCGCAGGCCGCCGGCGTCGCTGTCCGGGTAAAGCTGGGTCACGCGCACGCCCTTGCGCCCCTTGTAGCCGAGGGCGGCGGCCAGCTTCGGGGAGAGGACCTGGGTGGCGACCGGCAACCATCCCCGGCGCGCTTCCTGGGCGGGCTCCGGCGGCGGCCGGATGCCCACCTCCACCAGGGTGAGGAGCCTCTCCGCGCCCCGCTCGAAGCCGACCACGGTGGGCACCTGGGCGCGGGCGGCCCGGAGCAGCGCGGCGGTGACGCGTGCCAGCGTCTCGGGCGAGTCCACGGGCTTTCCCGCCACCTGGACGATGACGTCGTCCCGCCGGAGCGGCGGCACCGCCTTGTCCGACGGTCCCCCCGGCCGGAGCGTGCTCACCAGGACGCCGCGGGTGTCCGGGCGCTGGAGCTCGATGGCCTCCACGCGGGTGAGGCGGCGCACGGTCATCCCCCACTCCTTGAGCTCCACTTCCTTGCCCCGTGCCTCGTCCCGCAGGAGCGGGGAGAGCGTCACGTTGAGCTCGGTGGACCCGCGGGCCAGCCGGAGGGTGAGCGGGGCGCCGGGAGTCCGCTGGAGGAGCTCGTTGGTGAAGGCGGGCAGCTGGGTGTCGAAGCGCACCGTCACCGGACGTCCCTCGACGGCCACCACCCGGTCCCCGGCCTTCACCCCGGCAGCGGCCGCCGGAGTCCCGGGCAGCACCGCGGCCACCAGCACCCCGGTCATCGACGGGGGAGAGTCCTTGAGCAGCGGCTGGAAGGCCATCCCGGTCCAGGCCCGGTCCACCTTCCCCTTGGCGATGAGCTGCTGCGCCACCGTCCGGGCGAGATCGGCCGGAATGGCCCCGGCCAGCCCCATCCCCAGCTCGTTGATGCCGACGATCTCCCCGTCCAGGTTGACCAGCGGGCCGCCCGAGTTCCCGGGGAATATCTGCGCGTCGTGGCCGATCCACTTCACCACCGAGCCGACGTTCTCCCCGTCGAGCTCGAGGGGACGGGGAATGCGCATGTCGGTGTTGGCGACGATGCCGCGGGTCACCGACTGCGACAGGGCGAGCGGACAGCCCATGGCCAGCACCGTGTCTCCGACGCGAAGGGAATCGGATTGCCCGAAGATGGCCACCGGGAGCGGGGGGGAGCCGGCGGGCCGCTTCGAGGTGTCGAGCTTGATGACGGCGATGTCGGCCAGCGGGTCCGTCCCCACCAGCGTCGCCTCCAGCTCCTCGTGCGTCGGGAGGATGACCCGGATCGACGTCGCCTTGCCGACCACATGGTGGTTGGTGACGACGTGGCCCTCGCGCGAGATGATCGCCCCCGAGCCCGACGCCTGGAACTTCCGCTCCCGGCCCCCTTCCGCGTACTCGGAGAGCACGTGGATCTGCACCAGGGAGGGGTAGACCCGGGCGATGGCGCGTTCGACCACCGGGTCGCTGTGGGGGAGGACCGCCGGCTGCTGCTGCGCCGCCGCGGCCGAGAGGGCCGCCGGCAGGACCAGGGGAGCGAGCAGCCTCCGGGCGATGGGCATCCCGCGACGCTACTACGGCTCCCGCGCCGGGCCCTCCGGAGGCGGGGCTCAGGGAAGGATGGGAAGGCCGGCGGGCGTGGGGTGGAGCGCCAGGCCTCCGTAGTCGATGCCCGCCTGGAGCTGGGGGAAGCTCGGCGGCGAGGACGTCCCGGCCGTGCCCAGGGAGGAGGCCGGGATGTTGGTCAGCGTCCCGTTGCCGCGGTTGCCGATCCACAGGTTGCTCGAGTTGTCGAAGGCGATGGCCGTCGGGCAGGCGAGGCTGGCCGTCCCGCTCGTGTTGTTCGATGCCAGGACCACCGACGTGGTGGTGGCGACGCCCGACCCGCTCTTGGCGTAGCGGGCGATGGTGTCGCCGGTGCAGAACGAGACCCAGAGGTTGCCGCTGGGATCGATGGCCAGGCCGACGGGAGCGACGCCGCCGTCCGGCCGGGCGAGCGGGCCCATGTCGTGGGTGGCGGCGCTGGTGGTGGCGGAGAGCGTGGCGGCCGAGAAGCGCACCACATCGCCCGACTGGTTGGCCACCCAGAGGTTGGGCGGGTTCGCTCCGTCGAAGGCGATGCCCCGCGGGCAGGCCAGCCCGCTGGACGAGCCGCTGACGCTGATCTGCAGGGTCCCGGCCGCGGTATAGGCCTGGAGCGAGTTGCCGCTGCAGTTGGCCACCCAGACCAGCGAGCCGGGGCCGATGGCCACCCCGGAGGGGCCGCCGGTCAGGCCGCTGATCGTCTGGGCGGGAACCGCGCCCGGGTTGGAGAGGTCGGCGGAGGCGTACCGGACGAGCGTGCTTCCCACGCTCGCCCAGAGATCCCCCGAGGCGTCGAAGGCCAGGCCCTCCACCGTCCCGAGGGCGGAGGTGTCGACGCTCGCGCTGGCCGTGTACTGGACCTGGAGGTCGCTCTGGGTGAAGCCGTAGAGGCCGACCGCCGGCGCTCCCTCGGCGATCCACAGACCGTCGCCGGGCTCGGCCTCGTAGCTGACCGTGGCTTGTGCCAGGGCATTGGCCGCCACGGCGACCGACACCGGGTCCGCCGTGTAATTCGCGCTCACGTACGAGCCGTCGAGGCTGACCTTGGCCGCCGTCACCGTGTAGGACCCGGGGGCGAGCTGGGTGAGGGTCACCGAGTTCAGCGTGGAGAGCGTCTGGGAGGAGCCGCCCGGACCGGTGACGGTGAGGCTGGCCGCGGTGCCGCTGGGCAGGAAGGGCACGGTGATGGTCAGCGCGCCGGTGGTGGCGGTGCTGACGGTGATGGTCGCCGTGAAGCCGGCGTTGTCCGCCTGGGCGCGGAGCTTCACCGTCCCGCCCGCCGACCCGAGCGGCGGCGGGGCGTAGCTGGTCTGGGTGCCGGTGGTGGGAGTGATGGTCCCCAGACCGGTGGCCGGATCGAGCGACCAGTTCACCGTCCCGGTCGCCCCTCCGCTCAGCGAGGCGAGGAAGGTCACCGCACTCCCTCCGGTGCTCACCGGCAGCGTCGACGGCGACACGGTGACCAGCGGCGAGCTCGAGCTGCCGCTCCCGCACCCGGAGCCCAGGGCGGCGGCGATGCACCACAGGGAGGCGAGCGACGGGCGCATGCTTGCTCCTGGTTCGGCGGACCGGCAAACGACAGCCCGTTTGGCGGCTGCCGTCAATTCGTCGGGCGAGGTGTACGGAAGCGCACATCGCCGTCGCTCACGCCTTTGCCGGCCGCGAGTGCTCCTGGGAGGATTGCCGGGGCGACGTCACGGGGAGGAACCAGCCATGGCCCAGCTTCGCGCGCGCAGGGTGGCCCGCTACGGGTGGATCCCCGACCTGCCCGACCACCGCGACCTCTACTTCAGCGCGCCGGTCCCCACCCTGCGGGCCCTTCCGCCCCGGACCGACCTCCGGCCGCGCTGCCCGCCCGTCTACGACCAGGGGCAGCTCGGCAGCTGCACGGCCAACGCCGTGGCCGGCGCGGTCCAGTTCGTCCGGAGGCTGGAGCGAAAGCGCCCGGACTTCGTCCCTTCCCGGCTGTTCATCTACTTCAACGAGCGCGTGCTCGAGCACACGGTGGACGAGGACAGCGGAGCGCAGCTCCGCGACGGCATGAAGGTGGCCACCAAGCTCGGCGTCTGCCCGGAGGAGAGCCGTCCCCGGAAGCCCTGGGATTGGCCCTACCTCCCGGAGCGCTTCGCCCAGCGTCCCCCGCGCCCCTGCTTCCAGGAAGCGCTCGACAACCAGGTGCTGAGCTACCTGCGCATCTCCCAGACGCCGAGCCAGCTCCGGGGATGCCTGGCCGCCGGCTATCCCTTCGTCTTCGGCTTCACCGTCTACGACAGCTTCGAATCGGCCCAGGTGGCGCGGACAGGTGAGGCGGGGATGCCGGGGCGCGGCGACCGCGTGGTGGGGGGCCACGCGGTGCTGGCGGTGGGCTACGACGACGGAACGCAGCGCTTCCTCTGCCGGAACTCGTGGGGCGCGCAGTGGGGAAGGCAGGGCTACTTCACCATCCCTTACGCCTACCTGCTCGACACCGACCTGTCGTCCGACTTCTGGACGGTGCGGCTCACCGAGTGAAGCCCGTCACTTCGCCGCGGCGGTGACCGGGAGCTCCTCCCGGCCGGACACCCGGCTCAGCATCCACACCGAGATCATCCCGGCCAGCCCACACAGCGCCCAGAGGGTGACGCCACCCCAGCGCTCGAGCGCCAGCGTCCCCAGCCAGGGGCCGAGGCTGAACGCCACCCCGAAGGCCATGGTGTAGTAGCCGAGGTACTCACCGCGCCGGGAGGGCGGTGAGATTTCGGCGAAGTAGGCCGATGCCGTGGGGAAGAGGATCATCTCGCCGACCGTCCAGATCACCACCGTCAGCGCCACCGCCAGGATGGATCGCGCCACCCCCAGGGCGGCGAAGCCGAGCGTGGCCAGCAGCGCTCCGATGGCCAGGGCACGCGCGAAGGGCCAATGCCCGGTCACCGTGTTCAGCCGCACCTCGGTGAAGACGATGAGCAGTGTGTTGACGGTGAACAGGGC
>DASPUU010000030.1:0-8892 GCA_035622755.1 Myxococcaceae bacterium
GAGGAGAGTGTCCGCGCGGCGACCTGGGAGGTCGGCGGGACCGGGACCACCATCGGGCCCGGGGGACGCGGAAACTGGAACCCGCGGATGCCGCCGCTGCCGGGAGGCGCCGGTGGGGGAACGATGGGCAACGGGGTAGGCGTCACCGCCTCGTGGACCAGGTCCTCGTCCCCGATGGTTTCCACGCCCTCCTCCACGGGCGGAGGCTCTGGCCAGGGATCGAGGCCGGCGGTGGTCAGGGGCTCCCCTGCCTGGCCAAACGTGTCGGCGGCCAGCGCCGGCGGGGCGACCGCTCCGGGAGCCCAGGTGGACGGAGGAGGCGCGACCCCATCGCCTGCCGCGGAGACCAGCTCCCGCGGCTCGAAGCCGGTCGCCTCGGCCGGGACCTCGAGGGGAAGAGGGGCAGCGGTCAGGGGGATGGCGCCCTCGTCCACTGTCCCGCGCTCCGCCACCGGGAATGCGCCGCCGGCCGGGGCCTCGGGCTCGAGCGCGGCCGGCTCGGGAGCCGGCTCGGGCGGGGAAGCCGCCGGGAGCGGCTGGGGCGCGGCCGGCTCGAGAGGAGGCTCGGGTGCGAAGTCCATCGTCGGCAGCGGGGCTGCCCCCGGGACCTCCAGGAACGGAGCCCCGGTCACCGCCGCGCCGCCGGGGAACGGTTCGCCGAAGGCATTGGCCAGCTCTGCGAGCTCGCTCTGGACCGGGGCCTCCGGCGCCGGCGCGGCGGAGGGGAGCTCGATGCCCTCTCCCTCGCGCGCGTAGGAGACGAACTCGGCCGTCGCGGCGAGCGGGACGGGCTCGTCAGGGCGTCCCTCGAGGTCGGCCGCCTCGACGGTGAGGGGACGACGGGCTGCCGGAGCTTCGTCGAAGGGAGCGGGTGGGGGCTCGTCGAGGCCCGGGTCGGTGGGGCGCTCGCTGAGCCCGCTGCTCCAGCCAGGAACCTCGAGGCCGGGAGCGCCACGTCCGCCTGCCGAGTGGGCGGCAGGAGCGTCCAGTGAGGGACCGGCCCAGGCCTCGGACGGCGGGACCGGCACTTCCTCGGTGGGCTGACCGACCGGGCCCGCGGCAGACGGAGCCGCAGCCTCCTCGACGGGAACGGGACCCGGGGGCACGGGCGCGACGTCGGCCGGATGGAGCGCGAGCGCGGGGACGGGTGGGAGGTCGGCCGGCGCGGGTGAGAACGGCGCGGCCGGCGGGGATGACAACCCGCCCGCAGGGCCCGCGGCGCCCGGGATGGGGGCCAACGGCGAGAAGAACGCAGGGGCGGCCCGGGCAGGCGAGAGCGGGTCCTCGGGTCCCGGAGGGATCGCGACCGCGGCCGCGCCCGCCGCGGTCACCTCGAGCGGAAGCCCGAGCTTTTGGCGGAGCACGACCCACCGGCCCAGCTCGGCTTCGCTGAGCGTACCCACGCTGCGCTTTTCACTGAGTAAGCGCAGCTCCCGGATGGCTGCGCGCGTGTCGGACATGAAGGCGCATCGAGTGTAAGGCCTTTTTCGGTCCGGGGCAGTTTGCGGCCCCCTGTCGGATGACCGCCGCGGATGTGGGTTAGGGGTGGAAGGCCCCGGGCGAATCCGCTACGAACCCATCCGTGTCCACCCCCGGCATCGCGCAGCTGGCCATCAACACGCTGCGCACGCTGAGCATCGACGCGGTGCAGAAGGCGAATTCCGGCCACCCCGGTGCGCCGATGGGGTTCGCGCCGGTGGCCTACGCGCTCTGGCACGACGTGCTGCGGTACGACCCCGCGGATCCGCTCTGGCCCAACCGGGACCGCTTCGTCCTCTCCAACGGACATGCGTCGATGCTGCTCTACTCCACGCTCTTCCTGGCCGGTGTCCGCGAGGTCGACCGGAACGGCAAGGTCGGACCGGGCCGCGCCGTCTCGCTGGAGGACATCCAGGCCTTCCGTCAGCTCGGCAGCCGCACCCCCGGCCACCCGGAGTACGGGCTGACCACCGGCGTCGAGGCCACCACCGGTCCGCTCGGGCAGGGTGCGGGCAACAGCGTGGGGATGGCCATCGCCTCGCGCTGGCTGGGGACCCGCTACAACAGGCCGGGGCGGAGCCTCTTCGACTTCGACGTCTATGCCTTCGTCGGGGACGGCTGCCTGATGGAGGGCATCTCCGCCGAGGCGGCCTCCCTGGCCGGCCACCTCCGACTGTCCAACCTCTGCTGGGTGTACGACAACAACCACGTCAGCCTGGATGGGAAGACGGCCCTCTCCTTCTCCGAGGACGCGGCGGCGCGCTTCGCCTCGCAGGGCTGGGCGGTGATCCGGGTCGACGACGCCAACGACCTGGCCAAGCTCGGCCGCGCCTTCGCCTTCTTCCGGGAGTCGGACCGGCCGACGCTGATCATCGTCGACAGTCACATCGGCTACGGATCTCCCAAGAAGCAGGACACCAGCGCCGCCCATGGAGAACCGCTCGGAGCCGACGAGGTGAAGGCGGCCAAGCGCAACTATGGCTGGCCGGAGGACGCCCAGTTCCTCGTGCCCGACGGCGTGCGCGAGGATTTCGCCGGCAGCCTCGGCGTGCGCGGGCGGACGGCGAGGGAGGCGTGGCAGCGGACCTGGGAGGCCTACCGCACCGAGCAGCCGGGCCTGGCCGACGAGGTGGAGCGCATCCGACGCCGCGAGCTCCCGGAGGGGTGGGAGGCGGCGCTGGTCGCCTTTCCACCCGACCCGAAGGGCCTGGCCACCCGGGAGTCGTCCGGACGCGTCCTCGAGGCGCTCGGCCAGCGCATCCCGTGGATCGTCGGCGGCGCGGCGGACCTGAGCGTCTCCACCAAGACCTCCTTCAAGGGAGAGGGTCCGATGGAGGTCGACCACCCGGCCGCCCGGAACGTCTATTACGGCGTCCGCGAGCACGCCATGGGCGCGGTGGTCAACGGGATGGTGCTCAGCGGGCTGCGCGGATACGGCGCCACCTTCTTCACCTTCACCGACTACATGCGCACGCCGATCCGCCTCTCGGCGTTGATGGAGATCCCCTCGCTGTGGGTGATGACCCACGACTCGATCGGGCTCGGCGAGGACGGGCCGACGCACCAGCCCATCGAGCAGCTGGCCGCGCTGCGGGCCGTGCCTCACCTGCTCGTCTTCCGTCCGGCCGACGCCAACGAGGTCATCGAGTGCTGGCGGGTGGCGCTGCAGAGCCGGCACCGCCCGTCGCTCCTCGTCCTCAGCCGCCAGGCGGTGCCCACCTTCGACCGGCGCCAGCTTGCCCCGGCGTCGGGCGCGGCGCGGGGGGCCTACGTGCTCGCCGACGCCGAGGGCGGCCGGCCGGACGTCCTGCTCCTGGCCACCGGGAGCGAGGTGATGTTCGCCGTCGCCGCCCGGGAGCTGCTGGCGGCGGACGGCATCCGGGCCCGGGTGGTGAGCATGCCCTGCTGGCGGCTGTTCGAGGAGCAGGAGGCCGCCTACCGGGAGAGCGTGCTCCCCGCCTCGGTGACGGCGCGGGTCTCGGTCGAGGCGGGTGCGACGCTGGGCTGGGACCGCTATGTCGGACGGGGCGGGACCATTCTCGGGATGCACGGCTTCGGCGCCTCGGCGCCGCTCCAGGCCGTGCAGAAGCACTTTGGCTTCACCGCCGAGAACGTCGCCGCGGCGGCGCGCGCGCTGGTCCGCGGCGGGAGGAAGGGCTGATGCGCGTCGTGCTGGGCTCCGACCACGCGGGCTTCGACATGAAGCAGCATCTGGTGGAGCTGGTGAAGCGGCTCGGCCACGAGGTGCTCGACGTGGGCACCCACGGTCCGGAGCCGGTCGACTACCCGGATTTCGCCCTGGCCGTGGCGGAGGCCATCCGCCGCGGGCAGGCCGACCGGGGGGTGCTCCTCTGCGGCAGCGGGGTGGGAGCGAGCGTGGCCCTGAACAAGGTGCCCGGCCTCCGCGGGGCGGTGTGCCACGACACCTACTCGGCCCACCAGGGCGTCGAGCACGACGACATGAACGTGCTCGTGCTCGGCGCGCGCATCATCGGACCGATGCTCGCCGACGAGCTGGTGAACGCCTTCCTCCCGGCGCGGTTCACCGGCGAGCCGCGTCACCTGCGGCGGCTGGACAAGGTCCGAGCCATCGAGCAGCGCTTCCTGGTCAACCCGGGCGAGGCGAAGGAGAGGCGATGAATCGGGTCAAGGCACTCGGCGGGGCGGGCCAGAGCGTGTGGCTGGATTACATGCAGCGGAGCCTGGTGACCCGAGGTGAGCTGGCGCGGCTCATCGACAACGACGGGATCCGCGGGCTGACCTCCAACCCCACCATCTTCCAGAAGGCGGTCGAGGGGAGCCGCGACTACGACGACCTGTTCACCGAAATGGCACCCCGGCGTGCCAGCGTGGCCGAGGTCTACGATGCGCTCACTCTCCGGGACATCGGCGACGCCGCCCGGGTCTTCCGTCCGGTCTGGGATGCCACTGCCCGGCGCGACGGCTACTGCTCCCTGGAGGTCTCCCCCAAGCTGGCCCATGACACGCAGGGCTCGATCCAGGAGGCGCGCCGCCTCTGGAAGGCGCTCGGCGCTCCCAACGTGATGATCAAGATCCCCGGGACGCCGGAGGGGGTGCCGGCCATCGAGCAGTGCATCGGCGAGGGCCTGAACATCAACGTCACGCTGCTCTTCAGCCAGGAGGCCTACGCCGCCGTGGCCGAGGCCTATCTCCGAGGCCTGGAGCGCCGGGCCCGGGAGGGGCTCGACCTGTCCGGGGTGGCCTCGGTGGCCAGCTTCTTCGTCAGCCGCATCGATTCCGAGGTGGAGAAGCGCATCGACCAGGCCCGCTCCGCCGGCGTCGACGAGCGGCGCTCCCGGCTGTTCGACGAGGTGACGGGCAAGGTGGCCATCGCCAACGCCAAGGTCGCCTACCGCCGCTACCAGTCGCTCTTCGCCGGTCCGCGCTGGGAGGCCCTGGCCCGGAAGGGCGCCAAGAGCCAGCGGGTGCTGTGGGCGAGCACCGGGACCAAGAGCCCGAAGTACTCGGACGTGCTCTACGTGGAGGAGCTCATCGGCCCGGACACGGTGAACACCGTTCCCCCGGCCACGCTCGACGCCTTTCGCGACCACGGACGGGTGCGCCCGAGCCTGACCGAGGATCTGCCCGGCGCCGAGGCCACCCTGGGCAAGCTCGGAGAAGCAGGCATCTCCATGAAGGATGTCACCGATGCGCTGGTGGTGGACGGGGTGAAGAAGTTCGCCGACTCCTTCGACGAGCTGTGGAAGGCAATCTCCGAGCGCCTCGCCGCCCGCGGGGGCAGGGCATGACCGCGGCGGCGTCGGCGAGCGGCGGCGAGGTCCGCGTCGGCGACCCCTGCCTGGTGATCATCTTCGGAGCCTCGGGCGACCTGACCCAGCGCAAGCTGGTCCCGGCGCTGTTCAACCTCCAGGCGCAGGGCTTCCTCCCCCGGGACATCGGGGTGGTGGGGGTGGCGCGGTCGGAGATGTCGCACGCCGCCTTCCGGGAGAAGGTCAAGCCGGAGGAGAAGGCGCTGGCCAGCGACGAGGCGCGCCGCGCCTGGGCCACCCTGTCCGAGCGCGTCTTCTACCAGGCGGCGGACGCCTCTCGGCCGGAGTCGTTCCCCGCGCTGCGCGAGACGCTGGCCGGCCTGGACCGCCAGCTCCGGACGCCCGGGAACTACATGTTCTATCTCTCGGTGGCCCCCGAGTACTTCGCCCCCATCGTCCAGGGGCTGGGCAAGGCGGGTCTCCTCGAGGAGAAGGGGGGCCGGTGGCGCCGGGTGGTCATCGAGAAGCCCTTCGGGCACGACCTCCCCTCGGCCATCCAGCTCAACCAGGACCTCCGCCAGGTCATCAGCGAGCGGCAGATCTTCCGCATCGACCACTACCTGGGGAAGGAGACGGTCCAGAACCTCCTCGTCTTCCGGTTCGGGAACAGCATCTTCGAGCCCATCTGGAGCCACCACTACATCGACCACGTGCAGGTCACGGCGGCCGAGGAGCTGGGGGTGGAGGCCCGCGGCGGCTACTACGACGGAGCCGGGGCGCTGCGGGACATGGTGCCCAACCACATCGCCCAGCTGGTGAGCCTGGTGGCCATGGAGCCGCCCATCTCCTTCCACGCCGACGCGGTCCGGGACGAACAGGTCAAGCTGCTCAAGTCGATCCAGCCCCTCAGCCCGGAGGACGTGCTCCACGCCGCGGTCCGCGGGCAGTACGGCCCGGGTCAGGTCAAGGGCCAGAAGGTCCCGGGCTACCGGGAAGAGGGCAAGGTCGCTCCGGCGAGCACCACCGACACCTTCGTCGCCCTGCGCGTCTCCATCGACAACTGGCGCTGGGCGCACGTGCCCTTCTACGTTCGCACCGGGAAGCGGATGCCGAAGCGGGTGACGGAGATCGTCATCCAGTTCAAGACGCCGCCCTTCATGCTCTTCACCCGGACGCCGGTCAGCCACCTGACCACCAACCGCCTCTTCGTGCGCATCCAGCCCGACGAGGGCATCTCACTGCGCTTCGGAGCCAAGGTGCCGGGGCCGATCTTGGAGATGGGCGCGGTGAAGATGGACTTCCGATACGTGGACTGGTTCGGGGCCAAGCCCAGCACCGGCTACGAGACGCTGCTCTACGACGCGATGGTGGGCGACGCCACTCTCTTCCAGCGGGCGGACATGGTCGAGGCGGGCTGGCGGATGGTGCAGCCGCTCATCGACGTCTGGAAGGCGCTCCCTCCGCGCGATTTTCCCAACTATCCAGCCGGGAGCTGGGGTCCGGCGGAGGCCGACGCGCTCCTGGAGAGGGACGGGCGGCACTGGGAGAACGGCGAGACGTGATCCTCGCCGGTGACATCGGCGGGACCCACGCGCGCGTCGGTCTGTTCGAGAACCAAGAGGGCCGGCCGGTCCTCGTGGCCCAGCGGTCCTACCGGAGCCGGGACTTCCCGAGCCTGGACGCCGTCCTGCGCAAGGTGCTGGAGGAAAAGCCTCCGCGCATCACCGCCGCGGCCTTTGGAATCGCCGGCCCCGTCCAGGACGGAGTGGTGCAAACGCCGAACCTGCCCTGGGAGATCGACGCCCGGTCCCTGGCGGCCGTGCTCGGGCTCGCCCGGGTGCAGCTGCTCAACGACCTCGAGGCGCTGGCCTACGGCGTCCACCTGCTCGGCGCGGCCGACGTGGTGGCGCTCAACCAAGGGGAGGAGGCAACCGGGAACCGGGCGGTGGTCGCCGCCGGCACCGGGCTCGGGGTGGCCGGACTCCTCTGGGACGGGACGCACCACCGGCCCTTTGCCACCGAGGCCGGGCACGGCGACTTCGCTCCCCGCACCCCGCTCGAGGCCGAGCTGATGCTCCACCTCACCCGGCGCTTCGGCCGGGTGAGCGGCGAGCGGGTGCTCTCCGGCGCCGGGCTGGTCAACATCTACGAGTTCCTCCGCGACACCGGCCACGGCGAGGAGCCGGCCTGGCTCCGCGACCGCCTGGCCTCGGACGACCGGGCGAAGGTCATCTCCGTGGCCGGCCTGGACGGGTCCAGCCCGACCTGTTCCCAGGCGCTCGACCTGTTCGCCTCCATCTATGGAGCGGTGGCCGGCAACGTGGGTCTGGTCTTTCTCGCCACCGGCGGCGTGTACCTGGGCGGTGGCATCGCCCCCAAGGTCCTGGCGCGCCTGCAGGATCCCGCCCTCTTCCGGGCGGCGTTCGTCGACAAGGGCCGGCTGCGACCCCTCTTGGAGCAGATGCCGGTGCGGGTGGTGCTCGACGACGGGGTGGGGCTCAAGGGAGCCGCCCGGGTCGCGGTGATGGAGCCCCGGTGAAGATCGTTCCCTCGATTCTGGCCGCCGACTACTGGCGGCTCGGCGAGCAGGTGGCGGACGCCGAGCGCGCCGGGGCCGACCGCTTTCACATCGACGTCATGGACGGGCTGTTCGTCCCCAACCTCTCGCTCGGAATTCCCATCGTCGAGGCGATGCGGCGGGGAACGACGCTGCCGCTCGAGGTGCACCTCATGATCGACCGGCCGGAGCGCTACAGCGAGGCGTTCGTCAAGGCTGGCGGGGACCTGCTCATCCTCCACCAGGAGGCCACCCCGCACCTGCACCGGGCGGTGGAGCAGGTGCGGGGCCTGGGAAAGGCGGTGGGCATCGGTCTCAATCCCGCCACGCCGCTCGGGACCCTGGAGGACATCGTGGAGGAGCTCGACCTGCTCCTCCTGATGACGGTCAATCCAGGATTCGGCGGGCAGAGGTTCATCACCTCGGTGCTCCCAAAGCTCCAGCGTGCCCGGGCGCTCCTCCGCGAGCGAGCGCCGGCCTGCGAGCTCGAGGTCGACGGGGGCGTGGACCTGGCCACCGGGCCGCTCGCGGTGGCCGCCGGGGCGGACGTGCTCGTCGCCGGCACCTGCGTCTTCGCTCACCAGGGCGGGGCGGGTGCCGGGGTGCGGGCGCTGCGCGAGGCGTGCGAGCGGGGACCGGCGGCCGTGCTCTGACCGCGGACCCTGAGAGCCAATATCCGGCGTGCGACCGGAAGCACGCGCCACATCATCCACGGCCGCGAGGACTTCGACGTGCTCTCGAACATCGCGTTGCTCGAGATCGAGCCCAGCGACGGCGCCTTCTTTCTCCTCTATTGCGACGCAGAGGGCCTATGTCTCGCGGACACCTGGCACACATCGCTGGAGGACGCGAAGCACCAAGCACGCTCCGAGTTCGGGATCGAAAACGAAGACTGGCAAGAGGTGGCGCAGCGGCGGTGCGTAGCGGCGGTGCCTAGCGGCGGTGCCAGAGACTCTCCCCGAGGACTTTCCCCGAGGACCCGCCAGGAGCACCTCCCGGGGGGGCCCTCACCGTGGCTGTCTCTCCAGGGCCAGCATGCTCGATTGCCTGGACGTGGTCAGCGCGCAGACTCGGGGGGCGTCCCTGTCCGGGGGACACGAGGTCGCGGGCACGAGGGAGGACGGC
>DASPUU010000031.1:0-2748 GCA_035622755.1 Myxococcaceae bacterium
TTCTCCGCCAGGTGCTGCTTGGTGCTCTTGGCCTGGAAGTAGGCCCAGGCGTTGTTCACCTCGCTGGCGGTGAGGTTCAGCTCCTGGACCACGTGCCCGCCGACGATGCTGGTCAGGGCCATCACCGTGGCGGTGATGGCCACCGCGATGCCCACCCGGTTGTTGAGGCTGCTCCCGTGGCCGTGCTCGGTCGCCTCGTGGATGCTCTCCGCCAGCTCGCCCATCGGGCTCTCCCTCGCTCAGAGCGGGATGTTGCCGTGCTTCCGGGACAGGTTCTCCTGCCGCTTGTCCCGGAGCATCTCCAGGGCCCGGATCAGCTTCTCCCGCGTCTGCTCCGGCCGGATGACCTCGTCGATGTAGCCCAGCTCCGCCGCCTTGTAGGGATTGGCGAACTTGTCCCGGTACTCGGCCACCAGGCGCGCCCGCTCGGCGTCGGCGTCGGCGGCCTTCTGCAGCTCGGCCCGGAAGATGATGTTCACCGCCCCCTCCGGCCCCATGACCGCGATCTCCGCCGTGGGGTAGGCGTAGTTGATGTCCGCCCGGATGTGCTTGCTGGCCATGACGTCGTAGGCCCCGCCGTAGGCCTTGCGGGTGATGACCGTCACCTTGGGCACGGTGGCCTCGGCGAAGGCGTAGAGCAGCTTCGCCCCGTGGGTGATGATGCCGCCCCACTCCTGCGCCGTCCCGGGGAGGAAGCCGGGCACGTCGACGAAGGTGACCAGCGGGATGTTGAAGCAGTCGCAGAAGCGGACGAAGCGCGCCGCCTTGACCGAGGCGGCGATGTCCAGCACCCCGGCCAGGAAGGCCGGCTGGTTGGCCACCACCCCGACGCTCCGTCCGTTGAGGCGGGCAAAGCCGATGACGATGTTCAGGGCGTGGTGCTCCTGGACCTCGAAGAAGTGGCGATGGTCGACCACCGCCCGGACGATCTCCTTGATGTCGTAGGGCTTGTTCGGGTTGTGGGGGACCACCTCCCGGAGCACCGCGTCCGCCCGGAAGGGGTCGTCGTCGCAGGGGACGGTGGGCGGATCCTCGGCGTTGTTGGAGGGCAGGTAGGAGAGCAGCTCGCGGGTGAGGAGGAGGGCGGCCTGCTCGTTCTCGGCGGCGAAGTGGGCCACCCCGGACTTGGTGTTGTGGGCCAGCGCCCCGCCGAGGTCCTCCTTGGTCACGTCCTCGTGGGTGACGGTGCGGATGACCTCCGGCCCGGTGATGAACATGTAGCTGGTGTCCTTCACCATGGCGATGAAGTCGGTGATCGCCGGCGAGTAGACCGCTCCGCCGGCGCAGGGGCCGAGGATGAGGGAGATCTGCGGGACGACCCCGCTGGCCAGCGTGTTGCGCAGGAAGATGTCGGCGTAGCCGGCCAGGCTCTCCACGCCCTCCTGGATGCGGGCCCCGCCCGAGTCGTTCAGGCCCACCACCGGCGCGCCCACCCGCGTGGCCAGGTCCATGATCTTGCAGATCTTCTGGGCGTAGGCGCCGGAGAGCGAGCCGCCGAAGACGGTGAAGTCCTGGGCGAAGACGAAGACCTGGCGGCCCTCCACCTTGCCGTAGCCGGTCACCACCCCGTCGCCGGGGATCTTCTTCTCCCCCATGCCGAAGTCGCTGCTCCGGTGGGTGACGAACTTGTCCAGCTCGACGAACGTCCCCGGGTCGAGGAGGAGGTCGAGCCGCTCGCGCGCGGTGAGCTTCCCCGCCTCGTGCTGCTTGGCGATGCGCTCCGCGCCCCCGCCGAGCTCGGCCTTCTCCTCCAGCGCCTCGAGCCGGCTCCGGAGGGCATCCGCGTCGGGGGGTCCGTCCATGGGTCGACCGGAGCGTGCACCAGGGCGGCGGGCTGTGCCACACTGGAATGAGGAGCCCGGGCGGCCGGGGCCCGATGCTCCCGCCAGCGATGAACCTGCGAGCTCTCCTGCGCACGGCCGTGCTGCTCGGCTGCACCTCGGCCACGGCGCAGGTCCAGTCCACCCTCTCCGATCCGTCGGTGCTCGCCGCCGGCACCACCGCCAGCCGGTCCGTGCAGCAGCCCTCCACGCTGTCCACGCCGCTCCGCGTCGGCCTGGAGGCGGGAGCGGGCGTGCTCGGCGGTGCCGCGGTGGGTGCCTTCAACGCCTGGGTGATGCAGAGCGTGCTCGGCACCCAGAACAACTCCAGCAGCACGCAGCGGCTGGTCTCGCTCTTCGGTGCGCCGCTCGGCGTGGCGGTGGGCGCTCCGCTGGCGGTCAGCCTCACCGGCTACACGCTCGGGGAACGGGGCAGCTTCCTGGTCAGCTGGCTCTCGGCCATGGCCGGGCTGGCCATCGGCGGAAGCGCCTACCTGGTCTCCACCGGGATCAGCAATTCGCAGGCGGCCCAGGGGACGTACGTCCTCGCCCTGGCGCTCCCGGTGGCCGGCGCGGTCATCGGGTACGAGCTCTCGGCACAGGCCGCTCGTGCCGCACCACAGGGAACCATCGTCGTCCCGACGGTGGCCGTCCTCCCGCAGGGAGCCAGCGCGGGAGTCGCCGGGAGGTTCTGAGGGTCAGGCGAGCGCGCGGAGCCGCGGGTCGGGCAAGGCCGCTTCCCATCTCCGGACCGCCTGCTCCCGCTCGGCCTCGGGCGCGTCGGCGGCATACCCCAGGGCATCGCCCAGCGCTCCGGTCAGCTCGTCGGCCGCCGCCCGCCGCACGGCCAGCTCGCGGTGCCGGAGGGCGGCGACCAGCCACTGGGCGCGGGTCCGGCGGCGGTTCTCCGCCCACCAGGCCACCCAGG
>DASPUU010000032.1:0-6583 GCA_035622755.1 Myxococcaceae bacterium
CCTCCACCCGCTGCGTCCTCCACAGCCCCCGGTCGTAGAGCCAGTTGCGAACCGAGACATTCGCGCCGATCCACCCGGCGGCCAGCGACAGCGGCAAGCGGAGGAGGCGCGCCGCCCCCGACGGCGGCCGCTCCGGGTAGAAGTGCGCCTCGACCCAGCGGCTCACCCGCGCGCTCCCGCGCTCCGGTAGAGCGCCAGCACCTCGTGCGCCACGCGGTCCAGGTCCGGGAGCGGCACCCAGCGCCTCTCCGGCCCGAGCGCCGCCGCGGCCAGCGCCTCCGCCGTCGGCTCGTCGAGCACCACGTCCGCCCAGAAGGGCAGCGCTCCCAGCCGCACGGCCACCACCCGCACCCCGCACGCCCGCGCCTGGAGCGCGGTGCGGCCGGCCCAGTCGTTGCCCAGCCCGAGCACCCACAGCTCGTCCAGCGCCTGGAGCCAGGGGACGAGCTCCGCGCCCCCGCGGTAACCCGGGAACCGGACGCGCTCCGTCAGGCCGAGGACCCTCGCCCGCTCCCGGACGGCGGACAGGAGGATTCCATCGCCCAGCAGCACCAGCGTCGCCTCCGGCGCCCGGCGGAGCAGGGCGGCGAAGGCGGCCAGCGCGAGCGCGTGGCGCCGGGAGGCCTGGAAGGTGGACGCCATGCCCACCACCGGCCCCGGGGGGAGGCCGAGCGCACGGCGGAGCTCCTCGCGCTCGGACCGGGGATGGAACGCCGCCGTGTCCACCAGCGCCGGGAGGATCATCGCCGGCCCGGGAGGCAGGCCGGGGACGAGATCCGGAAACGGGACGGTCATCGCATCCGCCGCGGGCATGCTCCAGCGCAGAGAGCGCGGCGCGTGGAGGGAGCGCACCAGCCGCGCGCCCCGGGGCCGCCCGAGCCAGCCGAGCCAGTGGTCGTGGCTGCCATGGCAGTGCACGACATCCAGCGGCGCGCGGCGCAGCCGCCGGGCATCGACGAGCATCCGGAGGGGGCCGCTCCGCGTCGAGAGCCCGAGCCCCAGGTCGTCGAGGAGCCCGAGCGTGTCGAGGCGCGGAACCGCCGGCTCCTCCGAGCCGGTGCCGGCCCGAGTCCGGTCCACGGCCACGCTCACCCCGGCTCCCGCCCGCCGCTGGCCGAGGGCGAGGAGCGCCACGCCCTCGGCCGCGCCGCTGAACACCGGACTGGAGAGGAGGTGGAGGACCCTCATCGCCGGCCCTCGTAGATGGCCTGGAGCGCGGCCACCTCGCGCTCCAGCGGGAAGAGGCGCTGCGCCGCCTCGGCCGCGGCGCGGCCGGTGCGCTCGGCGCGCTCCGGATCCGCCAGGAGCGGGCCGAGGACGCCGGCCAGCGCGGCCGCGTCCCCGGCCGGGTAGGTGTACGCCGTCCTGCCTTCCTCGAGCAGCGCGGCGAGGTGCGGAAGCCGGGCGGTGACCACGCAGCAGCCGGAGGCCATGGCCTCGGCCACGGCGAGCGAGAAGCTCTCCGCGCGCGAGGCCTGCACCACCACCGTGGCCCCTCGGTACCAGCGAGCGACGTCGCGCTGCTCGCCCACCGCCGTCACCGAGTCGTGCGCGCCGGCGAGGAGCGAGTCGAGCCAGGCGCGGTCCCGGCCCCGGGCCTGGCCGACCAGCACCGCATGCCAGCCCGGCGCCCGGGGGAGGACGGAGGACAGGGCGGCCACCGCCTCTCCCTGTCCCTTGGCCGGCCGGATGCGCCCCACCAGCGCCACCCCGCGCTCCCCGGGGACGCCGAGCGCCGCCCAGGCGGCGCGCCGATCCTCGGGAGGGTGGAAGCTCCGGAGGTCCACGCCGTGGGGAACCACCACCGAGCTCAGGCCGAGCATGGCCGCCCCCTCGTCGGTGAGCGTCACCCGCGCATCCGCGCCGCGCGCCAGGAGCCGCGTCCAGAGGCCGGGAGGCCCCGGGCCGTGCCGCGTCCAGACCACCCGGACGGCGCGTCCCAGCGCCCGGAGGCCGAGCGCCGCGAGCAACTCGAGGTTCCGGTGGGCGTGCACCACCAGCCCGCCCGTTCGGGCGGCGCGCCAGACCTCCCCGGCCGAGGCCCGGGGCACCTCCGGGGCGAGGCCGAAGCCCGCGGCCCGCGCGCCCCGGTCGGCCAGGGCCCGCACCACGTCCTCGACGTGACGCGTGACGCCCGTCCGGCGGCGGTGGAGATGGAGGTGGACCACCCTCAAGCAGGGGACCTGCCCACCGCGGCCGCCGCCGGCGCCGGGCCAAGGAGCCGGGCGATGAGGTCGACATTTCGCTGGCTGGCCCCGGAGATCTGCCGCACCGCCTGGGCGGCGAGCTCGCCGAGGCGCGCGCAGGCCTCGGGGCGAGCGAGCAGGTCGCCGATCAGCGCCTCGAGGTGGCGCGCGTCGGACACCTGGATGCCGCCCCGGCCCACCAGCACCTGCACGCTGTCGCGGAAGTTGTCCATGTTCGGTCCGAAGAGTACCGGCTTCCCCTGCGCGGCCGGCTCGAGGATGTTCTGCCCGCCGCGGCTGGTGAAGCTTCCCCCGACGAAGACCACCGTCGCGAGCCGGTAGGCGCGCGCCAGCTCGCCGATGGTGCCCAGCACCAGGACCTGCGCATCCGGAGGCACCACCGAGTGCGCCGAGCGCAACCCGACGCGGAAGCCGGCCGCCTCCGCCAGCGCCGCCACCCGCTCGGCCCGGTCGGTGTAGCGCGGGGCGAGCAGCAGGCGGAGGTCGGGATGCTGTCCGAGCAGGCCCCGGAAGACCCCGAGCAGCAGGTCCTCCTCACCCTCGTGGGTGCTCCCGGCGATGAGCAGCCGCGCACCCGGGGAGAGGCCCAGCGCCGAGCGGAGCTCCGCCTCGTCGCCGCCGGGGGCGGTCGCCCTCAGGCCATCGAACTTGGTGTTGCCGGTCACCCACACCCGCTCCAGCGGCGCCCCCAGGGCCAGGGCGCGCTCCGCCTCGTCGTCCTCGCGCATGAGGAGCAGGTCCAGCTCGCGCAGCGGATTGCCGGTCAGGGCGAAGAGCGCCCGGTAGCCGGCCACGCGCTCCGCAGCGAAGCGGCCGTTGGTCAGCACCACCTTGGCGCCCTTGGCGTGCACGGCATGGATGAGGTTCGGCCAGAGCTCGGTGTACTCGAGGACGAGCACGTCCGGGGCGAGCGCCCGGACGGCGCGCCGGGTGGCCCCCCACAGGTCCCAGGGGGCGTAGACCACCGCGTCCAGCTCCGCCGCCAGCCGGTCGCGCGCCATGAGCAGCCCGCTGTCGGTGATCGTCGAGACCAGGATGCGGCAGTCCGGGAAGCGCGCGCGGAACAGCCGCATCATCGGCGCCAGCGCCTGGAGGTCACCGGCGCTTGCCCCGTGCATCCAGATGCGCGGCCAGCCGCCCGGCCGGAGCTCGCCGGTCCGGTAGAACCCGAAGCGCTCGAGCAGCCCGCCCCGCGTCTTGCGGTGGAGGAGGAGCACCGGGGCGAGGACGAGGAAGAGCAGCGTCCCGAAGACGAGGTAGAGGAGCCTCACCGCGCGCTCCGCCCGGCTCCACCCGGTGCCCGGTGCTGGAGCGCCCAGAGCCGGGCGTAGGCGCCGGCCCGGGCCAGCAGATCGGCGTGCGTCCCGGACTCCACCACCCGGCCCCCCTCGAGCACGTGGATCCGGTCCGCGCCGGCGACCGTCTCCAGCCGGTGGGCCACCACCAGCGCCGTGCGTCCGCGCAGGAGCTCTCGCAGCGCCCCGAGCACCTCCCGCGCCGATTCGGGGTCGAGGTTGCTCGTCGGCTCGTCGAGGACGAGCAGCGCCGCATCGCGGAGCACGGCGCGCGCCAGGGCGAGCCGCTGGCGCTCGCCCCCGCTCAGCCCCGTCCCCCCCTCGCCGAGCGGCGTGTCCCAGCCCCGGGGCAGGGCGCCGACGAAGGCGTCGGCATGGGCCAGCCGCGCCGCCTCGGCCAGCGCCTCCGGGGTGGCCTCGGGCCGGGCCAGGAGCAGGTTGTCCCGCAGCGTGCCGGAGAAGAGCAGCGGCTCCTGGGTGACCAGGGCCATCCGCGAGCGAAGGCTGGCCGTCGTGTAGCGATCCAGATCCACGCCGTCCCAGAGGATGCGACCGGCGTCCGGACGTACGAAGCGCAGGAGCAGCGCGGCCACGGTGCTCTTCCCGGCGCCGCTCGGACCCACCAGCGCCGTCACCTGGCCCACCGGCAGGAGCAGCTCCAGGCCGCGGAGCGCCGGGCGGTCGCCGTAGCGCACCTCCACCCGCTCCAGGGCGATCCCCCGGGTGAGCGCCGGCGCCGGGCGCGCGCCGGCCGAGTCGGAGACGGGGTGCACCGTGTCCAGCACCTCGGCCAGTCGCTCGGTGGCCGCGGCGGCCTGGGTGGCGAACTGCGTCGTCCGGCCCAGGTCCTTGGCCGGCTGGTAGAGCAGCACCAGCGCCGCCAGCAGGGACACCAGGCGCTCCGGCGCCACGCCGGCGCGGCCGCCGGCCCAGGCCAGGGCCAGGGCCACCGCGCCGGCGGCGAGCACCTCGGTCAGGGCGGGCACCGAGCTGCGCGCCCAGGCGGCGCGTGACAGCGCGCGGGCGTGGAGGCGGGCGCGCTCCTCGAAGCGGGCTGTCTCGGCCGCCTCCGCCCCGTAGGCCTGGACGGTGCGGATGCCGGAGAGCAGCTCCTGCGCCTGGGCGGCGAGCACCCCGAGCCGGCCCTGGGCCTCGCGCGTCCGGCGGAGCACGGCCCGCGTCAGGGCCGACACCGGGAGCACCGCCGCGGGGATGGCTGCGAGTGCAGCCAGCGCCAGCCGCCACTCGGCGAGGAAGGCCACCGAGACCAGGACCACCACCTGGATGCCGTCCCGGACGTAGCTCCCCACGGTGTAGATGGCCGCCGTCTCCACCGCCCCGACGTCGGCCGAGAAGCGAGCGAGGAGGTCTCCGCGGAGCCGGAGGGAGAGCTGGACCGGGGACTGGGCGAGCAGGGCATCGAAGAGGCGGCGCCGGAGAGCGGCGCTGGTGCGCTGTCCGAAGCGGCCCATCCAGTAGAACTGCCCGAGGTAGGCCGCGCCCTTGAGCAGGGCCACGGCCACCAGGAGAGCGGGGAGGATCCACAGCGCCCGCTCGCGGTCGACCCCGGCCAGCAGACGCCCCCCGGGGGTCAGCCCGGCGAGCCCGGCCTCGCCGCCGGTGAGCAGAAACCGCAGCGCCGGCCCCACCAGCCAGGCGTAGGCCCCGGTGGCCAGACCGAGCACGGCCATGGAGGCGAAGGCCAGGGCCAGCGTCGCGCCCTGGCCGCGGGCGAAGGGCAGGAGCCGCAGGAGCCCCCTCCACGCCGCCGCCGCGCGGGGCGCGGGCCGGGCGAGATCCGCCCGCCGCGCGCTCGTTCCGATGCCGTCACCGCTCACCGGCGCCGGTGTGTACCATCCCTGCCCGCCATGGCGTCCGGGGAGATCCTGGTGGTGGCCGGCGAGGCCTCGGGCGACCTGCTCGCCGCCGAGGTGCTCGGCGCGATGCGTGCCCGCCGGCCCGACCTGCGCGCCTTCGGGATGGGTGGCCCCCGCCTCGCGGGGGCCGGGCTGGAGCGGCTGTTCGATGCCGCGGAGCTGTCGGTGATGGGCTTCACCGAGGTGCTCCCCCGCCTGCCCCGCATCTGGCGCGTCTTCCGGGGACTGCTCGCCGCGGCCCGGAGCCGGAGACCGGAGGCCGCGGTCCTCGTCGACATCCCGGACTTCAACCTCCGCCTCGCCCGGCGCCTGCACGCCGGGGGCATCCCGGTGGCCTTCTACGTGAGCCCCACCGTCTGGGCCTGGCGGCCGGGACGGGCCCGGGCCATTGCCCGTGACGTGGACCGGATGCTGTGCATCCTTCCCTTCGAGGAGGACTTCTACCGGCCCTACCGGGTGAGGGCCGTCTATGTCGGCAACCCCGTCGCCGCGCGGCTGCCCGCTCCGGCCGAGCCGGCCGTGTTCCGGCAGGCCCTGGCGCTCGACCCCGGGCGCCCGACGCTGGCGGTGGTGCCCGGAAGCCGCCCCGGCGAGCTCCGGCGCTGCCTGCCGCCGCTGGCGGACGCCGCCGCCGAGCTCGCCCGGAGGCATCCCGGCCTCCAGATCGCCGTCCCGGTGGCCCCGGGCGTGGACCGGGCGGCGGTCGACGCCGCCTTCCGGGTCCGGGGGCTGGAGGCGGCGCTCGTCCCGGGCCGCGTGGCGGAGGTGGTGGGAGCCGCCGACGTGGCCGTGGTCACCTCGGGCACGGCCGCCCTCGAGGCCGGCCTGATGCTCCGGCCCCTGGTCGTCGTCTACCGGGTTTCCTGGCTGAGCTGGCTCCTGGCCCGGGCGCTGGTCCGGGTGAGCTTCGTCAGCCTGGTCAACCTCCTCGCCGGCCGACGCGTCGTCCCCGAGCTGCTGCAGGCGGCGCTCACGCCGGCCAACGTGGTGGCCGAGGTGACGCGGGTCTGGAACGAGGGCCAGGAGCGGCGCGCCATGGTGGAGGGGCTCCGGGGCGTGCGCGAGCTCCTCGGGCGGCCGGACGCCAGCGCGCGGGCGGCGGAGGAGGTGCTCGCCCTGATCGCCGAGCGGGCCGTGCTAAGAGGCGCGGGCCCTCCCCGATGAATCCCGCCCTGGTCTGCATCCCCACCTACAACGAGCGCGA
>DASPUU010000033.1:0-6019 GCA_035622755.1 Myxococcaceae bacterium
GAGGTCTGGGTCGGCGTGCGGGCGGAGACGGTCGCCCGGCACGGCGCGGTGTCGGACCCGGTGGCCCGCGAGATGGCGGAGGGCATCCGCGCGGTCACCTCGGCCACCTGGGGCCTGTCGGTGACCGGCATCGCCGGGCCCACCGGGGGGAGCGAGGAGAAGCCGGTGGGGACGGTGTTCATCGGCCTGGCCGGCCCGGCCGGGACGAGGGTGCAGCGCCACCGCTTCGTCGGGGACCGGGAGCAGGTGCGCACCTGGTCGGCCGGGATGGCCCTGGAGCTCCTCCGCCAGGCGCTCCTGGAGGCCGGCCGGTGACGGCCTCCTCCGGCGCGACTGCCCCCGGCGGCGGAGCGCTCGGGGCGCTGCGCGTCTTCGCCGGGGCCTACCGCACCGAGCTCGTCCTCTTCGCCGCGGCCGCCTTCGTGCTCGCCTGCTTCAGCGGACCGCGCTTCCTCCGCCAGAGCGCCGCTCCCCACTTCGTCTACGCCGCCAAGGCCTGGGTCGACGGCCGGCTGGATGTCGACCCGGCCGACCTTCCCAACCTGGAGGACTGGGCCTGCGTCCGGGAGGTGGCCGGTCACAAGGTCCGCTGCGAGGGCCCGCCCCGGCCCAGCGACCGCTGGTACGTGAGCTTCCCGTCCTTCCCGGCCCTGCTCATGCTTCCCTTCGTCGCCCTGCACGGGTGGCAGCTCAACGACACGAGCTTCGGCGTGCTGCTCGGGGCGCTGGGCATCGCGCTTTTTTACGGGCTCTGCCGGCAGCTGGCCGCCCGTGCCGACTCGCGGCGGAGCGCCACCGACGACCTGGTGCTCGCCCTCACCCTCGGGTTCGGCACGCTCTACTTCTCCTGCGCCATCCGCGGCGAGGTGTGGTTCCTGGCCGAGGTCCTCGGGGTCGTCCTGACCGTGCTCTACCTCCAGGCGTCGCTCCGGGCCGTCCACCCGGTGCGCGCCGGGGTCCTCTGGTCGATGGCCACGCTGACGCGCACGCCGCTGGTCTTCACCCTGGTCTTCTTCGTGCTCGAGACGGTCTGCCCCGGACCGGACCGGCGGGCGCAGCTGGCCGGGTTCCGGGCGGCGCCGGGCCCGGCGCTCCGGCGGATCGGCGCCTTCGCCGCCGGCGCCGCGCCGCTGGCCCTGCTGGCGGCGCTCTACAACCAGGTGCGCTTCGGCTCGCCGCTCGAGTTCGGGCACCGATTCCTCTTCAACAACCGGGTCAACGCGGACATCGATGCCCACGGGCTGTTCAGCCTCAGCTACCTCCCGCGCAATCTCGAGGCGGCCTTCTTCAGGCTGCCGGAGGTGCACCTCCATCCGTTCCGCCTCGGCTACGACCCGCACGGCCTGTCGCTGCTCCTGACCATGCCTTTCCTCTTGCTGCTCGTCGTGCCGCGCGAGCGCCCGCGGCTCCACTGGCCGCTGTGGCTCACCGTGGCCGCCACGGCGCTCCCCGGGTTCCTCTACCAGAACACCGGCTACATGCAGTTCGGCTTCCGCTTCAGCCTGGACTGGACCCCCTACCTGGTCCTCCTGCTCGCGGTGGGGGGGTGGTCGTTCCGCACCCTGGGGGTGCAGCTCCTGCTCGCCCTGGGGTTTCTGGTCAACCTCTGGGGTGCGCTCGCCTTCCGCGGGTACACCGAGCTCGTCCGGCACGCCGGATTCCCCTAGGGCGATGGCCGGGGCGAGGGAGAAGCGCTGGCACACCCGCGAGGACAGCGGGCTCTTGCTGGACCGGAACCTGCGCTGGCTGCATGACGGCGAGCCCATCGACCACCCGAGGATCGTCGCCCTCTTCGACGAGAGCCTCGCGCCCACCGACGACGGGCGCTTCCAGCTCCGGATCGGCTCGGACTGGGCCTACGTCACCGTGGAGGATGCGGCCTACCGGGTGACCGGCGTGGATGCCGGCGACACGGCGGTGTTTCTCCGGCTCAGCGACCGCACCGGCGAGGCGCTCGACCCGTCGACCCTGGTCCTCGAGGCGGACGGGGTGCTCACCGCGCGGGTCAAGGGGGGGCGGGCCAAGGCGCGCTTCTCGCGGGCGGCGCAGGTGGCGCTCGGCGCGCTGCTCGAGGAGTCCGGGGAGGGCCTGGTCCTGGCGCTCCGTTCCGCCCGGGTGCCGGTGGCGCTCCCGGCGGCGCTCGTCCGCGACGGGTGAGCACTGGGGCGAGGTCAGGCGGCGGCCGCGCCGGCCGGAGCCGGGGCCTGGGCCGGTGCGGGCGGCGGCGCCTCGACGAGGCGGGCGGCCAGACCCTCGAGGACCTGCGGCCGCTCCCGGAGCCACTCCGCGGCGCGCTCGCGTCCCTGGGCGATGCGCTCGCCGTCGAGGACGAAGTGGCTGCCGGATTTCTCGATCAGCCCGGCGGCGACCCCGAGGTCGAGGACCTCGCCGGCCCGGCTCACGCCCTGACCGTAGAGCACGTCGAACTCCGCCTCCTGGAAGGGTGGGGCGACCTTGTTCTTGACCACCTTGACCCGGGTGCGGCTGCCCACCACCGCCTCGCCGTCCTTGATGTTGCCCACCCGGCGAATGTCGAGGCGCACCGAGGCGTAGAACTTGAGGGCGTTGCCCCCGGTGGTCGTCTCCGGGCTTCCGAACATGACGCCGATCTTCATGCGGATCTGGTTGATGAAGAGGATGACCGTGCCGGAGCGGCTCACCGCCCCGGTGAGCTTGCGGAGCGCCTGGCTCATGAGCCGGGCCTGCACGCCCATGTGCGGGTCTCCCATCTCGCCCTCGATCTCCGCCCGCGGGACGAGCGCCGCGACCGAGTCGATGACGATGAGGTCGACGGCGCCGGAACGGACCAGCTGCTCGGTGATCTCCAGGGCCTGCTCACCGGTGTCCGGCTGCGAGACGAGCAACTCCTGGGGTCGGACACCGAGGCGCCGGGCGTAGGTGATGTCCAGCGCATGCTCGGCATCGACGAAGGCGGCGACCCCTCCCTGGGCCTGCACCTGGGCGATGGCGTGCAGGGCGAGGGTGGTCTTTCCGGAGGATTCGTTGCCGAACACCTCCACCACCCGCCCGCGCGGGTATCCGCCGACGCCGAGCGCGCGGTCGAGGGTCACCGACCCGGAGGGAATCACCGGGACGCGCGGCTGCTCGCCGTCGCCTCCCAGGTGCATGACCGCCCCCTTGCCGAACTGCTTCTCGATGGCCGCCACCGCGGCGGCGACCGCCTTCAGCTTGTCGCTCAACTTGCTCATCGGCGGGGCTCCTCCGGAAGGCGCGCCCGGACCGGGCGCGGCGCGAATCGCGGTGGGCGAAGCAACGGACGTGCCCGGAGGACGCCCCTCGGCCCGCGCGCGGCGGAGTCCGGAGGCCAGGACGAGCCGTCGGCGCGGCGGGAACGGCGGACAGTGATGAGCTGTTGTCGTTCCGTGCGCTGGCTGCCTCCGGTCCTCTGCGCGCTGGCCCTGGCGGGCGGCGCGGCGGCGTCGCCCCGGCCGGGGAGCGGCCCGACCGCCTCCGGGGCGTTGCAGGGAGGCGTCCCCCGGGTGGAGGTCACCCTGCTCTCCGAGCTCCGGCGCGTCTCGCCCGGGGACACCTTCCGGGTGGGCGTGCATCTCAGGATGGCCCCGGGCTGGCACGTCTACTGGCGGAATCCGGGCGAGGCGGGCCTGGCCAGCGAGGTGAGCTGGACGGCTCCTGGCATCGAGGTCGGCACGCTGCAATGGCCAGTCCCGGCGGTGCTGCGAAGCCCCGACGGGTCGATCACCACCTACGGGTACTCGGACGAGGTGGTGCTCCTCGCCGTTGCCCGTGCCGGGGCGCTCGGCGGCCGCTCGGTGCGCCTCCAGGCGCTGGTCGACGTGCTGGTCTGCGACGTGGAGTGCATCCCGGCCAGCCTGGCCCTGGAGCGGGAGCTCGAGGTGGGGCTGGAGCCGGCGGCCGACGCGCCGGCCACGGCGCTCCTCGAGGCTGCTCGGGCGCGCGTTCCGGTCCCGGCGCGGGCCGCCGACGTCGAGCTCGGTCTGGTCCATCTGTCGCCCCTCGTCCCCGGTGCGGCCTTCTCCGCCGAGGTGGAGGCCTCGGACGACGAGGGGAGGCCCCAGGCGGTCGCCCGGCGCGATGTCTTCGTCCCCGACCGGATGGCCGGCCTCTCCTCGCTGGCCGTCGAGGCGGCGCCCGAGGCGCCGGGAAGGCTCCGCATCGCCGGCAAGCTCCTCCCCGAGGCGGCCGCCGGCCCGTTCGTGCTCCGCGGCGTGCTCCGCCTGGCCGGTACCCCCGAGCGGGCGGTGGAGGTCGAGCTTCCGCTGGGAAACGTGGAGCCGGCGGGACGGGTGGCCCCCGCGCGTCCGGCGAGCGGGGTGGGGCTGGCCTGGGCTCTCCTCTTCGCGTTCGCGGGCGGCCTGCTCCTCAACCTCATGCCCTGCGTCTTTCCGGTGCTGGCGCTGAAGGCCTATGGCTTCGTGCGCACCGTGCACGCCGGGGGCGGTCGCGCCGCGGGCCACGCGCTGGCCTACACGCTGGGCATCTCGGCGACGATGCTCGTCCTGGCGGTGGGGGTGCTGGTCCTGCGCGCCGCCGGTCGGGCGGTGGGGTGGGGTTTCCAGTTCCAGGAGCCGCTCTTCGTCGCCGGCCTGGCCGCGCTGATGGTGGCCTTCGCGCTCAATCTCTTCGGCGTCTTCCACCTCGGCGCCCCCGGGAGCGGGCTGCTCGGTGCCGTCGACGGCGCCCGCGGAGCCTGGCGCAGCGCCGGGGAGGGAGCGCTGGCGGTGGTGCTCTCGACGCCGTGCACGGCGCCGCTGCTCGGGGCGGCCCTCGGCGTTGCCCTGGCCGCCCCGGCCGCGGTGGTGGTGGTCGTGTTCCTCCTCGTCGGTCTCGGCCTGGCGGTTCCGTTCTGTGCCCTGGTGCTCGTCCCGAGGCTCGGGGAATTGCTCCCGCGGCCGGGGGCGTGGATGGAGCGGATGCGGGCGCTGCTCGGCTTTGCCCTCCTCGGGACGGCGGCGTGGCTGGTCTCGGTGCTCGGGGGGCTCCGGGGAGTGGAGGGGATCGCCCGCCTGCTCGCCTTCCTGGTGACGGTGGGAGGGGCAGCCTGGGTGGTGGGAAGCTGGCAGAACGGGCCGCGGGCGCGGCTCGCCTACGTCGCGGCGGCCGGGCTGCTCCTCGGCGCCGGGGCGGCGACCCTGCGCTTCGACGCCGGATCGCCGGCGGCGCCGGCAGCGCCCTGGAGCCCGGACCGGGTCGCCGCCGAGCTCCGCGCGGGCCGCCCGGTGTTCGTCGACTTCACCGCCGACTGGTGCCTGACGTGCAAGTTCAACGAGGGGACGGTGCTCGCTCGCCCGGCGGTGCGGCAGGCGCTCGCGGCGACCGGGACGCGGCTCCTGGTGGCGGACTGGACGAGGCCGGACGCGCTCATCGCTGCCGAGCTGGCTGCCCGGGGCCGGGCCGGCATTCCGCTCTACCTGGTCTGGAGCCCCCACCGTCCGGCGGCTCCGGAGGTGTTGCCGGAGTTGCTCACCGAGACCCGCGTGGTGGACGCTCTGGTCCGGGCCCGGAGCCCGGTGTCCGCCGGTCCCGGGCCAGCCCTTTCACCGATGGAGGCCGCCCGCCCATGAAGCACGCATTCGTCGCCATCGTCCTGGGCTCCCTGGCCCTGGCAGGTCCAGCCGTCGGCTCCCCGGTCGAGGTGGGGCAGCCGGCTCCGACCTTCGCCCTGCCGGACGAGTCCGGGCTCCAGCATTCGCTCACCCAGTACCGCGGGAAGGTGGTGGTCCTGGAGTGGACGAACCCCGAGTGCCCCTTCGTCCAGCGCCACTACACGTCGAAGACGATGCAGAAGACGCTCGCCGCGCTCGGCAAGCAGGTGGTGTGGCTGGCCATCGACTCGACCTACTCGAACACGCCGGAGAAGTCGGCGGCCTGGAAGAAGGAGCAAGGCTTCCCCTACCCGGTGCTCCAGGACCCGAGCGGCGCGGTGGGGCACGCCTACGGAGCGAAGACCACGCCGCACATGTTCGTCATCGACGAGCAGGGGATGGTCCGCTACGCGGGGGCGATCGACGACGATCCG
>DASPUU010000034.1:0-4951 GCA_035622755.1 Myxococcaceae bacterium
CGGCGGGGCGGGTGGCCGGGCCACCACCCGGGTGGTGAGCGTCACCCGGGCCACCTGACTCTTGGCCTCCGCCTCGGGCTCCTCCTCCCGGCCGGGCACCGGGGGACGGCTCACCGAGATGGGGTTGGCCATCTCCCGCGCCCGCGCCACCGCCACTGGCACCGAGGGGTCGCGGGGTGGCGGCACGTACTGGATGTTCTTGCAGCGGGGACACTGGGCCCGGATACCGCGCGAGGTCATCGCCCCATCGTCGATGAGGTAGACGGCCGCGCAGTTCTCGCAGGCGAGCCGCATCGTGGCTCCCCTCGTCAGTGGCGGAAGTGCCGCACGCCGGTGAAGACCATCGCCAGGCCATGTTCGTCGGCGGCGGCGATGACCTCCGCATCCCGCATCGAGCCCCCCGGCTGGATCACCGCCGTTGCCCCGGCGCGCGCCACCTCGTCCAGCCCGTCGCGGAAGGGGAAGAAGGCGTCCGAGGCCAGCGCGCTGCCCCGGAGAGCGGCCCCCCCGCGTCCGGCGGCGATCTTCACCGAATCGACGCGGCTGGTCTGCCCGCCGCCGGCGGCGAGGAGGCGATCCGCGGTGGAGAAGACCACGGCGTTGCTCTTGACGTGCTTGCACACCCGCCAGGCGAAGCGCAACGCGGCCTCCTCGGCCGGTGTCGGGGCCCGGCGGGTGACCACCTTCCACTCCAGCGGCGGCTCGACCGCGTCCCGGTCCTGCACCAGGAGCCCACCGGAGATGCTGCGGAGCTCGAGCGAGGGGACGGCGCGTGCCCCGGCCGGCCAGGCGGCGCGTGCGTCGAGCAGCCGGAGGTTCTTCTTCGCCCCGAGCAGCTCCCGCGCGCCGGCGGAGTACCCGGGGGCGATGACTGCTTCGAGGAAGGTCTCGGCCAGGGCCCGGGCGGTGGCCGCGTCCACCTCGCCGTTCAGAGCGACGATGCCGCCGAAGGCCGAAACCTCGTCCACCGCCCGCGCCGTGCGGTAGGCGAGTTCGAGCCCCTCGGCCAGGGCCACACCGCACGGGGTGTTGTGCTTGACGATGACCGCCGCCGGGCCATCCGGGAACTCGAGCGCCAGGGCGAGCGCGGCGTCGAGGTCCAGTAAATTGTTGTAGGACAGCTCCTTGCCCTGGAGGACCTCGGCGAAACCCACCGAGGGAGCCCGTGGCCCCTGGTAGGCCCGGTAGAAGGCGGCCTTCTGGTGCGGGTTTTCGCCGTAGCGCAGGTCCTGCGCCTTGCGGAACGAGGCGCTGAACTCGCCGGGGAACGCCTCACCGGCGCGCGACTGGAGATACTCGGCGATGGAGGCATCGTAGGCGGCGGTGTGGCCGAAGGCCTTGCGCATCAGCCGGGCGCGGGTGGACGGCGAGGTGGCGCGCTCCCGCTTGAGCTCGTCGAGGACCACCGGGTAGTCGTCCGGATCGACGAGCACCGTCACCCGTTCCCAGTTCTTGGCCGCCGCCCGCACCATGGCCGGTCCGCCGATGTCGATGTTCTCCAGGACCTCTGCCTCGGACGCGCCCGAGGCCGCCGCTTGGCGGAACGGGTAGAGGTTGACCGCCAGGACGGAGATGGGAGCGATGCCGTGGGCCTCCATCGCCGAGCGATCCTCGGGAAGCTCGGGACGGCCGAGCAGCCCGCCGTGAATGCGGGGGTGGAGGGTCTTCACCCGACCTCCCAGGATCTCCGGGCTCCCGGTGTGCTCGGAGACCTTGCGCACCGGAAGGCCGGCGCCCTGGAGCGCCTGGAGCGTGCCTCCGGTGCTCAGGATCTGGAAACCGACTTCGACGAGACCGGCGGCGAACGGGACGAGCCCGCGCTTGTCGGAGACGCTGAGGAGAGCCAGCAAAGAGCAATCCTTCCGGGGAAGGGGAGGTGGCGAGTCTTCACCACGCCGCCGTGGGGGGTGTCAACGAATGAGCCCGGGTCTCGCCGGTCCGCTGATCCTGCCGCTGCTACTCCTCGGTGGCTTCCCTGAGCTTGGCCAGCCCACGCGTCTCCACCTGGCGGATGCGCTCGCGGGTGAGATTCATGATCGCCCCGACCTCCTCCAGCGTGATGCCGCCCTTCTCGGCCACGTCGAGCGCGCAGGTGTGCTCCAGCTCCCAGATCTCCTTGTCCGGGAAGTTGAGCTTGATCGACCCGGTCTCCGGATTCACGTCCAGGTAGAGGTTGTGCTTGCAGGAGACGAACAGGCAGGGCCGCGGGCCATTGACGCATTCCGCCCGGGTCCGCGGACGCATCGCCTCGATGCCCCGGAGGAGCTCGGCTTCCTCCGGCTCCATCTCTCCCGTCAAGCGGCGGCGCCGCAGGTCTCGCGCCATCTCCTTGCGGGACATCGTCCGCGAGCGGCGGCGCTCCGATCCCCGTTCCGGTGCCGGTGCCTCCTCGACGTGCCCTGCCTTCGCTTCGTTCATCGCTTCCCTCCTCCAGTCTCAGCGGTCGTCGGCCGTCCCCCGGGGAGGCCGTTGCAGCGAGAGCTCCTCGGCCGGTGCCGGCTGCGCGGTGAGCACGCTCCCCAGCCGGGACAGGTCACGGACCAGCGCCTCGGATCGGCGGCGCAACAGAATCAGCTCGGCCTGGAGCGCCCGCCGGTGTGCCACTCCGAGGGGTCGAACCTCGAGCTCGGTGGAGAGCCCGCCCAGCGTCTCCCCCAGCCCACGCTCCACCTGGTCGATGGCGTTCTTGAAGAAGACGAAGGAGCGCTTGATGTCCTCGAGCGTGAGCCCGGCGGCCATCATCTTCTTGATGGCATTGATGCGCCGGACCGACTCCACCGGGTAGAGGCCGTGGCTTCCCCGGTGCTTCCCCTTACGTCCCACCCGGCGGCTCCGCGGTAGGAGCCCGGCCTGCACGTACTTGCGGAAGGTGGCCTCGGAGAGGCGCACCCCGCGGGGCCTGAAGATTTCCAGAATCTTCCCGGCGGAGAGCCCGCGCGCGTGATCGCGCTCGATGCGTGCGATCTCTCGAGGGGCCAGGAGTTCCATTGAGTATCGCAGTTTGAATGGATGCTACTGAATGGACTCCTCAGAGTATCTTCCCCTCGCGGGTCGGGCGTCAAGCGGTGGAGCCCGGGACCTCCCGGGGAACGGATCAGGTGTTCAGCGGACCGCCGGGAGGCCAGCCCTGGGTGCGGTCCTCGGTGGACCGGCCCCGGGTCCGCCCGGCCGGCCCACACGCCCAGTCATCTGGGCGCGACGACCGCTCCAGGTCCGTACCCTGACGCCCCCGAGCACGTGTAGATTCCCGCCCGCTTCGGCGGCCGGAACGAGAGATGTGGGCGTTCCGCCGGAATTCACCCGCACCGAGAAAGGATGGATGGCGATGAGAGCAGCGCTGCTTCTCGTGCTTCTTGGGCCGTTGGCTGCACTGGCCGGGAGTCCGTTCGACGGAACCTGGGTCGCGCAGACGGACTCGATCGTTCTCTCGAAGAAACCCGACGTCTTCGTCCTCGACCAGGGAGTGTTTCAGGCCAAGACGGCGACGCCCCCGTTCAAGGTCAAGGCCGATGGCACCGACCAGCCGGTGGCCGGCCACGCCTACTACGACTCGGTGGCGGTGAAGGTGGCGAGTCCCGGCTCCGTCGAGCTCACCTACAAGAAGGGCGGGAAGACCACCTTCGTCAACAGCCTCTCCGTGTCCGCCGACGGAAAGACGCTGACCTTCAACTTCCGCGACGAGACGGGCACCCAGCCGGTGACGGGAGCGAGCCGGTCCACGCGCGTCGCCGCCGGCCCCAAGGGCTCGGACCCCATCTCCGGGTCCTGGCGTCCGGAGAAGGTCGACAGCATCTCCAGCAGCGGGCTCACCGTGACCTTCAAGGCCACCGCCGACGGCCTGACGATGAGCAATCTCACCGGCCAGAGCTACGACGCGAAGTTCGACGGGAAATACTACCCCGTGGCCGGAGACCCCGGGCAAACCCTGGTGGCGTTGAAGAAGGTGAACAACAGCACCATCATCGAGACGGACAAGCGCCTCGACAAGGTGACGGACGTCATCACCATGACCGTGGCCAAGGACGGGGCGACGATGCACGTCAAGGACGAAGACAAGCTCCAGGGTACGACGACGACCTGGACGAACAAGAAGAGCCCCTAGCTGGAGGGCGAGGCCGCCCGGCCGGGACAGCGTGGGTCGGGCGCTTCAGCGGGCGGCCGCCGGGGCGGCGCTGACGTCGAGCGGGCCGCCCGAGGGGGGAAGAACAGTGGTGCGGCCGGGGCGAACAGTGACCCGGAAGGAGCTGGTGGCGCCGGCCGGGCCGCGCACCACCACGCGGTGAGGGCCGCTGGGAAGCGAAAAGCTCTCGCTGCCCTGGATCGCCGCCCGGCGCGCCCCGTCGATCCACACGTCGGCCCAGGGACGGACCCGGACGGTCAGCCGGCCGAGCGCCGGAGCCGGCGGCGCGGCTCGCTCGGTGGTCGCCGCCGGCGGCGGGGGCGGCTCGGGGGGCCGGGCGGGCACCGCCGCCGAGGCACCTTCGGGCGGAGGGATGCGCGCCGGGGCCGCCTCCCCCACTCCGCCGGTCACCGGCTCCACCGCCGGCGCCTTGATGCCGCGCAGGGCGGCCGCCGCCACCCCTCCGGCGGCCACCAGGGCGAGCAGCGCCAGGACTGCGAGCGCGCGGCGGCGGCGCCGGGTGCCGGTCCGCTCGGCATCGCTGAGTGACCGGGTGGCGGTGCCTCCCGCCGCGGGCTCCGGGGCGGACAGGTCCAGGTCCACCGACACCGAGCGGTCCGGCGGCGGGGCGGGCTCCTGGGTCACCGCCTGGGGTGAGGCCATCCGGGGGGCGGATCCAGAGTCGAAGGCCTCCCGCACCTCGGCCGCGCCCGACTCCTCGGGGAAGAGGCGACGCAGGTAGGCACCGACGTCGGTGTCCTCGAGCGAGCGCGTGGTGGCCCGAACCACGTCCGCCAGGGCGCGCTCCAGCTCGCCCGCGCTCTGCCATCG
>DASPUU010000035.1:0-3488 GCA_035622755.1 Myxococcaceae bacterium
GGCCATCACCGTGTGCGCCTTTCCGAGGAGGGACTTGCACACCACCCCCACCCGCGCGCCGCTGGCCGCCGCCTCGATGGCGGCGCGGAGCCCGGCCCCGCCCGCGCCGATGATCAGCACGTCGTGGTCGAATGCCTGGTACTCGGCCATCAGATGAGCCTCGGGTCGGTCCAGATGCCCATCGAGCAGAGGCGGATGTAGACGTCAGAGAAGGCCACCGAGAAGAGGCTCGGCCAGGCCCAGCGCATGTGCCCGCGGTTGAGGCAGCTCACGCAGGCGTAGGTCATCCGGCGCGCGGGATGCTCGGAGAGGCGGTCCAGGCCCCCGCCCACCAGGTGGCGGAGCGAGTGGCATCCCAGGGTATAGCCGCCGAGGAGCACCACGTTGCCGGCGAGGAGGACGGTGCCCAGGCCCACGCCGAACGAGGCCTTGCCGGTGGCCGGGTCGGCGAACCACATCGCCTCCCACACGTCGCGGGCGAGGATGAGCAGGAAGAGGAGCGCCAGGTAGAGGAAGTAGCGGTGGACGTTCTGGAGGATGAGCGGCAGGGAACGCTCGCCGAGGTAGGTCTTCCTCGGCTCGCCCACGGCGCAGGCCGGCGGGTCGGCCCAGAGCGCTTTGTAGTAGGCGCCCCGGTAGTAGTAGCAGGTGAGCCGGAACCCGGCCGGGACGCCGAGGATGAGGAGCGCGGGCGAGAAGGGGAGCCAGCCCGGCCAGAGTCCCGGCTTCGGTCCGAACCAGGCGTGGGGCGAGTCGCCGAAGAGCTCGGGGGAGTAGAAGGGGGAGAGGTAGGGGCCGTAGGTGTAGTGAGCGTTCTGGAACGCGGCCCAGGTGGCGTAGCCGATGAAGGTGACGAGCAGCACCGCCACCACCGACGGCCAGGCCCACCAGGCGTCTCGCCGGACGGTCTGGCCGAAGCGCCGCGGGGCCGGGGAAGACGCGGCCTGTTGCATGGGCCCCGGACCATAGGCCGTCCCCGGTCGGCGGTGGGGGATTTCGAAGGCGCCGAGCGCGAGGGCGCGCCCGGGGTCACTCCGGCGGGCGAGCGATGAGCACCGGAAGGTGCGCGCCGGCCATGACCTGGGTGGCCACCGAGCCGAGCAGCCCGGAGAGGAGCGTGGACCTCCCGCCCGCCCCGACCGCGATCAGGTCCGCCCGCACGCGCTCCGCCGTCTGGAGGATGCAGGCCGCGTCATCCGAGCCGGGCGGCTGGTGGCGAACCCGGACCTCCGCCTCGACGTGGATGCCGTCGGCGCCGTCGGGAACCAGGCTCGTCAGCCGGGCGAGCAAAGCCGCCTCCTCCTCGGCCTTGGGCGGCGCGGGGGCGACGTGCACCAGGTGCAGCGTCCCGCCGGCGTGCAGGGCCGCCCGGCCCAGGGCCACCGCCCGGTCGCCGAGCGGCGAGAAGTCGGTGGCCGCCACCACCCGGCGGAAGGCGTGCACGCCCTCGGCGGCGGCCCCGGAGGCGGGCACGGTGGCCACCGCCATCCTCGCCAGCCGCAGGGCGTGGTGCGACACGCTCCACAGCCGGCCCAGAGCGCGGCGGTGGTGGGTCCCGATGACCAGGAGATCCGCGCTCGCCTCGGCGGCCTGCTCCACGAGCGGATCGGCGGCCCGCCCCAGGCTGGGGTGGAAGCGCACGCTGGTGGCGGCGCTGGCGGCGCGGGCCCGGGCGATGACCGCGTCCACCTCCCGCCCCAGGGCGGCGGCCAGCTGGGGGCCGATCTCCTGGTAGTCGGAGGGCAGGGGAAGGCCGAACCGGCGGCAGTCGTACAGCGGATAGACGATGCGCACCGCGATCAGCTCCACCGGCCCGGCGCAGGCCAGCGTCTCCACCAGGGTGAGCGCGGCGACGGTGGGGGGCGAGGCGTCGACTCCCACGGCGATGCGGAGCGGATGGCCCGGGCCCCAGGAGGCGAACGGCTCGGCGGCGGGGACGGCGAGCATGGGGACGGTGCATTCCTCGGAGAGCCGATCCACCGTCCCGCCGCGGCCCCGCCCGGCCTCGGGCGGTGGCCGCCCGAGCACCAGGAGCGAGGCGGGTGCCCGCGTCACCGCCGCCAGGAGCTCGAGGTGCGTCTCGCCGGTGGCCACCTCGACGCTCACCGGGAGGCCGTCCGTCCCCAGCCGGCGGGCCAGCGCGTCGAGCGCCCCCTTGACGAAGGCGCGCGCGGCATCGCCGGGAACCTGGGCCGCCTCCGCGGGCAGGACGTGCACCAGGTGCAGCGGCTGGTGGAGGCGCCGGGCGATGCCGGCCGCGGCCTCGGCCACCGCCGCCGCCTCGACGAAGCGGATGGCGGCGACGACCCTCACCGCCGCGACTCCCCGGAACCGTCGTCCTGCGCCGCCTCCTTCCTCTCGGACGTCTGCCGCTTCGCATCCTCGGCCGCGTACTCCTTGAGCCGGTACTGGATCTTGCGCGGGCTGATGCCGAGCATGGCCGCCGCCCGGGAGGTGCTGCCGTCGACCACCTCCAGCGTGCGCAGGATGGCCTCGCGCTCGATCTCCCGCAGCGTCGCGCCGGGGATGAGCGAGCCGGGCCGGGGGTGGGCCGGCCCGGGCCCGGTGAGCACCGGGGGGAGGTCATCGGCGGTGATGTCCACGCCGGTGGCCAGCACCACCGCGCGCTCGATGACGTTCTCCAGCTCCCGGACGTTGCCCGGCCAGTCGTAGCGGAGGAGGGCGTTGAGCGTCCCGGGGAGGAGCCCGCGCACCGGCTTCCCGTAGGATTGTGCGTAGCGCTTGATGAAGTGGGAGACCAGCGCCGGGATGTCGCCCTTCCGGGCGCGCAGCGGGGGGAGGGTCACGGCCACGACGTTGAGCCGGTAGTAGAGGTCCTCCCGGAACTTTCCGGCGGCGACCTCGGCGGCGAGGTCCCGGTTGGTGGCGGCCACCACCCGCACGTCCACCTTGAGCGTCTGGGTGCCGCCCACCCGCTCGAACTCCCGCATCTGGAGGACGCGCAGGAGCTTGACCTGGACCGAGGGGGCGATGTCGCCGATCTCGTCGAGGAAGAGCGTTCCCCCGTCGGCCAGCTCGAAGCGGCCCTCGCGGCGGCCGACCGCCCCGGTGAAGGAGCCGCGCTCGTGCCCGAAGAGCTCGGACTCGAGCAGCGTCTCGGAGAGGGCGGCGCAGTTGACCTTGACGAAGGGCTTGTCCCGGCGGGGCGACTCCTGGTGGATGGCCTGCGCCACCAGCTCCTTGCCCGTCCCGGACTCTCCCAGGAGGAGGACGGTGGCCTTGGTGGGCGCCGCCCGCTTGACCACGTCGAAGATGGCCTGCAGCGCGGCGCTGTCGCCGACGATGGACTCGATGCGGAAGCGCTCCCGGACGCGGGCCCGGAGCTGCTCGGCGTCGCGGGCCAGCTCCCGCTTCTCCAGCACCTTGTCCAGGACCACCTGGACGGTGGCCGGGTCGAGCGGCTTGGTGAGGAAGTTCTCCGCGCCGGCGCGCATCGCCTCCACCGCCGTCTCCACCGAGGCGAAGGC
>DASPUU010000036.1:0-5337 GCA_035622755.1 Myxococcaceae bacterium
TTCCAGCTGGCGCCCGCGGTCCGCCTCTCCGACGCCGAGCGGGACAAGCTCCGGGCTCAGCTCCGCGCCGGGACGCTCGACGATCGCACCGTCGAGCTGGACGTGGCCGATGCACCGGCGGCGGTGCTGCGCGGGTTCTCCGGTCCGGGCCTGGACGAGATGGGCGCCAACCTGGCGGAGATGTTCCGGTCCATTCCCGGACTGCAGCGCACCCGGCGCCGCACGGTGAGCGTCACCGAGGCGCTGGAGCTCCTCGCCCGGGAGGAATCGGAGCGGCTGGTGGACCAGGAGCGGGTGACGCGCGACGCGCTCCGCCGGGCCGAATCCAACGGCATCATCTTCATCGACGAGATCGACAAGATCGCCAGCCGGGAGGGAGGGCTGCACGGTGGGCCGGACATCTCGCGCGAGGGAGTGCAGCGGGACATTCTTCCCATCGTCGAGGGAAGCACGGTGACCACCAAGTACGGGCAGCTGAAGACGGACCACGTGCTCTTCATCGCCGCCGGGGCCTTCCACGTCAGCAAGCCCTCGGACCTCATCCCCGAGCTCCAGGGGCGCTTCCCCATCCGCGTCGAGCTCGAGCCGCTCGTCCGCGGCGACCTGGAGCGCATTCTCCGCGAGCCGAAGAACTCGCTGCTGCGCCAGTACACGGCGCTGCTCGAGACGGAGGGCGTCCGGCTGGTGTTCACCGACGACGCCATCGCCGAGCTGGCCGCGGTGGCCCACGCCGTCAACGAGCGCACCCAGAACATCGGGGCCCGCCGCCTGCACACCGTGCTCGAGCGGCTCCTGGACGAGGTCTCCTTCTCCGCCAGCGACCCGGGGAACCGGGGCGAGGAACGCATCGACGCCGCCTACGTCCGCCGGCGGCTGGCCTCGGTCGTCGAGGACGAGGACCTTTCGCGGTATATCCTCTGAGCCCTCCAGCCGAGGTCATCTCCACCGTGCTCGATCCGCAGGCCCCCGTCGCCGCCGTGCAGCGTGCCTCCACCGTCCACAGTCAGGCGTGGATGGAGCGCGCCCGGGCGCACCTTCTCCAGAATTACAAGCAGCAGCCGGTGGTGGTGGAGCGGGGGGAGGGGACGCGGGTCTGGGACGCCGACGGGCGGCAGTACCTCGACCTGCTCGGGGGAATCGCCACGCTCCCCTTCGGCCACTGCCACCCGGCCATCACCGCCGCGGTCAAGGCGCAGCTCGACCGGCTCTGGCACGTTTCCAACGTGTTCTACAGCGAGCCCCAGATCGCCCTGGCGGAGAAGCTGGTCGAGACCTCGGGCCTGGAGCGGGTCTTCTTCTGCAACTCCGGGGCGGAGGCGAACGAGGCGCTGATCAAGCTGGCGCGCAAGGTCCAGAAGGATCGCCGCCAGCCGGACCGGGTGGAGATCGTCTGCTTCGAGCGCAGCTTCCACGGCCGGACTCTGGCCACCGTCACCGCCACCGGCCAGCCCAAGTACCAGAAGGGATTCGAGCCGCTCCCGCCGGGCTTTCTCCACGTTCCCTACGGAGAGATGGAGGCGGTGCGGCGCGCGGTGGGACCCCGCACGGCCGCGGTGCTGGTGGAGGCCATCCAGGGCGAGGGCGGCGTGCGCCCGGCGCCGGAGGGATTCCTGGCCGCGCTCCGCGCGCTGTGCGACGAGGTGGGAGCCCTCCTCCTGGTGGACGAGGTCCAGACCGGCATCGGGCGGACGGGACGGATGTTCGCCTTCCAGCATGCCGGCATCCGGCCGGACGGTTTCAGCCTGGCCAAGAGCCTCGGGAACGGGCTCCCCATCGGCGCCATGGTGTGCACCGAGGAGGCGGGGCAGTCTCTCCAGCCGGGGACCCACGGGAGCACCTTCGGCGGCAACCCGGTCACCGCCGCCGCCGGCCTGGCCACCGTGACGCTGGCCTCGGACCCGGCCGTCCTCGCCTCCAACCGCGCCCAGGGCGAGTACTTCCTGGCCGGGCTCCGGTCGCTCCGGGCCGAGCGCCCCACTGAGGTGGTCGAGGCCCGGGGACAGGGCCTGCTCCTGGGGGTGGAGCTGGCCGCCGACGCCGGGCCGGTGGTGGGGCGGATGCGGGAGCTCGGCGTGCTGTGCAATCTGGCCGGCGAGCGGACCCTCCGCTTCGCGCCCTCCTACCTCGTGACCCGCGAGGAGATCGACCAGGGCCTGCAGGCGCTCCGGCGGGCGCTGGGCTCCACACCCGCGATTTGACAAGCCTTTCCTCCCGACCCCTAGAGTCGTTCTACACGTGCTGAGGGAGAACGAGGCGCCGGGCAAGGACGTGGAGGCGGCGCTCGCCGAGCCAGTGGACCTGCCCGCGGACCGAAAGCGGGAGATCCTCGCGCGCGAGGAGGCCCTGGACGGCGACCACTACGCCGTGCTCGGGCTTCGCCCCGGCGCCACGGTGGAGCAGATCCGAGCCGCCTACTTCGAGGCGTCGCGCGTCTTCCATCCGGACCGCTACTACGGGAAGAACCTGGGGAGCTACCAGGCGCGCCTGGAGCGCATCTTCAAGCGCCTGGCCGACGCCCACGCCACCCTGACCGACGAGGAGAAGCGGGCGGAATACCTGCGGGCGCATCCCCGCCTGCGGGTGGCGGCGGCAGCGGCCACAGCGGCCGCCGCGCCGCCGCGGACGCCCAGCGCCGCCGAGGATGCCGAGCGGCAGGCGGAGCGGCGCGCCCGGCTCGCCCGGCACCCCTACCTGGCGCGCGGGGCCCAGGCCCGGAAGCTGGTCGACGAGGCGCGCACCCAGCTGCAGTCCGGCGCTCCGGAGCGTGCACTGGGGCTCCTCCACAAGGCGAACAAGCTCGATCCCCGCCAGACCGCCTCCGGCATCCGCCAGGCGGCGGAATCGAAGAAGAATGCCGAGCGCGCAGCGTCCGAGCTGGATCGCGCACGCCAGGCGGCCTCGATGGGAGATACCGCCGCCGCCGCCGCCGCCTTCCGGTCCGTGCTCGTGCTCGACCCGACGGCGCACGCTGCCGCCCGCGAGGGCGCCGAGGTCCTCCTGCGCGCCGGGGAGCTGGCGCCGGCCCGGCAGCTGGCGCAGAAGGCGGTGGAGCTCCAGCCGAAGCACGTCCCGAGCCTGATGCTGCTCGCCCACATCAGCCAGCTGCTGGGGATGACCAAGGTCGCGCGCCGGCTCGCCGAGACGGTGCTCGAGCAGGACCCGGATCACGCCGAGGCGAAGGCTCTCTTGAAGAAGGTCCGCTGGACGTAAGGGCCCAGGGGCGGCATGGCCGAACACGAACCCGTCATCGGCATCGACCTAGGAACCACCAACAGCGTGGTGGCCATCGTCCAGGACGGCCAGCCGCAGGTCATCAAGAACCGCACCGGCCAGCTCCTCACCCCCTCGGTGGTGGCGGTGACCAGCGGGGGCAAGCGGCTGGTGGGCCAACTGGCCAAGCGTCAGGCGATCACCAATCCCGAGAACACCGTCTACGCGAGCAAGCGGCTCATCGGACGCAAGTTCAGCTCGGTGCAGATCCAGAAGGCCCGCGAGGTGCTGCCCTACCGGCTGGTGTGCGGCGAGCACGACGACGTGCGGGTCCAGCTCGGCGACCGCGCCGTGTCGCTGCCGGAGATCTCCGCCGCCGTCCTCCAGGAGCTGCGCAAGGACGCCGAAACCCAGCTCGGAAGGCCGGTGAACAAGGAGGTGGTCACCGTGCCCGCCTACTTCAACGACGGCCAGCGCCAGGCGACCAAGGATGCCGGGCGGATCGCCGGCCTGGACGTGCTCCGGATCATCAACGAGCCCACGGCGGCGGCGCTGGCCTATGGCTTCGCCCGCACGGTGAACGGGAAGATCGCCGTCTTCGACCTCGGCGGGGGCACGCTGGACGTGAGCATCCTCGAGGTGAGCAAGGGCGTCTTCGAGGTGGTGGCCACCGGCGGGGACACCTACCTGGGCGGAGAGGACTTCGACAACCGCGTCATCGAGTGGCTGGTGATGCAGTTCGCCAAGGAGCACGGCGTCGACCTGCGCAAGGACCGGATGGCCCTGCAGCGGCTGAAGGACTCCGCCGAGCGCGCGAAGATGGAGCTCTCCACCGTCCAGGAGACGGCCATCAACCTCCCCTTCCTCTACACTCCCTCCGGGGGCACGTCCGCCCTGCACCTCCAGGCGACGCTGTCGCGGGGCAAGCTGGAGGAGCTGACTCACGACCTGGCCGAGCGCACGGTGCAGATCGCCGAGGAGGTGATGCGCGAGGCCAAGGTCCGGCCGCCGGACCTGAAGGAGGTCATCCTGGTGGGCGGGATGACCCGGATGCCCATCGTCCAGGAGCTGGTCCGCCGCCACTTCCGCAAGGAGCCCTCCAAGGGCGTGCATCCGGAGGAGGTGGTGGCGCTCGGCGCGGCCATCCAGGCCGATGCGTTGCTCCGGCCCGACAGCCAGGTCCTCCTGCTCGACGTCACCCCCCAGAGCCTGGGGGTGGCCATCGCCGGCGGCTACACGCGCCGCCTCATCCCCCGGAACACCACCGTCCCCACCGCCGTCACCGAGACCTTCCACACCAGCCGGGACGGTCAGACGACGGTGAAGATCATGGTCCTCCAGGGGGAGAGCGACGTCGCCCACCAGAACGAGCTCCTCGGCGAGTTCATCCTCTCCGGCCTCCGGCTCGCCCCGCGCGGTGAGGTGGAGATCGACGTCACCTTCGATATCAATTCCGAGGGCATCGTCTCGGTGGCGGCGCGCGACCGGGAGACCGGGCTCCAGCAGTCGATCACCGTGACCGCCTCGGGCGGCCTCACCGACACCGAGCTGAAGAACATCCTCGAGGAGCAGGGCGACTTCCTGCTCGAGGCCCGGACCTCGTCGGAGGTGACGCTCAAGCGCAGCGCGCTGGAGAACGTCGCCCGCGAGGTGGAGGCGCTCATGCCCCAGGTCCGCCAGCTCACCGGGAGCAGCGAGTTCGGCCGTGAGGCCCTCCGCAAGGCAGAGGGAGTGCTGACCGCCGGCCGGGCGGCGATGAAGAGCGAGGACCTCATCCTCCTCGCCGACACCATCGACCAGCTGGAGAAGACGCGGACGCTCTTCATCGGGGTGCTGGAGCGGCTGGGGGCGAGGACGAAGTGAGCCGCGATCGCGCCATCCAGCTCGTCGAGGCGGGGCTGTGGCTCCGGATGAGCGGGGACCTGGACGGCGCCCGGCGCCTCTTCGAGCAGGCGCTCCGGCTCGACCCCAAGTGCGACCGGGCGCGCGAGCTGCTCGGGGCGCAGACGGCGACCGCCGAGGCGCTCCCCGAGGAGCTCCAGCACGTCCCGAGCTCGGCCACCAATCTCTTCGCCGTCCCCCTGCCGCGGCTGTTCTCCGAGCCGGTGGTCGACCGCGAGGAGAAGC
>DASPUU010000037.1:0-2455 GCA_035622755.1 Myxococcaceae bacterium
CGACACCCGCGCGCCGGCGGGAGCGGGCACGTTCCGGCCGCGATGTGCTCCGCGTGCCTGTGGACGCTCGCCTCGAGATCGGGGCTCGACGAGGCGCACCGTCCGGACGGGGAGCTCGGCCGGCGGCGATCCCGGGCCGGCGGGACGGCAGGCCACAGCGGTGGCGATGCACAGGGCAAGGCCCAGCCGGGCAGGAGTCCGCGGAGCATGCACTCGAGGTGAGAGCCCGGCGGAGAGAGGTCCGATTCGGCGCGGACGAAAGATTCCCCGGGACGCACGCTATGCGCGCAGTGCCTCACCCAGCGCCCGGCGGACCGCCGTGCGCACCGGAGCGGGCACGGCATCACCGGGAATCCGGCGGCAGAGGGACACCGTCCGCTGCAGGGTCTGGCAGGCGCCGGCACAGCGGGGGCAGCGGGCGAGGTGCTGCTCGATCTGCGCGCAGGTGGCCTGGTCGATGTCACCGGCGGCGTAGCTGGACAGCTCGTCGGCCAGCTCCGGACAGGGCTCGGTCTCCCGGGTCCAGGCCTCCTGGCCGAGGAGGGTCGACACGGCATCGCGCAGACCCGCCCGGGCCCGGTGGAGCCGGCTCTTGACGGCAGCGACGTCCTGGTGGAGCACGCCCGCCACCTCCTCGGCGGTCAACCCCTCCACGTGCTTGAGGACGATCACTTCCCGGTAGCTCTCCGGCAGGGAGAGGATGGCCGTCTGGAGGACGTCGCCGATCTCCCGGGCGTGGACGCGCGCATCCACCGTCGCCTCTTCCGAAGGCACCTCCTGGACCTCTCGCTCGTGGAGAGCCACCTTGTCGGCCGGTTCGCCCACGCGGCGGCGGCGCGCCTTGATGCAGAAGCTCCGGGCGATCTGGTACAGCCAGGTGGAGAGATCGGCCTGGCCGCGGAACTCGGGCAGCCCCCGGACGGCGGCGAGCAGCGTCTCCTGGAGCACGTC
The DNA here is from genome assembly GCA_035622755.1 of Myxococcaceae bacterium. Lineage (GTDB taxonomy): Bacteria > Myxococcota > Myxococcia > Myxococcales > Myxococcaceae > JADGRA01. The sequence goes on from DASPUU010000037.1 coordinate 952, forward strand.
GCGGGCGTCCTCCTCCGAGCCGCACATCCGGAGCCCGAATCGGAAGACCTGCTTCTCGTGCCGGGCCAGGAGCTCGTCCAGGGCCGGGCCCTCGCCCTGGCGGGCGGCGGCGATCAGCTCGGCGTCGGTGCGGGCCATGCCCGCCGGAAGCTAACCGGTTTTCGCCTCCATTGCCGGGATGGCGTGGACGGTGAAGCTCGGCTGGGCCTGGATGGCGCGCTTCACGGAGCACTGCTCCACCGCTCGGATCAGTGCCTCGCGGTACCGCTCGGGGAATCCCGGAGGCAGCTCGACCTCCAGCGCCACGCCGCGCAGCGTCCCCGCCGAGTCGATGTCGGCCCGCTGGCGGATCCGGATCTCCTCGAACGGGATGTTCCGCCGCGCACAGAAACCCTGCACGAAGATGCCGGCGCAGGTGCCCAGCGAGGCAAGGAAGAGCTGGAACGGCGAGGGGGCCGTGTCGTCCCCGCCGTTGTCGCGTGGCTGATCGGTGTGCAGGCGATGGGCACCGACCAGCGCGTCGACGCGCCGGTTCCCGGCGAGGGTGACGACGATCTCCGAGGAGCTGGACAAGGCGATCTCCGAGGTGACGAGCGATTCGGCCGGTGGGAGCCGCCGCGCGCGACGATCGATTCGACGGACCGACGGGCGAATCGCTCCCGGAGGGCCCGGGCTCTCACCGGACGAAGCCAGCTCACGGAGAAGACCGATGTGCCAGCGCGTCCATTGCTCGAAGTGCGGAAAGCCCACCTGGTCAGGGTGCGGGGCGCACGTCGAGCAGGCCCTCCGCGGGGTGCCGCCGGAGATGCGGTGTCACTGCCACGAGGGGAAGCGTGCGGCCTCCCCGCCCGCCCCCGCCGCCGGGTTCTGGTCCCGGCTCCGCTAGGTCACTGCCGCCCCGGGGAGGCCCCTCGGCTGTCGGACAACTCCTGCGCGGGTGGTCCCGGCGACCACCGTCCACGCCGGTGTCGGCTTTGCGGGCATCGGCGGGCAATCCCATACGATTTCTGGGCAGCGGCCATGCCGCCCCGCCGGGGCATGCACCCTGCTCCCGATGAAACCCATCCCGAAGACCGGTGACCTGACCGAGACCACGTTTGCCGACGTCGTCGATTTCTACTGCCGGTCCGGCGAGACGGCCGCCGTCGCCGTCGCCGTGCCTCGCGCCTCGGGCGGGGACGCCACCGGGATCTTCTTCATCGACGCTGGTGCGCTGGTGGACGCCCGCTTCGACGGCCGCGAGGGTCCGGAGGCGGTCCGGCACGCGCTGAAGATTCACCGCGGTCGGTTCCACGTCGAGCCGGGCGCCCGGACCCCGCGCCGCAACGTCCACGAGCCCTGGTCCCAGCTGAGCGGAGCGCCCCCCGCCGCCGGCGCGGCGCCGTCCTCCCCGCCCCAGCTGTTTCCCCTCCCCACCCCGCCGCCGATGCCCGCTTCCCGCGTCGCGGCGACGCCGGCCTCCCCGGCGGCCTTGCCCATCCCCGCGCCGGCGAACGGGCAGCCG
>DASPUU010000038.1:0-7776 GCA_035622755.1 Myxococcaceae bacterium
GGCGGGGGCGGGGGGGGCGGATGGGGCGGCTTTCATGGTGGGGGCCGGCGCTGAGCCGGGTTTCGATCTCTCAGCAGAGGAGGACACACATGCGTCGCGCAGTGACGGCAGTCCTGGGTGCGGTGGTCGGGCTCATGCTGGCCTCGGCCGCCTGGGCCGACACCAAGCCGCTCCCGGCGGCGGGGGCGGCGGTGGTCATCACCGCCAAGGTGACGGTGGTGGGAATCGACATCCCCGGCCGGGTGATCACGGTCAAGGCCGCGGACGGGACCCAGGCCACTTACCGGGTCAGCAAGGACGTCAAGAACTTCGACCAGGTCAAGGTCGGAGACATCATCGTCGCCAAGTACTACGAGGCGGTGGCGATCCGCTTCACCAAGCCCGGCGCCCCCGAGGCCGCCGCCGGCGAGGCCGTGGCCACGGCCACGCCCGGCGAGCTGCCCGCCGGCGCGGAGGTGAAGCAGGTGACGATCAAGGCGAAGATCACCGCCATCGCCAAGGACAAGAAGCACATCACCGTCCAGGGCCCGGAGGGCAACAAGGCCATCTTCAAGGTCAAGGACCCGGCCGCGCTGACCAACGTCAAGGTCGGCGATGACGTCTCTCTCACCTACACCGAGGGATTCGCCATCGCCGTCGAGCCGCCGAAGAAGAAGTAGCCGAGCGGCTCGCAGCACCAACCAACCAGCCCTTCGAGGAGGGAGTCGACAGACATGGAGAAGAGCATCCGCTTCACGGCCCTTGCCCTGGGCGCAGCCCTGGCAGTGTCCGGTTGCAGTGGCGTTTCCGAGGAGCAGTACAAGGCGGCGGTGGCCGACGGCGAGAAGTACAAGAAGGCCGCCGCCGACAGCGACGCGGCGCTCAAGGCGGCCAACGCCAAGATCGACTCGCTCAACGGCCAGGTGGCGGGCCTGAAGCAGGCCGCTGCGGCCGCCCAGGCGCAGGCCAAGACCGCCGAGCAGCAGAGCGCGGACATGCAGACCATGAATGCCGCGCTCGCCGTGGACACCGCTGCCGGGAAGGTCCAGGTGGCGGAGCTGGCGGGCCTGGTGTCCATCCGCCTCCCGGAGAAGGTGCTCTTCCCCTCCGGCTCGGCCAAGCTGCACAAGGAGGGCCTGGCCGAGCTGAAGAAGGTGGCCGACGCGCTGAAGAAGGTCCAGGACCGGGTGTTCCGCGTCGGCGGTCACACCGACGACATCCCGATCAAGACCGCGGCCTTCCCCTCCAACTGGGAGCTGTCCTCGGCGCGGGCCCTGGCGGTGGTGCACTTCTTCGAGTCGCAGGGCATCCCGGGAAATCAGCTGGCGGCGGCGGGCTACGGGAAGTTCCAGCCCCTGGTTCCCAACGACTCGCCGGAGCACCGGGCGCAGAACCGCCGCATCGAGATCGCCCTGGCGCCGGCGCCGAGCGCCCTGCCGATGGCCAAGTAGCCCGGCGGCCGGTCCAGCCCTCCCCGGGGAAGCTCGACTTCCCCGGGGCCTCCGGTGCTGCACGGGAGGAGAGCGCGCCCCGGTCCGGGGAGCCAGCAGCTGTGCTCCCCTCCTCCGACCCGCCCTGCTAGAAGGCCCCCCATGCGCGTCATCAACTTCAACGCCGGCCCGGCCGGCCTGCCGCTTCCGCCCCTGGAGCGGGCGCGGGACGAGTTCATCGACTTCCAGGGCTCGGGGATGTCCATCCTCGAGCACAGCCACCGGGGCAAGGAATTCGAGGCCGTTCACGACGAGGCCATCGCCCTGCTCACCGAGCTGCTCGGCATCCCCGCCACCCACCAGGTCCTCTTCCTCCAGGGGGGAGCGTCGCTCCAGTTTGCCCAGGTGCCGATGAACTTCCTCCCCAGCGAGGGTTCGGCGGACTACATCCTCACCGGGGTGTGGAGCGAGAAGGCGCTCGAGGAGGCGAAGATCCTCGGCACCGCCCGCGTGGCGGCCACCACCGCCGGACCGGACAAGCGCTACACGCGCATCCCGAGGCAGGCCGAGCTCCAGCTCGACCCCAAGGCGGCCTACGTCCACCTGACGAGCAACAACACCATCTTCGGGACGCAGTGGCCGGTGTTTCCGGACGTGGGCGCCGTTCCGCTCGTCTCCGACATGAGCTCGGACATCCTCTGGCGCAAGATCGACGTGTCGAAGTTCGCCCTCATCTATGCCGGGGCCCAGAAGAACATCGGCCCGTCCGGGGTGACGGTGGTCATCATCGCCCGGGACCTCCTCGGACGCGGCAGGAAGGACATCCCCAAGATCCTTCGCTACTCCACCCACGCCGAGGCCAACTCGCTCTACAACACGCCCCCCACCTTCGGCATCTATCTGGTGCGCAACGTCCTGGCCTGGATCAAGAGCGTCGGCGGCCTGGCCCAGATGGAGCGGTGGAACCGCGAGAAGGCGGAGCTGCTCTATGGCGCGCTGGATCGGATGAGCGGCTTCTATCGCGCGCCGGTGGAGAAGGACTCGCGGAGCGCGATGAACATCGTCTTCCGGCTGGCCACCGAGGCGCTCGACGACAGGTTCGTCTCCGAGGCGAAGAAGGCGGGCATGGTCGGCCTCAAGGGGCACCGGAGCGCCGGCGGCATCCGGGTGAGCGCCTACAACGCGGTCACCCCGGACAACATCCGCACCCTGGTCGGCTTCATGGAGAAGTTCGCCAAGGCCAACGGCTGAGCCCGGAGACTCCGATGCGCGCGACGGTCCTCACGGCGGCAGCCTGCGTCCTCCTCGCCTCGGGCGCGTCCGCGGCCCGTGAGCTGGATGGGGTCACCCTCCCGGACACGGTCTCCGTGGAGGGAAGGGAGATGAAGCTCATCGGGATGGGGGTCCGGACCAAGTGGATGGTGCGGGTCTACGTGGCCGGGCTCTATGCCCAGAAGCCGACCTTCAACGCCGACAAGCTCATCACCTCGGACCAGCCGAAGAGCATCACCCTCCACCTCGTCCGGGACGTGGGCCGGGAGAAGATCATCGAGGCCATCCAGGACGGGTTCGCCAAGAACTCGAGCGCCGAGCTCCCGGCGCTGCAGGCCCGCCTCGATCAGCTGGCCGCGGCCATCCCCGACCTCAAGTCCGGCCAGGAGCTCATCCTCAGCTACCTCCCGGGGAAGGGGACGGTGGTGGGCGGGGTGGCCACGCCGACGGTCCTCGAGGGCCAGGACTTCGCGCAGGCCCTCTTCGCGGTCTGGCTGGGGAAGGACCCGGCGGACTCCGACCTGAAACGGAAGCTGCTCGGAGGCTGACCCGGGGCGACCCGGAGCGGGCCCCCCGTCGCCCCCGGGTGTGTGGCAGGCCCGATTCCGCTAGGGTGCGCGGCCTTCGTCCGCCCGCCCGCGAGAGGTCCCGTGCCATGCGTCGTGTCCTGCCCCTGACCCTGCTGGCGCTGGCGGCCTGCCAGACGCCGGCCTCCTCGGCACCGCCGCCGCCCGCAGCCGCGCCGGTCGCCCCGGCCGTGCCGCAGGCAGCCCTTCCGGACGCGGGCCCCTCGACGCCGCCGGCGGCCCTTCCGATGCCCGCCGGGCTCGATGCCTCGGCCATGGACGCGCGGGCCGACCCGTGCGTGGACTTCTTCCGCTTCGCCTGCGGCAGCTGGCTCGACCGGACGGAGATCCCGCCCGACCGGAGCCGCTGGGTGCGCAGCTTCAACGTCATCGAGGAGCAGAACCAGGAGACGCTCCGCGGTCTGCTCGAGGCGGCGGCAGCCGGCAAGCCGCCGGCGGGGATGCGCTACGGCCAGGCGGTGGGGACGTTCTACCGTTCGTGCATGGACGAGGCGAAGCTCGAGAGGGCGGTGCCCGAGCTCAAGGCGGAGCTGCAGCGCATCGGTCGGATCTCCACGCGCCAGGCCATCGCCTCCGAGGCGGCGCGGCTGCAGCGCACCGGGGCGCGTCCGCTCTTCGTCTTCGACTCGACCCAGGACTCGAAGGACGCCACGCTGGTCATCGGCGGCTTCCTCCAGGGCGGGCTCGGCCTTCCCGAGCGCGACTACTACCTGCTCGACGATCCGAAGATGAAGGCCATCCGGGCCGCCTACCGGGAGCACGTCAAGGCGGTCTTCGTGCTGCTCGGCGAGGCGCCGGCGGCCGCCGATCGCCGGGCGACCGAGGTCCTCGCCTTCGAGACGCGCCTGGCCCAGTCCAGCCTGGACCGCGTCTCGCGCCGCGACCCGAACAAGACCTACCACCGCGTGGAACGGGTGGGTCTGAAGAAGCTCGCTCCCGCGTTCGACTGGGACCTGTTCCTCTCCCGGGTGGGGGCGCCCGACGTGACGGCGATCACCGTCCAGCACGAGCCCTTCTTCGCCGAGGTCTCGACGATGATCTCGCAGGTGCCCATGTCCGCTTGGCGGTCCTACCTGGCCTGGCGGGTGGCCAGCGCCAGCTTCAACGCCCTCCCCAAGCGCTTCCAGGAGGAACGCTTCGCCTTCGAGAGCAAGAACCTCTCCGGGGCCAAGGAGGATCTCCCCCGGTGGAAGAAGTGCGTCCTGGCCACCGACCGGGCCTTCGGCGAGGCGCTCGGCGCGGCCTACGTCGAGGCGACCTTCGGCGAGGAGGGGAAGCGGGTCACCCGCGAGCTGGTGGCCCTCATCGAGCAGGCCTTCGAGGCCAACCTGGCCGAGCTGACCTGGATGGACGAGGCGACCAAGGAGCGAGCGCGGACCAAGCTCCGGGCCATCGCCAACAAGATCGGCTACCCGGACAAGTGGAAGACCTACGACGGGCTGGTCATCGACGAGCGGAGCTTCCTCGGGAACAGCTGGCGTTCGCGGGCCTTCGAGACCGACCGGGAGCTGAGGAAGATCGGCAAGCCGCTCGATCGCACCGAGTGGGGGATGACCCCGCCCACGGTGAACGCCTACTACAGCGCGCCGCGGAACGAGATCGTCTTCCCGGCCGGCATCCTCCAGCCTCCCTTCTTCGACCGGAACGCCTCGGCGGCGGTCAATCTCGGCGCGATGGGGATGGTGGTGGGGCACGAGATCACCCACGGCTTCGACGACCAGGGGCGGAAGTTCGACGCCTCGGGCAACCTCACCGACTGGTGGACGCCCGCCTCGGGAAAGCTGTTCGAGGAGCGGGCCGGATGCGTGAAGGCCCAGTTCGACGACTACGTCTCGGTGGACGACGTCAAGCTCAACGGCGCGCTCACCCTGGGCGAGAACACCGCCGACCTGGGCGGGCTGAAGCTCGCCTTCCGCGCCCTCCAGGCCTACACCCGCCTCCACCCGGAGCAGATGAAGCCCGCGCGTTACACCCCCGAGCAGCAGTTCTTCCTCGGCTATGCGCAGGCCTGGTGCGGCAAGGGACGACCGGAGGCGATGCGCATGCTGGCCAAGACGGATCCGCACGCCTCGCCCGAGTGGCGGGTGAAGGGGCCGCTCTCCAACCTGGCCGTCTTCCAGGAGGCCTTCGGCTGCCGGGCGGGCCAGCCCATGGTCCGCTCCCCGCGCTGCGAGGTCTGGTAGGCGCCCTCAGAGGAGGGGGAGCTGCGGCTCCGGCGCCGGCGGGCGGCGGAAGGTGGACGGGCGCTCGCCCAGGCCCCAGCCGCCGGCGGCGATCCCCAGCTTGCGCGCCGTGGCCTCGAAGAGCTGCCCGATGGCGCGGGCGTACGTTCCCTCGCCCCGCCCGCGCACCGCGAAGCGGGCGTCGTACAGCTTTCCGCCGCGCGTCTCCCGGATGCGGTGGAGCACGCGCTCGGCGCGGAGGGGGAGCGCCTCGCGCAGGCGCTCCTCGAACACCTGGGCCACCGGCCCGGGAAGCCGGAGGAGCACGTAGCCGGCGGCGGTGGCGCCGGCCCGGGCAGCGGCGGCCAGGATGCGCGGCACGTCCTCGTCCAGGCCGGGGATGATCGGCGCCACGCTCACGCCGACCGGGATGCCCGCGCGGGCCAGGGTCTCGATGGTCTGGATGCGGCGGCGGGGAGTGGCCACGCCCGGCTCCAGCGCTCGGGCCACCGCCTGGTCGAAGAAGGGGACGCTGACCCCCACCGACACCGAGGCCACTCGGTGCAACTCCTGGAGCACGTCGACGTCTCGCTCGATGATCGGCGACTTGGTGATGATGCCCACCGGGTTCCGGAACTCGGCGCACACCTCGAGACAGGCGCGGGTGATGCGCAGGGAGGCCTCCAGGGGCTGGTAGCAGTCGGTCACTCCGCTGAAGGCCACCAGCTCCCCCTTCCAGGACGGCTTCTGGAACGCCTGGCGCAGGAGCGCCGCCGCGTCGCGCTTCACCACCACCTCGGTCTCGAAATCCGTCCCGGCGCCGAAGCCGAGGTACTGGTGGCCCGGGCGCGCGTAGCAGTAGGCGCAGCCGTGCATGCAGCCGCGGTACGGGTTCACGCTGAAGTCGAAGCCGACGTCCGGGCTGTCGTTGTGCGCCAGGACGCTGCGCGAGGCGTCCCGGTGGACGTGCACCCGCGCCAGGGGAATCTCGCCCACGTATTCCAGGGCGGTGGAGTGGTAGGGGTTGGGGGGATTGGACCAGGGGCGGGGCTTGGCCACGGCCGGCCGAGCCTCGTCCTGAACCGGCGTTCAGTCAAGTGCCGGAGGCTAGATCCGGCCCTGCGAGCGCTGCTCGCGCTCGATGCTCTCGAACAGGGAGCGGAAGTTCCCGGCGCCGAACCCCCGGTCGCCCTTGCGCTGGATGATCTCGTAGAAGAACGGCCCCGCGCCCGGCTCGTGGTAGAGCGTGGCCGCGTCCTTCATGAAGATCTGGAGCAGGTAGCTGTGCTCCTTGCCGCCGTCGATGAGGATGCGCAGCCGGCGGAGGTCCTCCGGCTTCTCGTCGATACGGCCGATCTTGAGCACCTCGAGGCGCTTCTGGAGATTGTCGTAGTAGGTGTCCGGGGTCTCCATGAAGTCGACCATCCTCGTGGCCCGGAGCCCCTCCACCGCGGGGAGGATGTCCTTCACCGCCAGCGCCAGGTGCTGGATTCCGTCGCCCCGGTTGTCCTCGTGGAAGATGTTGATCTGCGAGGCCTTGAAGTTGGGGCGGCTCGGCTCGTTGTTGGCGAACTTCACCGAGGACTCCGGGTCCCACATCACCGTGCTCCGCAGCCCGGAGCCCTGCTCGAACCGCTCCTGCGAGTCGCCGGTGTGGAACTCGATCTGCCAGAACTGCTCCAGCCCGAGCACGTTCTCCATCCAGAGGATGGCCGGGAGCAGGGTCTGGAAGTTCGAGGTGACGTGGTCGACGTGCGTGAAACCGAAGCGGTTCTTGCCGCCCCGCGGCTGCGGGTGGATGACCATCCCCGGGTAGAGCGTCCGGTAGCCGTCGCGCTGGACGAACCGGAAGGTGCTGTCCCCGAAGGGCGTGGTGATGGAGAACCAGGCCAGCTTGCCGCCCCGGTCGTCGGTGGTGCGCCGGATGTCGTCGATGATCGTCGCTCCGCGCTTCTCGAGCAGCTTGAAGGTGCGCTCCACGTCCTTCACCCGGAACCAGAGCGTTCCCACCCCGTCGGGATGCTTGCTCAGCCAGCGCGCCGCGCGGCCGCCCTCGCCCTGGGGCTGGCTGACGATGAGGGTCACGTCGCCGGCGGCGAAGACCACGCTCCTCTGGCGGCCCTTGGCGGTCAGGTCCGGGTCGCTCTCGCCGACCTCGGCGAAGTCCATCCCTTGCGTGTAGAAGCGGCGGCTCCTTTCCAGATCATGGACGTACCAGTGGGCGGCTTCGATGCCGAGGAGGCCGAGGGATTCGAGCTTGGGCATGGTGGCGGTTCCTGTTCGCGACGTCAGCGTTCGGCGTCGGGCTGGCGGTCCGGGTGGGCCGCCTGGAAGGCGGGCAATGCG
>DASPUU010000039.1:0-23970 GCA_035622755.1 Myxococcaceae bacterium
GCGGCGTGGGCCAGGGGAGCGCTGAGCGCCAGCGCCAGCCCGAGACGGCCGAGCAGCGTCCGTCTACTTGGCAATCAGGACCTCGCTGGCCTTGATGACCACCGTCACCGACTGGCCGGCCTTCAGCCCGAGACGGTCCGCTGACGTCCGGGTGATGACCGAGACCAGCTCCTGCCCGCCCACGTCGACCGTGATCTCGGCCATCAGTCCGTCGGTCTTGACCGACTTGACGGTCCCCTGGAGCTGATTGCGCGCGCTGAGCTGCATCGATCCCTCCTCGCGCCCGAGGGCAACGCCGGGCGCGTCCCGGGGCATGACAACCGGGATTGACTCCTGTCAAGTCCTATCGGCGAGGGGGAGCGCCGGGAGGACGCGACCGCGGACCGAGCCAAATCCGATGCGGATCCCGTCCTTCTCCGCCCAGCCCCGGATGGCCAGCTCGTCGCCGTCCTCGAGGAAGGTGCGTGTCTTCCCGTCGGCGAGCGTGAGGGGCCGCTGCCCGTTCCAGGTCAGCTCGAGGAGGCTCCCGTAGGAGTCCGGCGTCGCCCCGCTGATGGTGCCCGAGGCCATCAGGTCGCCGACCCGCGTGTTGCACCCGGAGACGGTGTGGTGGGCGAGCTGCTGGACCATCGTCCAGTACAGGTATTTGAAGTTGGTGCGGCAGAGGGTGGTGGGCGCCGCCGAGCCCTCGGGCTGGACCGTCGCCTCGAGCCAGATGTCGAAGGCATTCCTCCCCACCTGTCTCAGGTAGGCGAGCGGCTCGGGCTCCTGGGCTGGACTCGCCACCCGGAACGGCTCGAGCGCCTCCAGGGTCACCACCCAGGGCGAGATGGAGGTGGCGAAGGTCTTGCTGTTGAAGGGACCGAGCGGGACGTACTCCCACTGCTGGAGGTCCCGAGCGCTCCAGTCGTTGAGCAGGACCATCCCGAAGATGTGCGACTCCGCCTCGCTCACCGCGATGGGCTCGCCCAGCGCGCTCCCCACGCCGACGAGGAAGGCCGTCTCCAGCTCCAGGTCGAGCTTGCGGCACGGTCCGAAGCTCGGGCGGGCCGCGTCCGGCGCCTTGGTCTGACCATTGGGCCGCCGCACCGGGGTCCCGGAGACGACCACCGACGAGGCGCGCCCGTTGTAGCCGATGGGAATCTCGAGCCAGTTGGGGAGGAGGGCATTCTTCGGGTCGCGGAACATCATCCCCACGTTGGTGGCGTGCTCCTTCGACGAGTAGAAGTCGGTGTACCCGGGTACGTCCACGGGCAGGTGCAGGGTGGCCTCGCGCATCGGCACCAGCGCCCGCCCGCGCAGGGTCGCGTCGTCCCGCAGGGTGCCCACCTCCCGGCGGAGCAGCTCGCTCAACCTGGCCCGGGTCTCGGTCCAGGCGCGCCGGCCGAGGGCCATGAACGGATTGAGGGCGCCCGCCTCGAAGACCCGCTTCCCGGCCGCGGCCACGAGCAGGCCGGATTGCTCGAGCAGCGCCAGGTCGAGCACCTGGTCTCCGATGGCCACCCCGACGCGGGGAGCGAGGCGGGCGGGCGCGCTGAACACCCCGTAGGGCAGATTCTGGACGGGGAAGTCGGACCCTTCCTGGTTGGCCGATTCGACCCAGCTCCTCAGGCGAGGATCGTGGGTGGAGTTCAGAGCCGGCACCGGCGGCTACTCCCCCCCCGGGGGGAAGTGCTTCTTCAGCCCCTCCCAGACGCTGCCGTAGTCGCGCTGCCGGAGCGGCGTCTCCAGGGCGAACGGGGTGGGCTGGATGACGCACCGGGTCTCGAACATGAAGGCCATGGTGTCGACGATGTGGTCCGGCCTGGTCGTGTCCGCCGCGCTCGCCTTCTCGAACGTCTCGGCGTCCGGCCCGTGCGGGGTCATGCAGTTGTGCAGGCTCGCCCCGCCGGGCGCGAAGCCCTGCGCCTTGGCATCGTAGACGCCGTGGACGAGCCCCATGAACTCGCTGGCGATGTTCCGGTGGAACCAGGGAGGCCGGAAGGTGTTCTCCATCGACAGCCAGCGGGGCGGGAAGATGACGAAGTCGATGGTGTCCACCCCTGCCGTGTCGCTCTGCGACTGCAGGACGAGGAAGATGGAGGGGTCGGGGTGGTCGTAGCTGATCGACCCGATGGTGTTGAAGCGGCGCAGGTCATACTTGTAGGGGGCGTAGCTGCCGTGCCAGGCCACCACGTCCAGGGGCGAGTGGTCGAGCTCGGTGGACCACAGGTTGCCCATGAACTTGGCCACCAGCTCGAAGTTGCCCTCGCGGTCCTCGTAGGCGGCCACCGGGGTGAGGAAGTCCCGCGGATTGGCCAGCCCGTTGGACCCGATGGGACCCAGGTCCGGCAGCCGGAGGAGCGCGCCGTAGTTCTCGCAGACGTAGCCGCGCGCCGCGCCGTCCGGGAGCTCGACCCGGAAGTGCACGCCCCGGGGGATGACCACCATCTCCAGCGGGCCGGCCTCGACCACGCCCAGCTCCGTCGCCAGCCGGAGCCTGCCCTGCTGCGGAACGATGAGCAGCTCTCCGTCCGCGTCGTAGAAGAAGCGGTCGGTCATCGAGCGGTTGGCGGCGTAGACGTGGATGCCGCAGCCGCTCTGGGCGGTGGGAGTGCCGTTCCCGGCGAAGGTGGTCAGGCCCTCGATGAAATCGGTGGGGCGGCTGGGGATGGGGAGCGGATCCCAGCGCAGCTTGTCGGGCGGGGTGGCGACCTCGCCGAAGCGGCTGACCCAGGCCCCGTTGTCCATGCGCTTGAACGGCCGGTGGGCGCTCGCCCCGGGGCGGATGCGGTACAGCCAGGAGCGGCGGTTCGCGCCGCGCGGCGCGGTGAAGGCCGTGCCGGAGAGCTGCTCGGCATAGAGGCCGTGGGGGCACCGCTGGGGGGAGTTCCGGCCCACCGGGAGGGCGCCGGGCACGGCCTCGGTGGCGAACTCGTTTCCGAATCCGGACTGGTAGCCGCCCGCCGGCTCTCCGGACGGGGCGGAGGGGCGGGCGGCTGCCGGGGTGTCTCGCGCTGCAGTGGCCATCGGATGTCTCCTCGCCCTCAGCCGGCGCCGGCCGGACGTTCCTCGGCGGGCGCGGGTGCGCCCGGCCGCTCCTGCCGGTCCATGGCCCAGACCATGGCCGCCGAGACCACCGCCGGCACGGCGACGGCGAGGAAGATACTGCTGTTCGGCCAGCTGCGGCGGATGAGCTCTCCTCCCAGGACCGGTCCGAGGATGGACCCGATCCGACCCACCCCCAGGCTCCAGCCGATGCCGGTGGAGCGCAGCGTGGTCGGGTAGTAGCTCGCCGCCAGCGCGTTGACCGCCGGCTGGCCGCCGACGATGCAGAACCCGGCCACGAAGATGGCGACGAAGAGGAGCGCCGTGGCCAGCCCCGGACGGCCGGTGACGAAGATGGCCACCGCCGCCACCAGGAAGCAGGGGACGAGAATCCGCCGGAAGCCGGCCTTGTCGATCAGCTGACCCATGACCAGGGTCCCCACCGTGCCGCCGACCTGGAGCATGGTGCCGGCCAGGACGGCGGAGGAGGTGGTCAGCCCGGCATCCCGGGCGATGGTGGGGAGCCAGTTGGAGAGGAAGTAGAGGTCGATGAGGTTCATGAAGTTGACGATCCAGAGGAGGACCGTCATCCGGGCCCGGCCCTCGAGGAAGAGGTGGACCACCGGCGCCCCCTTCTCGGCGGCCTCGTGCACGACGTAGCCAGCGCCCGTCTCCACCCCGATGGAAGGGTCGATCCGCCGGATCCACGCCCCCACCTTCTCCAGATCTCGCCCGCGCAGCACCAGGAACTGCATCGACTCCGGGAGGGCGAGCAGCATCCACAAGGCCAGGATGGCCGGGACCAGGCTCCCCACGTAGAAGACCGACCGCCAGCCGAAGGCCGGGATGAGCGCTGCGGAGACGAACCCGCCCAGGACGGCCCCGACGGTGAAGCCCACCGACACCAGCATCATCAGGGTGACGCGCCTCCGCAGCGGGCTGTACTCGCCGGCCAGCGCCATGGCGTTGGGCATGATCGCCCCCAGACCGAGCCCGGTGATGAAGCGGAGGACGAGCAGCTGGCGGACCGAGGTGGCCTGCGCGGTGACCAGCATGCACAGGGCGAAGAACAGCGTGGCGCCGATGAGCACCGGACGGCGGCCGATCCGGTCGGCCAGGATGCTCAGGGTGAGGGACCCGACCAGCATCCCGGTCAGCCCGGCGCCGAACACCGGACCGAGGGTGGCCTTGGCGATCCTCCATTCCGCCAGGATGGCCGGAGCGACATAGCCCATGGACTGCACGTCGAAGCCATCGACGATGACGCACAGCCCGCACAGGACGAGCAGGCCGACCTGGAAGCGCCCCACCCGGCTCCGGTTGATGAGGGCGGGGATGTCGACCGTCGCCGCGGCGTTCACGGTGTGAAACCACCTCCGGCCGGGATGTTGGCCACCTCTTCGGCTCGCCGATCAAGGATCAAGGCTCGCCCCCGGCGGTGCGGGGGAGAGGAGGCGCAGCGTGAGGACCACCGCCGGGACCAGGTAGGCCACCGTCACCCAGAGCCACATCAGCGCGCCGGCGCACTCCTGGTCGGCGAGCGGGGTGAGCCCGAGCGGGGGGTGGGGGGCGAGGTACTGCGGATAGACGACGCGGCCGGAGAAGGCGAGGAAGGCGGACAGGGCATCGCAGGGGAGCGTGGCCAGGAACAGGTAGAGGGGCATCGCCCCGACGGGCCAGCGGGCCGCCCCGGGCCAGGGCAGGAGCACCGGCCACCAGAAGAGCAAGCCGGCGGCGAGGAAGGTCGCGTGCTGGAGCGCGTGCCAGTCCGGAGCGCGGGCGGCGAGCGCGAAGACGCGGGGAACGTGCCAGGCGAGCACCACCCCGGTCCCGGCGAGCCAGCAGACGACGGGATGGGTGACGAGGTGCGCCGCCGCCCTGGCCGGGCCGGACCGGACGAGCGCCCGGGCCCGCGCCGCGAGCGGCGTGGGAAGCAGTCCCCCGGCCGCCACGAGCAGCGGCGCGCCGGAGAGAAGGAGCGGGGCAGCCACGGTCATGATCAGCAGGTGCTGCACCATGTGGGCGGTGAGCAGGGCGTGGTCCAGGTGGGCCAGTGGGGACGCCACCGCGACCCAGAGGACGAGGAGACCCGCGGAGAAGGCGGCCGGTTGCCGGGGCGAGGCCGCGCCGGGAAGGACGGCGCGGAGGCGGAGCCATCCCCATCCGTGGAGGAGGGCAGCCGCCACGAACGCCGCACCGGTGGCGGCGGCGGGCATCCTAGGGGCGCGCGCCGAGCACGCTGGCCCGGGCCGCATCCCGCGCCGGCGGCTGATCCGCAGGGTGGAGCGTGAGGAGGAACGCCACCAGGGCGGTCGTCTCCGCCGGGCTGAGGTTCTTCCCGTAGGCGGGCATGTTGCCGCCGCCCTGGATGACCTGCCGGATGAGCTGGTCCTGGGTCAGCCGGATGGCCACGTCGTCGAGCGCCGGCCCGCGCTGGCCGCCCTGGCCGTCGAGCGCGTGGCAGTTGTGGCACTGCTTGGCCTGGAAGACGAGCGACCCCTGGCGCTCGAGCGCGGTCCGGCCCTGGAGGTCCTTGGGCGGAATGGGGAGGGCGCTCCAGGCGTCCATCACCGGGCTCCAGGGGGTGTGCTCCCCGAGGCGGGTGAGGGTGCCCAGCCCGACGGCCACGAGCAGGAGCACGAGCACGGCGACCGGACGGCGGCGCCAGCTCTTCTCCCCTTCCCCGGCGATGAAGGGAAGCAGCAGGAGGAAGAGGATGACCACCGCCGGACCGATGAGCAGGATGGGCGTCTCCGCCGCCGGTGGGAGGAAGGACAGCAGCGCGTAGAGCCAGAGGAAGAAGTAGTCCGGATGGGGAGCGGTCTGGATGATGGTCGGGTCGGGCTGCCCGCTCGGTCCGAAGGGCCCGAAGACCAGCGCACAGACGCCGATGGAGAGCCCCACGGCGGCCGAGAAGATGATGTCCTTCCAGATGGCACCCGGAACGAAGGGCACGCCGTCCTGCTCGGTGGCCTTCTCGTACTCCTCGATGTAGGTGGACCGGCGGACGATGCGACCCGGCATCGGCCACTCGTTGATCCCCACCTTGAGCACCAGGAAGAGGTGCAGGGCGACCAGCCCGATGAGCAGCCCGGGGATGATGAACACGTGGAGCGCGAAGAAGCGGGCCAGCGTTGCCCCGGCGATGATCGGCCCACCGAGGAGGAGATTCACCAGCGCCGGTCCGATGACCGGTACCCGGCTGGAGATGGAGGCACCGATGCCCAGACCCCAGTAGGCGTCCTGGTCGAAGCGCAGCACCTGTCCGGTGAAGGCCATCCCCAGCGTCATGAGGAGCAGGAACACGCCGGCCATCCAGGTCAGCTCGCGGGGAAACTTGTAGGCCCCGAAGAGGAAGACCTGCACCATGTGGATGAGGACGATGGCCACCATGAAGTTCGAGCCCCAGCCGTGCATGGCCCGGATGAACCAGCCCGCCGACACGTGCTGGTTGAGCATCTGGAGCACCCCCCACGCCTCGCCGGCGGAGGGGACGTAGACCAGGGCGAGGAGCACCCCGGTCACCGCCTGGTGGACGAACACCGCCAGCGCCGCGCTGCCGAAGACGTAGGCCCAGCTGGCGCTCTTGCGAGGAACGCGGTGCTCGAGCGTCTCCCGGATGGGTCCGGAGATCCGAAGTCGCGCGTCGAGCCACGCGCCGAGGCGTTCCATCAGGCGCACCGGGAGCCTCCGGTGGCGCGGCTGGCCAGCTTCTGCCCCCCGGGCGTGGGCAGGTCACCCGCCTCGATGAACAGCTCCCCGCGCTCGACCTTGTAGCGGTACTCGAACAGGCCCCGCTCCGGTGGCCCCGAGGCCCGCGAGCCGTCGGCGTAGTAGGCGCCGCCGTGGCACGGGCAGAGGAAGAGGCCGGACTGCGGGAACCAGCGCACCGGGCAGCCGAGGTGGGCGCAGTTGATGGCGAACACCTGGAAGCGGTCGCCGTCCACGTGGCGCACCCAGCAGGGGATGTCGGCGGTGTCGCCGTCCGCCGGCCGGGCCACCGGGTTTCTGTAGGTGGCCAGCCGGGTCTGCCCGGCGGGGAAGCGGGCCGCCGCGCCCAGAGAGATCCAGGACACGTAGCCGGCCCGCCGCTCGCGCAGCATCGGCGAGAGGAGGTAGCGGAAGATGGGCACCAGCAGCACCAGCGCGATGGCCCCGTTGAGCAGGAGCCCGAGCCACACCAGGAGGCCGCGCCTGGAAAACCTCTCGGAAAGGGTCATCGCCGCACTCCCCCGCCCGGGTAGGGCTGCCCCGGAAACTCCGGCCGCTGCGCCGCCAGCCAGGCCACCACGTCGGTGACGTCGTCGGCCGACATCGGCTGGCCGGGCACGTTCCCGCGCCAGTCGGGGGCCCCCAGGGCCGGCCGCCCGACGAGGACCGCGGTGCGCAGCGCCTGGTCGCTGACCAACGCCAGGAAGGAGCCGTCGACGATGGAGCTCCCCCGCGCTCCTCCGCGGCCCGCCGCCCCGTGACAGGACGAGCAGTAGGTGTCGTAGACCTTCGCGCCGCGTGTCGCATCGCCGGGCCGAGGAGCGGCGTAGGGCGGCGCATCCACTCCATGGAGGACGCCCGGCCGTCCCCAGCGGGAGCGCATCCCCCGGACCAGGGCGTCGACCTGGGCGTCGGTGAGCATGCCGCCCGCGCTCCGGGCAAAGGCGGGCATGGCCGTCGATGGCACACCGCCGGCGGTGACCTTCTGGAGCACGGCGTCGCCGGCCAGCGCGAGGTAGACGGGATCGCCGAGCGCCACCGCCGGGCCGCCCCGGCCCTCCATCCCGTGGCAGCCGGCGCAGTTGGTGCCGTAGAGCGCGGCGAAGTCGAGCACCTCGCTCGGCCGTACCGCGACCTCGTCCGGGGAGGGGCGGCCGCCCGGGCTGCACCCGAACCCGGCCAGCGCCGCCGCGACCAGGGCCAGGCGCCTCATCGCTTCGGGCCCTTCCCGTGGTCCTCGCCCAGCAACCCCGAGGCCTCGATGCCCGCACGCAGGGCGAGCGGCGTCGCCTGCCAGGTGGGAACGCGATGCTGGCGCGAGACGAGGACGCCGGCCACCAGGCCGAAGCCCACCTGGGAGATGACGAACCAGAACCAGTCGACGCGGGCATCGAGCACCGGGTTGATGATGCCGAGGATGGCGTGGAGGAGACCGGTCCACATCACCGGCGCGATGACGCCGCCGAGGAGCACCGGGCGGCGGGAGAGCATGGGCAGCATCGCCCCGTAGAGCAGCCCCACCACCAGCGAGGTGACGAGGTGGATGCCGAAGGCGAGGGAGAAGGCGCTCGCCTGAAAGGTCTCGAGCTGCGCGGTGCTCTCGGTGCTCGCCGCGGGGAAGAAGCCGGCGGAGAGCAGGTTGATCGGGTACCAGATGCCGTGCCGGCTGACGACGCCGTAGAGCATGGCCAGGAGCGCCATGGCCACGCCCCCGGCGATGCCTCCCTTGATCCCGGCGGAGACGGGGTAGGTCTCCACCGGCAGGTAGGCGCGCGCCAGCTCGCGGGCGATCTCCAGCCGGGCCACCTCGCGCCGCGAGCTGACCACGGCCGGCGCTTCCTCGGCGACCTCCACCGCCTGGTGTGCCTCGTGCGGCAAGAGGTCGCGGAACCACCCCACCGCCCAGGCCAGGGCGAGGATGGCCCCCAGTCCGCTCACCGACCCGGCGGTGGCCATCCCGGCGAAGACCAGGGCCAGGCCGAAGGCGAAGACGAACGGCCAGGCGGTGGGCGCCGGCAGACGGACCACGCCGCCCTTCTTCCCCCCGCTTCCGCCCGTCTCGCCGGCCATGGCTCGCCCCTCTCCCTCAGCGACCGATGACGTAGACCACGGTGAACACCACCACCCAGACCACGTCGACGAAGTGCCAGTAGAGCGAGAGGATGTCCACCGGCTCGGCGTGCTCCCGCCGGACCTTGCCCAGCAGCGCGAAGACGGCCACCGTTCCGAGCAGCAGGAGGCCGGCGGTGACGTGGAAGGCATGCAACCCGACCAGCGAGTAGTAGGTCGTCCCGAAGAGGTTGGTGTCGATCCACAGCCCCTCGACCCGGATGAGATGGCCCCACTCCCGGGCCGTGCCGCCGAGGAAGATGGCCCCCAGGACGAAGGTGAGGAGCCAGGCCCCGGCGAAGAGGCCGCCCTTCCCCTTCCGGAGCGCGGCCACGGCGGCATGGATGGTCAGGCTGCTGGAGAGGAGGCAGACGGTGATCAACACCGGGGTGTGGAGGATGGCCGGGGTCGGCCCGGTGACGCTCTTGCCCAGGTAGAAGAGGTAGGCGACGACGAAGATGACGAAGATCGCCGACTCGGCGGCGATGAGGGCGAACATCCCCACCTTCCCCGGCGAGGGGAGCTCCCAGCGCAGCCCCCCGGCCGGCGCGGCCACGGCGGTGGTGCTCATCCGGCACCTCCCGGCTCGTACCTCCAGTCCGGATCCTCGGGATGCTTCACGTCCCACAGGGGTCGGCGGCTCTTCACCACCGGGACGGTGGCGAAGTTGTACTCCGGGGGTGGCGAGGTGGTGGACCACTCCAGCGTCCAGGCATCCCAGGGGTCGCTGCCGGCGCGCTCTCCGTGGAGCAGCGACCAGAGCAGGTTGCCGACGAAGACCAGGATGCCCACCACCTGGAAGACGACGCCCACGGTGACGATCAGGTTCCAGACGTCCCAGCCCCGACCCGGCTCGTAGGTGTAGATCCGCCGCGGCATTCCGAGCAGGCCGGGGATGTGCATGAAGTCGAAGGTGAGATGGAAGCCGACGACGAAGAGCCAGAAGTGCAGCTTCCCCAGCCGCTCGAGGTACATCCTCCCGCTCATCTTCGGGAACCAGTAGTAGAAGGCGGCGAAGAGGCAGAAGAGGATCCCGCCCACGATGACGTAGTGGAAGTGGGCGACGACGAAGTACGAGCCCCCCAGCTGCCAGTCGAGCGGCGCCGAGGCGAGCATCACCCCGGTCAGCCCGGCGATGAGGAACTGGAAGAGGAAGGCCACGCAGAACAGCATCGGCGTGCGGAAGTGGATCTTCCCGCCCCACATGGTGGCCAGCCAGTTGAAGATCTTGATCCCGGTGGGCACGGCGATGGCCATGGTGGAGAGGACGAAGAAGGTGTTCGCCGCCGCGCTCATCCCGATGGTGAACAGGTGGTGCGCCCACACCGCCATGCTGATGAATCCGATGCCCACCGTGGCTGCGACCATCACCGGGTAGCCGAAGATCGCCTTGCGGGAGAAGACGGGGATGATCTCCGAGGCGAAGGCGAAGGCCGGGATGACCAGCACGTACACCTCCGGATGCCCGAAGACCCAGAAGAAGTGCATCCAGATCACCGCCGAGCCGCCGGCCTGGGTGTCGAAGAAGTGCCCACCCAGGTAGCGGTCGATCATGAGCATCATCTGGGCGGCGGTGAGCGGGCTGATCACCAGGAGGACCAGGCCGGCCACGGTCAGGTTGAGCCAGACCAGGAGCGGCATCCTCCCCAGCGTCATCCCCGGGCAGCGCAGGCAGAGGATGGTGGCGATGAGATTCACCGCGCCCCCGATGCTCCCGATCCCGGCGACGAGCAGCGAGAGCGTCCAGAAGTCGGTGCTGTGGCCGGGGGAAAAGGTCTTCGAGGTCAGCGGCGCGTAGGCGAACCAGCCCACGTCCGGCGCCGTCCCGGCCCCGTAGAGGCCGTAGCCGCCCACGAAGCTGAAGTAGAGGAGCAGCCCGCCGAAGGCGGTGAGCCAGAAGCTGAAGGCGTTCAGGCGCGGGAAGGCCATGTCCCGCGCGCCGATCATCAGCGGCACCAGGTAATTGGCGAAGCCGAAGACGATGGGCATGGCGACGAAGAAGATCATCGTCGTGCCGTGCATGGTGAACATCTGGTTGAAGACCTGCGGCGAGACGAAGTCGTTGTGCGGCTGGGCGAGCTGGATGCGCATCACCACCGCCTCGACCCCCCCCACCACCAGGAAGACGATGGCGTAGAGGATGTAGAGGATGCCCAGCCGCTTGTGGTCGACGGTGGTCACCCAGCCGTGGAGCCGGTCGACCAGGGGGCGGGCGGCGAGCTCGGTCGGCGTCCATCCCACGGATTCGGTCGACATCGTGTGCTCTCCTCGGATGCTCAGCGCAGGGTGAGCAGGTAGCCGGTCAGGTCGTCGAGCTCCTGGCGCTCGAGCTGCATGGCCGGCATGAGCGAGCCGGGCTTGATCGCGTCCGGGTTCTCGATCCAGAGCCGGAGGTTCTGGCGCGTGTTCGGCGCCGCTCCCGAGGCGATGGTCTCCCGGCTCATGAGGTGGGTGAGATCCGGCCCGAACCGGCCGTTGGCCGCGGTCCCGGCCACGGTGTGGCAGTTGATGCAGGCGGTGGTCTCGAAGAGGCGGCGGCCGCGCGACACGGCGGCCCCGGGCGAGGCCGGCCGGGCCTGCTCCCGGGCCCAGCGGTCGAACTCCTCGCGGGAGTCGACGTACACGCGGAGGAGCATCTTGGCGTGCTGGGTCCCGCAGTACTGCGCGCACTGCCCTTCGTAGAGGCCGGTGCGGTGCGGGTCGATCCACATGGTGTTCGGGAAGTTGGGGATGAGGTCCGTCTTCCCCGCCAGGCGAGGGACCCAGAAGCTGTGGTCGGTGTCGGCGGAGAGCAGGGTGAGGATGGTGGGCCTGGGGTGGGCCGGGTCGCTGACCGGCACGTGCAGCTCGTTGGCGGTGACCACGTTCAGGCCCGGGTAACGGTACTCCCACCAGAACTGGTGGCCGATGACCGTGACCCGGACCGCGTCCTCGGGGAGCGTGGGGCGCTGGACGGCGGCGATGACCCGCGCCGAGGAGAGGAAGAGGACGATGACGATGATCACCGGGATGATCGTCCAGGCGAGCTCGATCTGGGTGCTCCCGTAGACCTGGGGGGGTTCCCGACCGTCGTCGGCCCCCCGGTGGCGGAAGCGCAGGACGGCGTAGGCGAGCAGCCCGAAGACGACGACGAAGATGGCCAGGGCGACGGCCACCACGAAGACCGACAGCTCGTAGACCGACTGGGCCGGCGAGGAGGCGGGCGAGAAGAGGTCGGTCGGGCTGAGGACGTACCCCGGACCGGCCAGTGCCGCAGCCAACGACATCCCCACGAGGCCCTCCCCGGTCTGCCGGTCCCCCGCCGGACGGCGAGGGCTGCTTAGCGTGCCGATGAGGGCGCATCAACCGCGAAAATGTCCGGGCGGCCCGCCGCGGCGAACCCACCGGCACTTCGAGCTCTCCGCCCGGCGACACTCCGCGCGGAGAGCGCCCCCCCCCGGGGTCAGGAGCCACCCGAAATCGGCTCTCGGACGGCCACTGACCCACCCCCGGCGGCCCCAAGCCCCCTGGAGTCGTGGCTCTCCCCCCCGGCGCGCACCTTGCTCCTCCACCGCTCGATGCGCTCCCTCGCCCTGCTGGCGGTCCTCGCGACCTCCGTCGCCCGGGCCGAGGAGCCCCCCCTCTCCGCCACCTGGTGCTCCGACCGGCACCAGAAGCTGGTCAGCGTCGACCGCGAAGCCATCTCCGTCCTCGATGCCTGGAACGCCTACCGGCGCTCGGCGCGCGGCGCGGACATCGCGCTCTACCGGCGCAAGACGGCGGAGGGCGCGGCCGCCGTGGCACGTCTCCTCGAGTCCGGCGAGCTGGCCGGCCGAGACGCCGCCCGCTGCACTGCGGCCGGCTTCCTCAGCACGCCCGCCCAGCGCGTCGCCTACCGCCGCAACGAGAAGGACTTCCACCGCGTCGAGCCCATCCTGGCTGCGCTCCAGGAGGCGTATGCGCGCATGCGGGATGCCGAGCAGGCCACGCTGATGGCCGGCGTGAAACAGTAGCCCTTCCCCGGGCACTCTGACCGCTCGCGCGGGCGAGGGTAAGCTCGGGGGCCGGCCCGCGATGCCCCGGACGGTGAACGCCACCCGCTACGTGACGCCCCTGCGCGAGGGCGGCTCGCTGCCGGCCATCGTCGAGGCCGACGACGACGGCCTGTACGTGACCAAGTTCCGGGGAGCCGGCCAGGGCCCCCGGGCGCTGGTGGCGGAGTGGGTGGTGGGAGAGCTGGCCCGCTCGCTCGATCTCCACGTCCCGGAGGTCGTGTTCATCGAGGTCGACCCGGCCCTCGGGCGGACCGAGCCCGACGTTGAGATCCGGGATCTGCTCCGGGCCAGCGCCGGCCTCAACCTCGGTGTGGATTTCCTTCCCGGGGCGCTGACCTTCGATGCGCTCGCCGACCCGGCCCCGGAGGCGAGCGTCGCCTCCCGGGTGGTGGCGCTCGATGCCGCGCTGCTCAACGTCGACCGCACGGCGAGGAACCCGAACCTCCTCAGCTGGCACCGCCGGCTCTGGTGCATCGACCACGGAGCGGCGCTCTACGTCCACCACGCCTGGGCGGAGGCGGCGAGCAAGGCCGAGTCGGCGTTCCCGGCCATCCGCGACCACGTGCTCCTCGCCTGGGCCTCCGAGCTCGAGGCCATGGCCGGGCTCCTCCGCACCCGCTGGACGCCGGCGCTCCTGGACCACGTCCTCGGTCAGATCCCGGAGGCCTGGCTCCCGGCCGAGCCGGGCCTGGAGCGAGCGGAGCGCCAGCGCGCCGCCTACCGCGACTTCCTCGTCCGGCGCCTGGGCGCCGCCGAGCGCTTCCTCGGAGAGGCCATCCGTGCCCGGGCGTGAGGCCTTCGACTACGCCGTGGTGCGCGTGGTCCCGCGCGTGGAGCGCGAGGAGTTCGTCAATGCCGGCGTGGTGGTGCACTGCCGCGGGCGCGACTTCCTCCGGGCCCGCTTCGCCCTCGACGAGCGGCGCCTCCTGGCGCTGGCTCCCGACGTGGACCTGGAGGCCGTGCGGGCCCACCTCGAGGCCTTCGCCCGGGTGTGCGACGGTGGCCCGGCCGCCGGACCGCTCGGCGGCCTCTCGCCCACCGAGCGCTTCCACTGGGTCACCTCGCCCCGGAGCACCGTCGTCCAGACCTCCCCGGTGCACGCCGGGCTGTGCGAGGACCCCGACGCGGCCCTGGCCCACCTGGTCGAGACGGTGGTGCGGGCGCGCCCCTGACCCCAGGGAACCGTCCTTCACGGGTCGGCGGCACCCCGGGCACGCTCCCCGGACCCGGGGGATGAGCCTGCAACCCCGCGTCGCCCCTGGGGTCCTGGCTGGCCCACCCCTTGCCCTGGTCGAGGGGGACCATGAACCCTG
The DNA here is from genome assembly GCA_035622755.1 of Myxococcaceae bacterium. Classification (GTDB taxonomy): domain Bacteria; phylum Myxococcota; class Myxococcia; order Myxococcales; family Myxococcaceae; genus JADGRA01. Next base: position 14,195 of record DASPUU010000039.1, read on the forward strand.
ACCCGAGGACCGTGCTCGTCGTCGACGACGAGGAGAACGTGGTGAACGCGCTCCGCCGCACGCTGCGCCGGGAGGGCTACACCGTCCTCAGCGCCTCCGAGCCGAGCGAGGCGCTCGCCGTCCTGCGCCAGGCCCGCGTGGACGTGGTGCTCTCCGATCAGCTCATGCCCAACCGGAGCGGGCTCGACTTCCTCAAGGAGGTGCGGGCCCTGCACCCGGAGGTGGTGCGCATCATGCTCACCGGCCACGCCGAGGTCTCCACCGCAGTGGAGGCGATCAACGACGGGGAGATCTACCGCTTCCTCACCAAGCCCTGGGACGATGCCGAGCTCAAGGTGGCGCTCCACCTGGCCTTCGACCGGATCGCGCTGGAGCGCGCCAACCGGCAGCTGCTCGCCACCGTCGAGCAGCAGCGCCGCATGCTCGCCCGCCTGGAACGCGCCCATCCGGGACTGCGGGACCTCCTCCGCGACGAGAGCGGCGCGCTCCTCGTCGACCTGGACGACCGGGCGACCCTCGCCTTCGGCTGAAGCCGGGCCCGACCTGCCATGGCCCCCGCCCTCCCCGCCCTGGTCGTCTCCACCGTCTCTCCGGATGCGGAGCTGCTCGCCACCCTGACCGAGGCCGGCCTCGAGGTCCGGCACGTGACGCCGACCGAGGCGCTCCGGCAGGTGGGAGGCGGGGCGGCGGACACCGTCGTCTGCGAGCCGGTGCCCAACTGGCGGCTGCTCGTCTCGCGGCTGAGCGCCGCCGGGGCGGCCACCGTCCTCTACCTGGGCGACCTGCCCGCCCCGGCCGCGCTCCCCGCCGGCGTTCATGCCGTCCACCACCTCGGCGCCCTGGTCCTCGCGGTGGAGCATGCCCAGGCCGAGCGCCGCGCGGCGCGGGGCATCGCCGCCGGTCCGACGCTGGCCGAGCGTCTGGAGGACGCGGAGCGCTTCGCCGACGCGGTGCAGGGTCTGCACACGCTGGCCGACCTGGCGGAGATCCTCCGCGACACCGTGGTCCGGGCGCGCGCGCTGGCCCAGGCGGACCGGGCGACGGTGTGGCTGGCGGATGCCGGCGGTGGGCTGGGGCTGGCGGCGGTGGACCCGCCCGAGCCAGAGCCCCTCGACGAGCGCGCGGTGGGCCTGGCCGAGCTGGCCGTCCGCGACCTGGTCCCACTGGTGCACGCCGAGGGCGACGCGCCGGTCGAGGCCGTCGATGCCGTCGCGCGCCGCACCGGGGAGGAACCCGGGGCGCTGCTCGCCCTTCCGCTGGTCCGGGGGGCCTCCTGCGTGGGAGCGCTGGAGCTGGTGCGCCGGCCGGGGCTCCCCGGGTTCGCCGACGCCACCCTGCACCGTCTCGAGGCCTGGGCGGCCCAGGTGGCGGTGGCGGTGGCCAACGCCCAGCTCACCGAGCGGCTCCGGGAGGCCCGGGCGGAGGTCCTGGCCGCCAACGCCGCGCTGGAGCGCAAGGTCGAGGAGCGCACCGAGCTGGTGGTCCGGGCGAAGCGGGAATGGGAGCGGACCTTCGACGCCATCACCGAGCCCATCGTGTTGCAGGAGGGCCTCGTCGTCCGCCGTGCGAACCTGGCCTACGCCGACGCGGTGGGCCGCGACGTGCGCGAGGTGGTCGGCCAGACCTGCCATGCCCTCTTCGCCGGCCGGGACGCTCCCTGCCCCGCCTGTCCGCTCGGCCCGGACGCGGCGCCGGGAGCCGCGGCCGAGCTGTCCATGCCCGGGGGGCGGCGCTTTCGCGCCAGCGCCTTCCGTCTCTCCGAGGAAGGCGAGGACGGGCGCCGGGTCATCCACTACCAGGAGGTGACCGGCCAGCGGGCCCTCGAGGAGCGCCTCCGGTCCACCGAGCGTCTGGCGTCGGTGGGGCAGCTGGCCAGTGGCGCCTCGCAGGAGATCAACAATCCCCTCGGCTACGTCATCGCCAATCTCCAGTCGCTGCAGACCACGCTGCGGGAGCTGGAGGGCAGCGCCGAGGCGGTGGAGCGGGCGGCCCGCCTCTGCGGTCGGAATGCGCCGGCCGATGCGGTCCGGGCGCTGGCCGAGGTGGAGGTCCGCGAGCAGGCGGCGGAGGGTCTGGAGGCCGTGTCCGAGGCCCTGGAAGGCGCCCAGCGCATCTCGGGCATCGTCCGGGGGCTGCGCGAGCTGGCGCGGCAGGACCTGGGAAGGATGGAGGCGGTCGACGTCAATGCCAGCGTGTCGCGCGCCGTTCGCGCCGAGCTCCAGCACATGACTCCCGGCGCGGTCCAGGTGGCCCTGGCCGCACGGCGACGGCTCTCCGGCTCACCGCTGCAGCTCGACCAGGCGCTCTGTGCCGTTCTCCGCAATGCCCGCCAGGCCTGCCCGGCCGGGCCCATCCACGTGCGCACCCGCGACGAGGGCGGCGAGGTGGTGGTCGAGGTCGAGGACAAGGGCGAGGGCATCGCCGCCGCCGCCCTCCCTCGCATCTTCGAGCCCTTCTTCACCACCCGCGGGGGCGGAAAGTCGGTGGGCCTCGGCCTCACCCTGGCCTACGGGGTGGTCCAGCGCCACGGCGGCCGCATCGACGTGGCCAGCGCCCGGGCCCGGGGCACCACCCTCACCCTCCGCTTCCCGGCGCAGGCAGGCGCGGCCAGCAGCATCGAGGCCGAGCGGGCCAGCGCCTGACCCTGCCGCTCGCCCCGCTCCCGGTCAGAAGGCACGTCGCCCGGCGATCTCCTTGCGGAGCCGCTTGCGGTACTCGTGGTAGTCCACCTCCACCGCGTGCTTCGGCGTCTTGCTGAAGGCGTAGTCGGGATGGTCGATCTCGCGGCGGATGGCGGAGTCGATGTCGGCCGGGCGCTTCCATTCACCGCGGATGGCCCGCGCCACGAGCTGGCCCTGGTGGTCGGCCAGCGGCCAGATGCAGCCGAGCGGCTGGAAGAGGCCGATGAAGAAGAGGTCCGGGAATCGGGGGTGGAAGAGCTTCAGGTAGAGGGGCACCTCGGCCCCGGAGTAGTCGCCCACCTCGCCCGGCAGGTAGGGGTAGGAGGTCTCGAAGCCGGTGGCGGCGATGATGGCGTCGAACTCCTCCGCCGTCCCGTCGACGAAGGCGACCCGCTTCCCGTCCCAGCGCTGGATGTCCGGCTTGGGGTGAATCTGGCCGTGGCGGATGAAGTAGAGGAGCTCGGAGTTGATGGTGGGATGCGCCTCCATCGGCCCGTGCTCCGGCTCGGGGAGCCCGTAGGCGGCGTTCTTCCCCTGGATGAGGCGCAGGGTGAGCTTCATCGCCGTCTGGCGAATGGCCTTCGGGAGCTTGCGCAGGAGCCGGGCATGGAGCACGTCGGTGGGAAGGCCCATCAGGAACTTGGGAATGAACCAGTAGCCCCGCCGCATGCTGATGCAGGTCCGCTCCGAGACCCGGCCCGTCTCCACGGCGATGTCGCAGGCGGAGTTCCCTCCCCCGATGACCAGGACCCGCTGACCGGTGAACGGCGTGGCCGACTTGAAGTCGTGGCTGTGGATCAGCCGGCCGGAGTAGTGGCCCGGGTAGCTGGGCAGGCGCGGCTTCCAGTGGTGCCCGGTGGCGACGCAGAGGTGGGTGAAGCGCTCCACCCTCCCGTCGCCCAGGGTCAGCTCCCAGCCGCCGCCGGCGAGCGGCGCGGCGGACCGGACCTCGACCCCGAACCGGATCCGCGGCAGCACGCCGAAGTGCGCAGCGTAGGCCTGGAAGTAGGCCTTGAGCTGCGCGTGCCCCGGGTAGTCCGGGTAGTCGGCCGGCATGGGGAAGTCCTCGTACTGGGAGAGCGCCTTGGAGGAGATGATGTGGGTGGTCTCGAAGACCGAGGAGTGGCTCGGCCCGGGCGTGAAGATCCAGTTGCCGCCCACCTCCTGGTTTCGCTCGTAGACCACCACCTCGAATCCGGCGGCGAGCAGCGCCTTGGCGGCGCCGATCCCGGACGGCCCGGCGCCGATGACGCACACCCGTGGCGCGGGCCCGGGGGCGGGCGGCGCCGACGGCTGGATCCGGGCGGGCTCGGTCACGGTCCCTAGAAGAGCAGCCGCACCGGGTGCTCGAGCAGCTCCTTGACCTCCTGGAGATACTGCGCACCGAGCGCCCCATCCACCACTCGGTGGTCGCCGGAGAAGGTCATGGTCATCGTCTTGCGGACCACCGGCTGCCCGCCGCGGGCCACCACCCGTTCGGCCACCGTGCCCACGGCGAGGATCGACGCCTGGGGCGGGTTGATCACCGCGATGAAGGCGTCCACCCCGTACATCCCGAGGTTGGACACGGTCACCGAGCCGCCGCTGTACTCCTCGGGCCGCAGCGCCTTGCGGCGGGCGCGCTCGGCCAGCTCCCGGGCCTCGGCGGCGAGCTGGCCGATCGATTTCTGGTCCGCATCCCGGACCACCGGAGTGATCAGTCCGTCCTCGATGGCCACCGCGATCCCCACGTCGGCGGTGTGGAACTGGAGGATGCGGTCCCCCTGGAGGGAGACGTTCACCTTCGGGACCCGGTGCAGCGCCAGCGCCGCCGCCTTGAGGATGAAGTCGTTGACCGAGACCTTGACCTCCGCCGCCTTGGCCTCCTCGCGCACGGCCACCACCGCCTCCATGTCCACCTCGATGGAGAGGTAGAAGTGCGGCACGCCGGGCTTCACCTCGGCCATCCGCTGGGCGATGACTTTGCGCATCGAGCTCAGGGGCACGATGTCCGGCTCGGGACGGACCCCGGGGACGAAGACCGGCGCCCGCGGTCCGCTCATCGCCGCCTGGACGTCGCGCTTGACGATGCGCCCCCGGGGGCCGGAGCCGTGAACCGCCCCCAGGTCCACTCCCGCCTCCTGGGCCATCTTCCTGGCCAGCGGCGAGGCCCGGAGCCGCCCATCTCCGCCCGCCGCCGCCGGAGGACGGAGCGGCACCACCGGCGCGGGCGCGCGGGCCGGAGCGGCCGGGAGCGCTGGAGGAGCGGCCGCCCGAGGCGGCGCGGCAGCCGGCGACTCGGCCGGCCTGGGAGCTCCCGCCGGGGGAGCGGGCACGGCCGCCGGCGTGGCCGGAGCCAGCGAGGCGAGGTCGACCGTCTCGCCCTTCGCGCCGAGGACGGCAATGGGCGCGCCGACCGCGGCCATCTCGCCGGCGGCGACGACGATTTTCAGGAGCACCCCGTCGTCGTAGGCCTCCACCTCGAGGTTGGACTTGTCCGTCTCCACCTCGGCGATGGCCTCGCCGGAGGAGACCTTGTCTCCCTCGTTCTTCAGCCACTTGAGGATCTTCCCCTCCTTCATCGTCGGGGAGAGCGCCGGGAGCGGAATCGGAGTGGCCATCAGCCTTCCTCCCGGTACATCGCCTTCTTCACCGCGGCGACGACCCGGTCAGCGTTCACCTCCGCCGCCCGCTCGAGCACCGCCGCGTAGCTCCGGTTCACGTCCAGCCCGGTCACCCTCCCCACCGGCGCGTCGAGGAAATCGAAGGCCTGGGACTGGATGAGGTCGACCACCTGGGCGCCGACGCCGCAGAAGCTCCACCCCTCCTCCACGACCACCGCCCGGTTGGTCCTCTGCACCGAGGCGAGGATGGACTGCTCGTCCAGGGGCTTGAGGGTCCGCAGGTCGAGCAGGTCGACGCGGATTCCCTCCGCCTCCAGCCGCGCCGCCGCCTCCTCGACTGCATGGTAGGCCCGGGACCAGGTGATGAGCGTGCAGTCCGGACCCCGCCGCTTGAGATCGGCCTTCCCCAGGGGAAGGAGGTGCTCGCCCGCGGCCACCTCGCCCTTCACCCCGTAGAGCAGCTCGGCCTCGAGGAAGATGACCGGGTTGTCGTCGCGGATCGACGCCTTGAGCAGCCCCTTGGCGTCGGCCGGTGTCGACGGGGCGACCACCTTCAGCCCCGGGAAATGGGCGTAGTTCGCCTCCAGCGCCTGGCTGTGCTGGGCGGCGAGCCGCCCGCCGGCACCGTTCGGGCCGCGGAAGACGATGGGGCAGCGCAGCTGGCCCCCGGACATCTGCCGGACCTTGGCCGCGTTGTTGACGATCTGGTCCATGGCCAGGATGGCGAAGTTCCAGGTCATCATCTCGATGACCGGCCGGAGCCCGACCATGGCCGCCCCCACCCCGAGCCCGGCGAAGCCGAGCTCGCTGATCGGTGCGTCCACCACCCGGGCGCTCCCGAACCGGGCCAGGAGGCCCTGCGAGACCTTGTAGGCGCCGTCGTAGCGCGCCACCTCCTCGCCCATGAGGAAGACGTTCGCGTCCCGCTCCATCTCCTCGGCCAGCGCCTGGTTCAGCGCTTCACGCCACGCGATCTCCGCCATCGTCCCTCAATCTCTCGTCGTGCTCGCTAGGCCCGCCGGCGCAGGCCGGGGGTAGGCTCGCCCTCGTCCACCCGGGTGTGAGGCTCGAGCTCCCAGGTGACGCGGAGCTCCTGCCCGCTGGGGTGGCTCGGCCACTCCACCTTCACCCCGTGCACCCGCTCCCGGGGCGGCACGTCCCGCTCCCCGGGCTCGACCAGGTGGTCGGTCCACACCTCTTCCACCGCGGGCTCGGGCGAGGCGTCGGCGAACCTCACCGCGGCGTCGACGGTGGCCTTCACCTCGGCCTCGATGCCGTCGAAATCGGCCTCGCCCGCCACCTTGCCGCCCAGCGCCCAGGCCCGCAGCTTGGGGATGGGATCTGCCTTCCGCTCCGCCTCCACCTCCTCCTTGCTCCGGTAGGTGGCGGCGTCGGACATGGAGTGGCCGCGGTAGCGGTAGGTGTTCGCCTCGAGGAGGACCGGGCCCTTCCCGGCGCGGCAGTGCGCGGCGCAGTCCTTCACCGCCTCGTACACCTGGAGGACGTCGCGGCCGTCCACCGGCTCGCCGCGGATCTTGTAGGCCACGGCGCGCTTGTAGACCTCGGGCACCGCCGAGACGCGGTCCATGGCCGTGCCCATCCCGTAGCGGTTGTTCTCGCAGAGGAAGATGACCGGCAGCTTCCACTTCCCGGCCATGTTCAGCGTCTCGTGGAAGCTCCCCTGGTTGGCGGCCGCCTCCCCGAAGTAGCAGACGGTGATCCGATCCTCGTTGCGGTACCGGGAGGCGAAGGCCGTCCCGGCGGCCAGCGGGATCTGCCCCCCGACGATGCCGTACCCGCCGAGCACGTGGTGCTCGATGTCGTAGATGTGCATCGAGCCGCCCTTGCCCTTGCTGTACCCGGTGGCACGGCCGAAGAGCTCGGCCAGCACCATGCCCGGGTCGGCCCCCCGGGTGAGCGCGTAGCCGTGGTCCCGGTAGGCGGAGAGGATGTAGTCGGTGGGGTGGAGCGCCTCGGTGACGCCGGCGGCGACCGCCTCCTGCCCGATGTAGAGATGGCAGAAGCCGTTGATCTTCCCCTGCCCGTAGGCCTGCGCGCACCGCTCCTCGAAGCGGCGGATGAGGTACATGCTCCGGTACATCCGGAGCACCTGGTCCTTCGGGTAGGTGCGGGCCACGGGAGCGGCGCTGGTTTACCGGCTGCGTCGCGCCGGCGTCAACGTTCCACGGGAACGGCCTCGAGGGTGACCGATGTCCAGGTGCGGCACGGCGATGACGCCCTCGGCCAGGGCGGTCACCCGACCCGAGTGTCCGGTGGCCACCAGCACCGCCGTGGCCCCGGGGAACGACGCCCGGTAGTCGTTGATGTGTCCGGGCTCGTTGTCGAAGGCCGCGGTGACCCGCCCCCGTGCGGCCAGGCGGCGGTGGGCGCCGCGCTTGAACTCGTCGTCGGTCACGTCGGGATCGCCCTTCATCGCCAGCTCCACGCCCTCGCCGGGGAGGGGAAATCCGTGCCGCTCCATGACCTCCAGTGTGCCCGGCCGCATCGGCTCCGGGCGGGCGGTGACGTAGACCACCTGGGCGCCCGCCTCCCGGGCCCGGCGCACGTAGCCCGGTGCGCCCCGCACCGGGATGTCCACCCGGCAGGCCTCGCTGGTGAAGAAGCGTTCCCTCCAGTACGGGCGAAAGTCGACCAGGAGTCGCTCGACCTCGTCCGCCCCGAGACCGTGCCGCTGCAGCGCATCGCGCAGGTCGAAGCCGGTGTGCAGGTGCCGGGCCTCGAACCCCGAGAGCGCCGGCAGGCCGCGCTCCCGGCCGTAGGCCCGCACGATGGCCGCCTGGCGCGGCCGGTTGTCGAGCAGGGTGGAGTCCAGGTCGAAGGCGAAGACCGCCTCCGGGGCGAGCCGCCGGGCCTCGGCCAGCAGCCCGGCCAGGACGTCCACCCAGCGGTCATGGATGGGGAAGGCGGTGCTCATCGGCCCGCGGCGCCGGGGTGAGCGGCCAGGAAGCGGACCACCGAGAGCTCGGTCTTGGCGTCGGACACCTCGCCCCTCCGGCACCGGGCGAGCAGCTGGTCGATGGGCCAGAAGCGAACCGAGGCGCCTTCCTCGAGGGGGCAACCGTCGCCGTCGGCGAGGCCGGGCTCCCGTCCGGTGACCTCCACCGCGGTGGGGTGGATCTTCTCCGAGACGATGCCCGGGAGCATGAAGAAGGCCGGGCCGAGCAGCTCCACCTCCGCCGGCTGCACGGCGTAGCCCGCCTCCTCGAGCACCTCGGCCGCCGCCCGGGCCCGGACGCCGGCCTCCCCCAGGTCCCCCGGCTCGAGGATGCCGGCCACCAGCTCCTCCACCGTCAGGTAGGCCTCGGGGTCGGGCACCGGAAGCGGCAGCCCTCGCCGGAAGTAGGCGGCCGGCCGCAGCGTCCGGCGGGTGAGCACCTCCACGCCCGCCGGCGTCCGGCGCCAGATGAGGACCGCCACCGCGTCCGGAACCGGGCGGTCGATGACATCCACGCGGTAGGGCGGGGAGGCGGAGCCGTCCGCCCGCCGGTTCCGGCACACCAGGCGGCGGAGATGAAGAAAGCCCTGGTCACACCGGGCGGTGGGGGTGAGGTCTTCCACCACCTCGATGTCCACCACCTGCTCGTGCGGAGGAAGCTCGGCCATTCCGGCGGCCGAGCTTCGCGCAAGCCGGGCCCCCGGGTCACGCGGCCGACGTCATCCGGACCACCTCGGCGAAGCCGGTCTGCCCCTGGGCCAGCTTGCGCACCGCTGCCTCGCGCAGGGTGCGCATCCCGGCCGCCCGCCCCAGCTCGGTGAGGCGCGACTCGGGGGCGTCGTGGGCGATGGCCTCGCGGATGCCGGCGTTGACCGGGAGGAGCTCGAAGACGCCGGTGCGGCCGTAGAACCCGGTGCCGCGGCAATGCACGCAGCCGGTCCCGGCGCGCAGCTGCAGGCCCCCGGGCAGGAGGGGGAGCGGGGCGTCGAGCGCGGCGAGCTGATCCTGGGTCAGCGCCACCTCCTGCGCACAGCGCGCGCACACCCGGCGCAGGAGGCGCTGGGCCATCACCCCGATGAGGCAGCTGCCGAGCAGAAAGCTCGGCACCCCGAGGTCCTTCATCCGCGTCACCGCCCCCACCGAATCGTTGGTGTGCAGCGTGGAGAGCACCAGGTGGCCGGTGAGCGCGGACTGGATGGCGTTCTCCGCCGTCTCCCCGTCGCGGATCTCCCCGACCATGATCACGTCCGGGTCCTGACGGAGGATGTGCCGCAGGGCATTGGCGAAGTCGAGGTCGAGCTTGGGCTGCACCTGGACCTGGTTGAACCCCTCCCACACCATCTCGATGGGATCCTCGATGGTGGTGACGTTGACGTCCGGGCCGGCCACCGCCTTGAGCGCGGTGTAGAGGGTGGTCGTCTTTCCGCTACCGGTGGGACCGGTGACCAGGATCAGGCCGTGCGGCTGGTCGATCCACGACTCGAAGACGGCCTTCTCGTCCTCCTCGAAGCCGAGCTGGGCGATGTCCTGCACCAG
>DASPUU010000040.1:0-2063 GCA_035622755.1 Myxococcaceae bacterium
GCTGGACATGAAGCAGTCCTGGGACGAGCTCATCGCTCGCACCGCGTCCGAGGAGCAGCGCGAGCGGATCCTGGCCAACCGCTTCTACCAGTCCCTCTCCACCGCCCTGGCCGGGAGCCAGGAGTACATCGCCCTGGAGAAACTGTGGGAGCTGCACTCCGCCCGGCCGGGCGACCTGGTGGTGCTCGATACCCCGCCCACGGCGCACGCGCTCGACTTCCTGGACGCTCCGGCGCGAATTCTCGAGTTCCTGGAGACGGACGCCGCGCGCTGGCTCCTCACCCCGGCCCTGCGCGGCGCGCAGGTGGGCCTGCGGCTGTTCGGGCTGGGGGGGAACCTCATCGGACGCACCCTGTCCCGCATCGTCGGGATGCAGACCCTCTCCGACCTCTCGGCCTTCCTCCTCGCCATGAGTGGTCTCAACGCCAGCTTCCGGGAGCGAGCCAGCTCGGTGCGTGCCCTGCTCGCCTCGGAGACCACGACCTTCGTGCTCGTCACCTCGCCAGCGCCCGAGCGCCGCGACGAGGCGGTCCGCTTTCATGCCGCGCTTCGCGCTCAGGGTCTGGACGTCGCGGCGGTGGTGGTGAACCAGGTCCACCCGAGCCTGGCCCCGGAGGACGTGGCCAGCTGCCGGCGGCTCCCCGAGCCGCTTCGCACCAAGATGGAGCTGACCCTGCAGGAGGCCCAGGCTCTGGCGGCTGCCGACGAGAGCGGGGTGGAGTCGATGGCCCAGGCCGTCTCCCCCACCCCGCTCCTCACCGTGCCCCGCTTCCCCGAGCAGGTGCACGACCTGGGCGCACTCTGGCGGGCAGGCGCCCACCTGGTGGCCGCCGCTCCGGGAGGGGTCTAGCGCCGGCGGCCTCCGGGTTGGCAGACTCTCCGGCCGTGCGCCCGGCCGCGGTCCTCCTCCTCGCCCTCGTCTGCGGGTGCGCCTCCGCGCCGGTGGCCGGGCGCTCCCCCGAGCTGACCATGCCCACCCTCGAGGTGCGGGGAGATCCGGCGCTCGCCCGGATGAACGCCGACGAGCTCTTCGCCAACGGCACGTCCGCCTATGCCGCCCGTGACTGGGCGCGGGCCTCCGCCTGCTTCGAGCGCCTGGTGGCGGCCTTCCCCCAGGCCAAGGACCGCGTCCTGGCCCTCTACAACGCCGGGCTGGCGCGCGAGCGGCTCGGCGACTGGGACGAGGCGCGCGAGCACTTCGCCGCCATCGCCGACCCGCTCGGCACCGGCGACGCCCTCGACGCCGCCTTCCACCTGGCCGAGACCCTCTACCATCTCGGTCGGTACGGCTCGGCCGGCGACGTGCTGCGCCGGATCGCCAGCCGCGACGACCTGCCCCTGAGCCGGAAGCTGGAGGCGATGGTGCAGCTCGGCGTGTGCCAGGTGGAGGAGGGCAACCTGGATGCCGGCGAGAAGACGCTCCGCCAGGCGCTCGCGCTGTGGAACGAGGCTCCGGACCGGGATGCGCTCGACGACTACTTTCCGGCCCAGGCCCAGTTCTTTCTCGGAGAGATCTACCGTTTGCACTATGCCGAGGTCCGGCTCGACCCAGCGGCCGGCGCGGACCAGCTCTCCAGGGACCTCGAGTACAAGGCGGAGCTGCTCCTTTCGGCGCAGGGGCACTACCTGCGGACGATCAAGATCGGCAACGCCTACTGGGCGACCGCCTCCGGGACGCAGATCGGCGGCCTCTACCAGGACATGTACCAGCAGATCTCGGACTCGGACGCGCCGCGCGAGCTGGACGCGGAGGAGGCGGTCATCTACCGCCAGGAGGTCCGCAAGAAGGTTCGCATCCTGCTCACCAAGGCCATCACTGCCTACGAGGCCACGCTCGCCGCCGCGGAGCGGCTCGGCTCGAGCGGCGTCTTCGTCGACCGCGCCCGCGAGGGCCTGGAGAAGATGAAGCAGCTTCTGCTCGCCGACGCCGTGGATGACGAGCCGGCACCGGACCATCCGCCGGCCTCGCGCCGGATCCCGCGCGAGCGACCGCCGCCCGCCGACGGCGCACCACCGCCGACACCGGCCCGGGCAGCCTCGGGCGGCTCGGGCTGACCACGCGA
>DASPUU010000041.1:0-15603 GCA_035622755.1 Myxococcaceae bacterium
GCGCGTCCTCCGGGCGGTGGGTGACGTCGAGCGGACTCTCACCCACCGCGCGCTGACCCTCTCGCTCTTCCACGTCTCTGCGCCGGCCCGCCCCTCCGGCGCCGGATACTCCGGGCTCACCTGGGTGGAGCCGGCCCGCGCCGCCCGGCTGGGAATGAGCACCGCGATGCAGACGGCGCTCGAGCGGCTCGACCTGGCCGGCGCTCAGCGGACGATGAGCCGCGCGCCGAGCGCCAGGCTGAGGGGAACTCCGAGGAGCAACGCCAGGAGCGCCCAGGCCGCCGGGCGGGCGAAGTTGAGCGTCCAGCCCACGCCGAAGCGCCGCGGGACGAGCAAGGCGGGATCCGCGGCGTTGAAGTAGACCAGCCCCAGCTTCCAGGCCGCATCCGGAAGCCCGTCCCCGTGCGGCGGCCAGTCCCTCCGCTCGCGCGCCAGCCGGGCCACGAAACCGACGAGGAAGCAGAGGAGAACCAGCGGCGCGGCCAGCGCCCCGGCGAGGAGCACCCATCCGGGGAGGATGCCGGCCGTGCCGAGCGCCACCAGGGAGAGCAGCGCGCCGAGGAAGAGCTGGACCACCAGCAGGAGCGTGTCCACCGATCGGGCGCCGCGGCTGGCATACGCCCCGGCGTGGACGAGCCGTGGTGAGCGGAGCAGCCGGCGGATGAGCTCCAGAAAGAGCATCAGGCCGAGGCCGATGGCCGGCGCCAGGAAGACCACCGCCGGGGACTTCGGGGCCCACCGGTCCGGCTGGCCGCTCGCGCCGGTGTGGACCGGGAACGGGTCGGGCAGGCTCCGGTACGCGGCGGCCAGCCAGAGCATCGAGGCCGCGAGCAGGAGGTAGCCGAGCGCCCCGAGCAGGGTGCGCCCGGCGGACCTCCCGGGCGGCCGCTCGGCGGAGAGGACGGGGCTCGGCGCCGGCCCGGCTGACCCGGGCGGAGAGACCGGGCCGGGCGGCCGGAGCGCGCGGGCCCGGGCGTGGCCGACCAGGTAGGCGACGAGGATCTCCGGGACGAGCGCCAGGGCGGCGACCACGAGCCAGGCCACGGAGCGCCGGGACAGGCCCAGCGCCCAGAGCAGCACCGGCGCCCACACGCCCAGGAGGAGAGCCAGGCGGTAGAGGCGGATGGCGCGGGCGCCCTCCCGCCCCTCCGCCGCCGCCGGACCCACCGTCACCCCGAAGAGCACCCCGGGTGGAGAGACGTTCGGCAGCATCCAGCAGAGCGCCACCACGGCGGCGAGCACGGCTCCGGGAAGGAGGACGAGGGGCCACTCGGCTCCGGGCGCCATCCGTCAGGACCTCCTGCCGGACGAGCATCGCACAGTGGCATCCTGCCCGAGGACCTCTTATGGAGTCCCCTCGCCATGGGACTCCTCGCCAAGTCGACGCTGCCCACCGCCGCCGAGGCGCTTCCGGGACGGACCGAGCCGATGGAGGTCCCGGCGCGCCATTTCGTGAACGGCGCTCCGCTCGTCCCCCCCTTCCCGGCCGGCACCGAGCTGGCCACCTTCGCCCTGGGCTGCTTCTGGGGGGCGGAGCGGAAGTTCTGGGAGACGCCGGGCGTCGTCTCCACCATGGTCGGCTATTCCGGGGGCCTCACCCCCAACCCGACCTACCGGGAGGTGTGCAGCGGCCGCACCGGCCACGCCGAGGTGGTCCGGGTGGTCTTCGATCCCGCCCGGGTGTCGTACGAGCAGCTCCTCGGCGTCTTCTGGGAGAGCCACGACCCCACCCAGGGCATGCGGCAGGGCAACGACGTGGGGACCCAGTACCGGAGCGCCATCTTCACCCACTCGCCCGAGCAGGCCCGCGCCGCGGCGGAGTCCCGCGCCGTCTACCAGAAGGTGCTCACCGCCGCCGGCCACGGGACGATCACCACCGAGCTCGGCGCCGCGCCGGAGTTCTACTACGCCGAGGAGTACCACCAGCAGTACCTGGCCAAGAACCCGGACGGGTACTGCGGGCTGGGGGGAACCGGCGTGAGCTGCCCGGTGGGCGTGGCCCGCGCCGGCGGCGAGCGGGGCGCTACTTCTTCGGACAGGCGGTGACCACGTTGACCGAGATGCGCCGGTTCTTGCGGCGCAGCTCCTCCAGCGCCGCGGGCGGCATGGCCTTGGCCGCGTCCGACTTCGGATCCGGCTCGACGACGATGTTCTCGGTGGCGCCCTTGCCGGAGACGGAGTGGATCTTCTTCTTCGCCACCCCCTTGGAGAGCAGCCACTTCTGAACCGCCTTCGCCCGGTCGACGCTGAGCTTCATGTTCGCCGCCGGGGTGCCCTCGTTGGAGGTGTGACCGACGATGTCCACCGTCAGCTGGGGGCAGCTGTTGACGAAGGCCAGGAGCTTGTCCAGCGTCGCCTGGGTGTTCGGACGGTCGAAGAGGAACTCCGCCTTCCCCGGCTTGAAGTCGATGTCGCTGAAGTCGGTCCGCGCTCCGGCGGTGTAGGCCTTGGCCGCCTCGGCGGCCACCTCGGCGTTGTGGGTCTTGAGCTGGTTGAACAGCGCGCTGACCGCCGTGGCCGAGCTGGCCACCTTGGCCACCGCCGCGTCGTAGGCTGCCTTCGAGTCGTCGATGGCCTTCTGCACCGTGGCCACCTTGCCGGTCTTGAGCGCCTCCTGCACCGAGTTGGCGGCGGTGGAGATGGCCGTGTCCAGGCCGCCGAGGAGCTTGTCGTGAGCGGCCAGCGCCGCGGTGACCTTGCTCAGGAGGCCCTGCCCGGCCGTGTCCGTGGCGCCGGGGGCGGGCATGGCCTTCACCCCCGCGGCGATGGCGCTGGCCTGCTTCCTGAGCTCGCCGGCCTTGGCCGTCCAGGTGGCCTGGAGCTGGTTCCAGGTGGCGGTGATCGGCCCCAGGTCCTCCGAGCAACCCGCCACCGCCAGCGCGCAGACCAGGGCCGCGGCGCGAGTCACACGCTTCGACATCCGATGCATGGTTCCTGCTCCCCTCTCCTCCCCGGGGGCTTCCGGGAGGACGCTTGCCTGCCCCTTTGCCAGGGAGCTTCTTCGCGCCCGTCCGCGTGGAAATCAAGCGGTCCGTCAGAGCCCGAGGTAGGCCTCGCGGATGCCCCGGTCCTGGAGGAGCGCCGAGGCGGTCCCGGTGGTGACCAGCCTTCCGTTCTCGATGACGTAGCCGCGGTCGGCGATCTCCAGGCCCTCCATCACCTTCTGCTCGACGATGAGCACGGTGACCACCTTGGCCAGCTCCCGCACCGCGGCCAGGGTCTGCTCGGTGAGCTTGGGTGACAGGCCGAGCGACGGCTCGTCGAGGAGGAGCAGCTTCGGGTCGGACATCATCGCCCGGGCGATGGCCACCATCTGCTGCTCGCCCCCGGAGAGCGTCCCGGCCAGCTGCTTCCTCCGCTCCCCGAGGCGCGGGAAGAGGTCGTACATCCGCTTCAGGTTGCGCGGGCGATCCCTCCGGGCGCGGGGGAGGTACGAGCCGAGCCAGAGGTTCTCCTCGACGCTCATCTCGCCGAACAGCTGGCGCCCCTCGGGCACGTGGGCGATGCCCAGGTCGACGATGTCCGCCGGGGAGAGACCGGTGATCTCCCGCCCCTCGAAGCGGACCCTCCCCGAGCGCGGCCGGAGAAGCCCGGAGATGACGCGCAGGCAGGTCGTCTTCCCCGCGCCGTTGCCGCCGAGCAGGGCCACCACCTCCGAGCGGCGGACCTCGAAGCCGAGGCCGAAGAGGGCCTGGAAGTCCCCGTAGAAGGCGATGACCTCCTCGAGCGCGAGCAGCGGCGCCTCGCTCACGTCCCGGCCCTCGCCGTGAACTTGCTCCCCAGGTAGGCCTCGATGACCCGCGGATCGTGGACCACCGCCTCGGGCGCCCCCTCGGAGAGCTTGGCCCCCTGGTCGAGGACGACCACCCGCGTCGCCAGGGCCATCACCACCCGCATGATGTGCTCCACCCCGCCCACCGCGGTCACGCCGAAGCCCTGGAGCCGCTTGAGCAGCTGGACGATCTCCGTCGACTCGGTCGGGTTCAGGCCGGCCATCACCTCGTCGAGGAGGAGGAGCTTGGCCCCGGTGGCCAGGGCCCGGGCCACCTCGAGCAGCTTGCGCTGGGCGAGCGGAAGCCCCGAGGCCAGCGTGTGGGCGCGCGACTCGAGCCCGAGGAAGGCGAGCACCTCGTCCGCCTTCCTCCCCGCCTCCGCCCGGGAGCGGGCGTGGAGGAAGGAGCCGAGCATGACGTTCTCGCGGACGGTGAGGGCGGGCAGCGGCTTGACGATCTGGAAGGTGCGCCCGATGCCGAGCCGGGTGGTCTGGTAGGGCTTCCACCCGACCACGTTCTGGCCCCGGTAGAGGATCTCCCCGGAGTCCGCCTGGACGTAGCCGCTGATGAGATTGAAGAGGGTGGTCTTCCCCGCTCCGTTGGGCCCGATGATGAAGACGATCTCCCCCTCCTCGACGTCGAAGCTGACGTCGTTGGTGGCGAGCAGGCCTCCGAACCGCTTGACCACGTGCTTCAGCTGGAGGAGGGGGGCCAAGGGCGCTCCTTCATGCGGCCTGCGGGCGCGGGCGGCCGCGCCGGAACCATCGCTGCTGGAAGATGGACACCACTCCGCCGGGGAGGAAGAGCACCACCACCACCAGGAGGAGGCCGTAGACCAGGAGGTGGGCTCTTTCCAGGTAAGCCTTCAGCCCCTCGGCGGCCACGGTGAGCACCACCGAGCCGATGATCGGCCCCCACACCGTCCCCGCACCACCGAGCATGGCGATGAGCGCCATCTGCACCGACATGTCGATGGCCAGCACGCTGTCCGGGCCGATGAACTGGAAGACCGAGGCGTAGAGCGACCCGGCCGCCGCCACCAGCACCGCGCTGAGCAGGAGGGCGACCAGCTTCTCGCGCGCCGGGTTGATGCCCACCGCCATGGCCGTGTCCTCGTTCTCCCGGATGGCCCGGAGCGAGTAGCCGAAGCGGCTGCCGTGGATCCAGGTGGTGACGAGGAAGGCCAGCGCCAGGAGCGGAATCGAGGCGAAGTAGGTCTTCCGGTCCCCGTTGGGCTCGGAGAAGAGGCCGGGGGCGATCATCCCGATCGCCCCGTGGGTGAAGGACAGGTTCAGCGCCAGGAGCCGGAGGATCTCGGCGGTGGCGATGGTGGAGAGCGCGAAGTACGGCCCGCGCAGCCGGAAGGTGAGGCTCCCGATTCCCAGAGCCGCCAGGACGGCGAGGACCACCCCGGCGCCGGTGCCCAGCCACGGGCCCCAGCCCAGCCGCTCGTTGAACAGCGCCACGCTGTAGGCGCCGATCCCGAAGTAGGCCACGTGGCCGAGCGAGAGCTGGCCGGCGTAACCGCCCACCAGGTTCCAGGCCAGCCCGAGGACGGCAAAGATCACCACCCGGAAGACGATCTGCTGCAGGTAGGCGTCCCGCATCCAGAACGGGATGGAGAGGAGCAGGGCGAAGAAGAGCAGCGCCGGCCACCAGCGGCTCTGGCTCATGGCGCCTTCCTCCCGAACAGCCCCTGGGGCCGGAGGAGGAGCACGGCCAGGAAGAGGATGAAGTCCACCACCTGGGTGTAGCTGTCCTCCCAGTAGTAGGCGGTCAGCCCCTCGGTCACGCCCAGGATCAGCCCACCCAGCGCCGCTCCCTCCAGGCTTCCCATGCCCCCGAGCACGACGATGACGAACGACTTGAGGTTGTACGGGCCACCCACGGTGGGATTGACGTAGAAGATGGGAAGGAGCAGGGCCCCGGCCGCGCCGGCGCAGGCCACGCCGAAGGCGAAGGAGATGCCGGACACCCAGGCCACCCGGATGCCCATCAGCGGCGCCACCGTCTGGTTCTGAGCCACCGCCCGGATGGCGCGCCCCATCTCCGTGTAGCGCATGTAGAGGTACATGCAGGTCGCGCCGAAGATGGCGATGGCGAAGGACACTGCGTAGGCGACGTTGAAGTTCAGGCCGCCCAGCGTCGCCGTCTGGTTGGCCAGCGGCAGGTTGATGGACCGGTAGTCACCGGTGAAGAGGAGCTGCGCCGTCCCGATCAGGCAGAGCGAGACCCCCTCGGTGAGCAAGATCTGGAGGAAGTCCGACTGCCCCATCACCCGGCGGATGAGCAGGAAGTACACCCCCAGTCCGATCACCGCCAGCGCCCCGCCGACCAGGACGAATCCCCAGTAGGGGTTGATCTTGAACAGCGTGTACCCGAAGTACGCCAGGTACATGCCCACCATCAGGAAGGAGGCGTGGGCGAAGTTCACCAGCCGCATCACCCCGAAGACCAGGGCCATGCCCATGGCGATGAGCGCGTAGATGCCCCCGACGAGCAGCCCGTTGAGGATGGCCTGGAGGGTGGCCAAAGGTCAGGGCCGGGCGGACCAGGGCGGGGTGGGGAGGATCCACTTGGCGGTGGCCTGGTCCTCCGGGGCGACGATGACGAAGGCGCCGTTCTGCACCTGGGTGATGAGGATGGGGTGCTGGTTCTGCTGGTTGACGAACCGGATCGGGCCGAAGACGCTCATCATCTCCGTCTTGGCGATGGCGTCCCGGATGGGCTGGGGCTCCCACTTGCCGGCGCGATTCACCGCGTCGGCGACGATGAGCAGGCTCACGTAGGCCTGCACCGCGTGGTAGCTGGGGTCGCTGCCCCAGCGCTTCTTCACCCGCTCGGCGAACGACTGGCTCCCCGGCCACTTCGATTCGCGCATCCACTGCTGGGTGGAGAAGGTGTACTCGGCATCCTTGCCGGCGCCCTTCTCCGGGCTGATGAAGGCCGGGATGGCGAACCCGGTGCCGGCCGAGGTGTAGATCCTCGGATTCAGGTTCACCTGACGCGACTGCTTCATGAGCTGGGTGGCGTCGAGCAGGTAGCTGGCGAAGTAGATGGCCTCCGGGTTCTTCTCCTTCACCTTCTGGAGCATGGCCGTGTAGGAGGGCGCCCCTTGCGCGTAGGCCTCGTCGGCGATGATCGGGACGCCGGCCGACTTGGCCTGGCCGCGCATCGACTCGGCGTTGGCCTGTCCGAAGTTGGTGTTCTCGTAGATGACCGCCAGGCTCTTGGGCACCCCCACCGTCTTGAGAAAATCCATCGTCGCCCGGGCGTAGTCGTTGGCTCCGCCGCACACCCGGAACACCCACGGGCTCTTGCTGGCCATGACGTTGTCCGCGGTGGCGGTGGGGATGACCAGCGGCACCTGGCGCTTGATGACCGCCGGGACCATGGCCCCGGTGGACTGGCTGGCATAGGCGCCGATGACCACCGGGACCTTGTCCTGGTCCACCAGCTTGCTCACCCCCTGGACGGCGACGTCGGCCTTGCTCTGGTCGTCGTACTTGACCATCTCCAGGGGCTTCCCGAGGACGCCTCCCTTGGCATTGATGTCCTCGAGCGCGAGCGTGTATCCGCGCTCGTGCTGGTCGCCGAAGGCCTGCTCGGCGCCGGTGAGCGAGGTGACGACGCCCACCCGCGGGCTGTACGTCTGGGCAGAAGAGGCGGAGGCGAGGAGGAGGCCTGCGACCAGGATCCGCGTCTGCATGTGAGCACCCCGACGGTTGTGCGGCGCCGCCCCCGGTCGGCGGCCCCGGGCGCGGGTACCGCCGCCCGCTCTAGTTCAGCGACCGGAGCGCAGCAACGCCGAAAACGGCACAGCGCGGCGCGTCACGCCCGAGCGCACGAGGCTCTCGCGCACCCGGCGCAACGCCTCCATGATCCGCTCGGCATCGCGAACGGTGCGCAGAGCCAGGCCGCACGCCGGAGTGAGCACCGTGCGCTCGAGCACCGGGCGCAGCTCGTCCCGGGCCAGGACCGAGCGGAGCGCCGCCTCGGCCGCCGCCGCCAGCTCCTCCCCGGAGCCTTCCTCCTCCTGGTCGGTGGGAACGATGCCCAGCGAGAGCCGGGCTCCCGAGGCGAGGAAGGCGGCCAGCGGGCCGGGCTCGGCGAGCAGCGCATCGAGCGAGAGACGGACGTCGAAGGAGAGAAGGTCCACCCCCAGGCCGAGGATCGCCCCCCAGGCCGTGTTCCCGCAGCAATGGAGCCCGACCAGCGCTCCCTCGCGCTGGAGCGCGACCACCAGGAGGCGGATCTCCTGGAGCATGAGGAGGTGCCGGCCATCGTCGACGTCGAGCGCGTAGAGCCCCGGCTCGTCCAGGTAGAAGAGGGGCGTCGTGCCGGCCGCGCGGAGCGCCCGGACCATGGCCAGACTCCGCGCCAGGAGGAGCCGGAAGACCTGCCGGTCCACGGCGGCATCGCCGGCCACCGGGCCTCCGCTGGAGAGCCGAGTGCCCCAGCGCACCGTGGCCGGACCGGCCAGCTGGGCCTTGGCCAGGGCCAGCCTCCGCGCCTGCACCTCCCAGAGGAACGGCCGCCAGGCACGCCGGGCCGCCGGGGAGGGCTCGAAGGGCCCCAGGTCCGAGGTCCGCAGGGACGCCTCGAGGGCGGCTCCGAAGCGCCCTTCCTCGCGCTCCCAGACCCTCCGGTCGATGGTGCACATGCCCTCGGCGTCGAAGCGGAGGCCGGGGAAGCCCTCCAGCGCCGAGGCGATCATCAGCTCGGCGGGGTTCCCGCTCGGGAGCTCGGGCAGGTAGGGGATGTCGAGCTGGAGGGCGAGCTGGAGCCCGAGCTCGAGCTGGCTGTGGGGCAGGCTCCCGATGCCGGTGGTGGCGGAGGGGGGAAGGAGCGCGAGCGCAGACCGCGACACGGCTGAAGGCGCCTCCCGTGGGGCGAGGGGTCAGGCCACCGAGAAGTAGAACGCGTCCGGGTGGTGGAAGACCAGCGCCGAGACGGAGGCCTCCGGCTCCATCATGCAGCCATCGGTCAGCTGCACGCCGATCTCCTCCGGGCGCAGGGCGGAGAAGAGCTGGGCCTGGTCCTCGAGGCGGGGGCAGGCGGGGTAGCCGAACGAGTAGCGCTTGCCGGGGTACTCGGCGCGGAACCGCTCGAGCATGGTCATCCCCGGCGGATCCGGGAACCCCCACATGCTTCGCACCCGGGCGTGGAGCAGCTCGGCGTAGGCCTCGGCCGTCTCCAGCGCCAGGGCCTGGACGGCGTGCATTTCCAGGAAGCGGCCTTCCGCCTTGAGCTCCTCGGAGAGCGCGCGGATGCCCTCCCCGGCGGTGACCACGAATGCGCACAGGTTGTCGCGCGGCCGGCCGCCCTCGAGCGGCGCGGCGAAATCCGCCAGGCAGATGCCGCCCTCACGCTGCTGGCGCTGGAAGGCGAAGCGCGCCACCTCCGCCCCGCCCGTCCCGTCGAGGAGGACGAGGGTGTTTCCCTCCGAGCCGGCCTGGAAGAACTGGAACACCGCCCGCGGGTGCATCCGCCCCTGGCGGAGGAAGCCCTTGAGCCGGTCCACCACGCCCTTCACCTCCAGCGCCTTCCTGCCCTCCTCGGTCCCGGCCAGCGCCGTCTCGCCCGGCGTTCCCAGCGCCCGGGCGAGCGAGCCCTTCACGCCCAGGTGGCGGCCGTAGAGCATCACCGGATTGATGAAGCGCCAGATCTCGTCGAGCGGCGTGGTGGCCAGCACGTGGCGCTCCCAGTCCGGCGCGGCCGGGATGCGTTCCAGCACCCGGACCTCGCGCGAGCGCGCCGGGGCCGCGGCCACCGGGGCCGGGCGGGCAGCGGCCTCGGCCCGGAGCGCCGCCCGCCGCGCCTGCAGCTCCTCCTCCAGGGCGGCGCGCTGGCGCGGGTCGACGATGCGCTTGGCCAGGTCGAGCCCGCTCATCGCGTCCTGGGCGTAGGCCACCGTCCCCGAGTAGGCCGGAGCGATGGAGCGGTCGACGAAGTTGCGGCTCAGGGCCGCTCCGCCGACGAGCATCGGCACATCCACCCCGGCGCGGGACAGGTCCTCGGCGGTGGTCACCATCTGGTGGGCGCTCTTCACCAGGAGGCCGGACAGCCCGAGGATGTCCGGCCGGTGCTCCTTCACCGCCTGGACGAGCTGCTCGGGCGGGACCTTGATGCCCAGGTTCACCACCCGGAAGCCGTTGTTGGCCAGGATGATCTCCACCAGGTTCTTCCCGATGTCGTGCACGTCGCCCTTGACCGTGGCCAGGACCACCTTGCCCCGGGTGGCGCCCGAGGCCCGGTCCATCTTCGGCTCCAGGTAGGTGACCGCCGCCTTCATCACCTCGGCGCTCTGCAGCACCTCGGCGACGATGAGCTCGTTGGCGGCGAAGAGCCGGCCCACCTCGTCCATGCCGCGCATGAGCGGGCCGTTGATCACCTCCAGCGGCGTGCGGGTGGCCAGCGCCAGGTCCAGGTCGGGGAGCAGGCCCTCCCGGGTCCCCTCCACCACCCGCTCCGCCAGGCGCTCGTCGAGCGGCAGCTCGGCCACCTTCTGGCGTGGCGGGCGGGCCTCGCGGAAGTGCGCGGCGAAGGGCGTCACCGGATCCGGGAGGCGGTGGTAGAGCAGGTCCTCGGCCAGCGTCCGCTCCTCCTCGGGGAGCGAGGCGTACCGCTCGAGCTTCTCGGCGTTGACCAGGGCCACGTCCAGGCCGGCCAGCGTGCAGTGGTAGAGGAAGACCGAGTTCAGCACCTCGCGCCCGGCCGGCGGGAGCCCGAAGGAGACGTTGGAGATGCCGAGCACGGTGCGGCAGGTGGGGAAGCGCTGCTTCACCAGCCGCACTCCCTCGATGGTCTCCACCGCGCTGCCGGTGTACTGGACGTCGCCCGAGGCGGCCGGAAAGACGAGCGGATCGAAGTAGATGTCCTCCGGCCGGATGCCGTACTTCCCGGTGAGGAGCTCGAAGCTGCGCTCGGCGACGGCCAGCTTGCGCTCCCGGCTGACGGCCATCCCGGTCTCGTCGATGCAGCCCACCACCAGCGCCGCGCCCAGCTGGCGGGCCAGCGGCACCACCTTCTCGAAGCGCTCCTCGCCGTCCTCGAGATTGACCGAGTTGATGATCGCCTTGCCCTGGCAGTAGGTGAGCGCCAGGGCGATGCAGGCGGCATCGGTGCTGTCGATCATCAGCGGCACCCGGACCTTCTTCACCACCACTTCCAGGAAGCGGCGCAGGTCCTCGCGCTCCTCCCGGTCCGGGTTGGCCAGGCAGACGTCGATGACCTGGGCGCCGCGCTTCACCTGGGCGCGGGCGATCTCGCTCGCCTCCTCCCACGCTCCGGCGACGACGAGCTCCTTGAACTTCCGCGAGCCGATGACGTTGGTCCGCTCCCCGACGATGACCGGGCGGACGTCTTCCCCCACCTCGAGGTAGTCCACGCCGGAGAGCCGGGAGCGCACCGGCGGGTCGGCCTTCCGGGGGGCGATGCCCTGGACCGCCCGGGCCAGCTCGCGGACGTGCTCCGGCGTCGTCCCGCAGCATCCGCCGACCACGTTGAGCCAGCCCTCCTGGCAGAAGCGGCGCAGGACGCGGGACAGCATGTGCGGGGTTTCCAGGTAGCGGCCGTTCTCGTCCGGCAGCCCGGCGTTGGGGACGCAGGCCACCGGGAAGCGGGTCATCGCCGCCAGCGAGCGGATGTGGTCGGTCATGAACTCCGGACCGGTGGCGCAGTTCAGGCCGATGTAGAGCAGCGGGGCATGCTCCACCGCCGTGGCGAAGGCCTCCACCGACTGCCCGGCGAGCATGGTGCCCATCGCCTCGATGGTGCCGGAGACGGCCACCGGGACGCGCTCACCGGCGACGGCGAAGGCGCGCTCGCAGCCGAGCAGCGCCGCCTTGACGTTGCGCGTGTCCTGCGAGGTCTCGATGAGGAGGTAGTCCACCCCTCCCACCAGGAGGCCCTCGGCCTGGATGGCGAAGGTCTCCACCAGCTCCTCGAAGGCGACTCCTCCGGTGACGCTGATCGCCCGGGTGGTGGGCCCGATGCTCCCCGCCACCCAGCGCGGGCGGCCGTCCCCGGCCTCGGCCTCGACGGCCGCCTCGCGGGCCAGCTCCGCCGCCCGGGCGTTGATCGCCCGCGCCTCCGAGGCCAGCCCGTACTCGCCGAGGACGAGCGGCGTGCCACCGAACGTGTCCGTCTCGGTCACGTCGGCGCCGGCCTCGAAGTAGGCCCGGTGGATGTCGCGGATGAGCTCCGGCCGGGTGAAGACCAGGTGCTCGTTGCAGCCCTCCAGCTCGGCGCCGCCGAAGTCGGCCGCCTTGAGGTGCTTGGACTGGATGAGCGTCCCCATCGCTCCGTCGAGGACGACGATGCGCTCGGCCAGCGCGGCGCGCAGGCGGGCGATGCGCTCCGGGCGTGCGGCGTCGCTCACCGCTTCTCCCCGGTGAGGAGGAAGACGCGGAAGGGCGAGGTGGCCTCGCGGGGATGGACCTCGCGGCCGAGGGCGCCGAAGCCCGCCTCGAGGAGGCTCTTCTCCAGCGCGGCGGGGGGAAAGCCGAGGTGCCGGTGGCCGAGCCGCTCGCGCACCCACTCCTCCTCGTGGGGCATGAGCTCGAGGACCACCACCTTGCCGCCGGGCCGGAGGATGCGCGCCGCCTCCCCGAGCACCGCCCGGGGGTCCTGGACGTGGTGCAGGCTCTGGGAGAGGACCACCAGGTCCAGGGTCCCGGGGGCCAGGGACAGGGCGTGGAGGTCCTCCCTGAGGAAGGTGATGTTGCGCCGCCCCTCGGCCCGAGCGCGGGCACGGGCGCGGGACAGCGCCTCGGCGCTCTGGTCGATGGCCACCACCGAGCGGGCCCACCGGGCGATGGCGGCGCTGAGCACCCCGGTGCCGCAGCCGAAGTCGGCCACGTCCAGCGCCGGCAGGAGCGCCGCCAGGGCGGAGGACCAGAGGAACCAGGACTGGCCCGGCTCGAGCAGCCGCTCGTTGAGCGCCGTCCGGTCCACGCGCTGGCGGAGCAGGTCGGTGAGCCGTGCCTGGTCGCCGCTGTCGTCGTCCACCTCGCAGGCCAGCCGGATGAGCGGCCAGTGGAGGTCCTCGGCCCCGACGGCGAGCGAGTAGTAGGTGAAGCCGGCGGCGCGCTCCTCCCGGACGAGCCCGAGCTGGCGGAGCTTGCTCAGGTGGTGGCTCACCGAGGACTGCGCCACCCCGACGATGGAGACCAGCTCGCTCACGTTGAGCGGGGCGCGGGCGAGCAGCCGGAGCAGCCGGAGCCGGGTGGGGTCACCCAGGGCCCGGAAGGACTGGGATAGCTCCTCCATATCGATGAATGCTCATACGTCGATTCCGGACCGGAAACAACCCGGGGGCGCCTCTCTAGCTCTTGCCGTCCTGGAACCGGCCGTGCTCGACGAGCAGGCACCGGTCCTGGACCACGTCGATGCCGGCGGCGGCGAGCCGGTCCGCCGCCCGATCATTGCGGATCCCGAGCTGGAACCAGACCGCCTTCGGCTTCTTGGCCAGGATGTCGTCCAGGTGCTGGTCGATGTCGGTCGGCCGGCGAAAGACGTCCACCAGGTCGATGTCGCCGGGGATGTCCTGGAGGCGCCGGTAGACCTTCCGGCCGAGAATCTCCGTCCGGTCCGGGTAGTAGACGGGCACGGGGATGACGTCGAGCCCCGCTCCGGCGAGGTACTCGGGCACGTCGAAGGCCGGCTGTCCGGCCTGCTCCTCGGTCTTGATGCCGAGGACGGCGATGCGCCGGGACCGGCGTACGACGTCGCGGATGCCGTCCTCGGTCTCGATGCGATGGGGAGAAGGTGCGCTCATGGGTGGCTGTACCATAAGGACCCATCGGCGGGGTTGCACGCGGCCGGCCCGTCGAGCATGACCAGCAGGTGACCTCCACGCTCCTCGTCACCCACCCCCGCGCCCGGGAGCTGCTCGGCCAGGGGCTCGGGTCCACTCCGCCCCGGCTGGACCTGGCGGCCTGTTCCGTGGCCTCGCTGGTCGACGACGATTTCGAGGTCGAGGCCGTCGAGCAGCGACTCGAGTCACTGGCCGCCCGGGTGCGCGCCAGGCTCGGCCGGGAGGTGGAGACCGGGAGGCAGCTCGAGGCGCTCCGCCAGGTCCTGGTCCAGGAGGAGGGCTTCACCGGCCGCGGCTCGGTGGACGATTCCCCGGAGAACAGCGCCCTGCACCGGGTCCTGGAACGGAGGACGGGGCTCCCCATCCTCCTCTCCACCGTCTACCTGGAGGTCGCCCGCCGGGCCGCCATCCCGCTCCTCGGAGTCTCGTTCCCCGCCCACTTCCTGGTCACCACCCCCGGGCCCGGCGAGCGCCTGGTGCTCGACCCCTTCCGCCGGGGGGTGCTGCTCACCCCGCGGCAGTGCGAGGAGCTGCTCGCGCGCATGGCGCCGGCGGTGCGCTTCACCCCACGGCTGCTCGCCCCGGCCTCGGTGCCGACCATCGCCACCCGGATGCTGAGCAACCTCAAGCGGTCCTACCTCGCCCGCGGAGACGGGGAGCGCGCCCTGCGCGTCATCGACCTGCTCCTGCTGCTCGCCCCGGACCACCCGGGCGAGCTGCGGGCCCGCGCCGGGATCCTCTCCGCCCTGGGCGCCTACCGGGCCGCCCTCTCGGACATCGAGCGCTGCCTCGAGCTGTCCCCGGACGCCTCGGACCAGAACGACCTGCGCCTGGCGGCCCGGGTCCTCCGGCAGCGCGCGGACTACCTCAACTGATGACCGCGGGTCCCAGGGCCTGGAAGCGGCTGCGCCAGGGAGACGAGCGAGACCTGGTCATCCTCCGCATCCGCGAGGACACCTTCCTCGACCCGCGCGACGGCCGGGAGCACCCCCGGGTGGTCATCACCACGCCGGACTGGGTGAACGTGGTGGCGCTGACCCCGGAGGGCCAGGCCATCCTCATCCGGCAGTTCCGGGCCGGCATCGAGGCCAACACCCTCGAGGTGCCGGGCGGGATGGTCGAGCCGGGGGAGGACCCGGCCGACGCCGCGGCCCGGGAGCTGCTCGAGGAGACGGGGTTCCGCGCGGGGCAGCTGGTGCGGTTGGGCGCCGTCCACCCCAACCCCGCGGTGCAGACCAATCTCTGTCACAGCTACCTCGCCCTGGGGTGCCGGCGCGAGCACCAGGGGGAGCCCGACGCGGGCGAGGACATCGAGGTGGTCCTCGTCCCGGCGAGCGCGCTCCAGCGCCTGGTGCGGGAGGGCGAGATCACCCACGCGCTGGTGGTCAACGCCGTCTACTTCGCCGAGCTGGCCGGGGCGCTCTGAACGCGCCCGCCTCCCCGGGGCGGCGCCCGGAGCGCGACGAGGCTCAGCGCCGCGCGCGCCGGAGCCGCTGCGCCCGGGGCCGCTCCCAGGTCCCGGTCCGCCCGCCCGACTTGTGCTCGAGCTGCAGCGACTCGACGACCATTCCCCGGTCGACGCTCTTGCACATGTCGTAGACGGTGAGCGCCGCCGCCGCGGCGGCGGTGAGCGCTTCCATCTCCACCCCGGTGCGGTCGACGGTCTTCACCTCGGTCCGCACGTCCACCCCGGAGCTGCGCGTCCACACCTCCACCGCCACGGCGGAGAGCGCGATGGGGTGGCAGAGGGGCACCACGTCCGGGGTCCTCTTCGCCGCCATGACCCCGGCCAGCTGCGCGGCGGCGAGCACGTCGCCCTTCTCCACCTTGCCCTGGACGATGCGCCGCACCGTGGACGGCTTCATCCGGACCCGCGCCGTGGCCACCGCCACCCGCTCCGTCCTGGGCTTGGCCCCGACGTCCACCATCTTCATCGCCGCCCCCTCGAGGCCTCGACCGCCTGGAGCAGGTCGCCGGCGATGTCCTCCGGGTCCTCCAGCCCCACCGAGA
>DASPUU010000042.1:0-18827 GCA_035622755.1 Myxococcaceae bacterium
TGGTCACCACCGGCACGCGCAGCTCGCCCACCGGGAGATCCTCGAGGATGGGGCGGAGACGGGGCACCACCGGGGCCATCAGAGCGCAGTGGAAGGGGGCGGAGACGGTGAGCGGCAGCACCCGCTTGGCGCCCGCCTCGCGGAACCGGGGCATCGCGCGCTCCACGGCGCGGGCGTGACCGGCGATGACCGTCTGCTCCGGAGAATTGAAGTTGGCCGGGGCGAGGACGTCCGGACCGGCGAGCTCGGCGCAGAGCCGGGTCACGGTGGCCGCCTCCAGGCCGATGACCGCGGCCATCGCCCCCACCCCCTCGGGCACTGCCTCCTGCATGAATCGCCCGCGGGCGCGCACCGCCCGGACGGCATCGGGAAGGGAGAGAGCCGAGGCGGCCACCAGGGCGGAGTACTCACCCAGGGAATGACCGGCGACGTGCGTCGGCGCAGGGGCGCGCGCCGACCAGGCAGCAGCGGCGGCGGCCGAGACGGCCAGGATGGCGGGCTGGGTGTTGGCGGTGAGGGTGAGCACCTCGGCCGGGCCCTGGAAGCAGAGCCCGGAGAGCCGCTCCCCGAGCGCCTCGTCGGCGGCGGCGAGGACGGCGCGGGCCTCGGGAAAGGCATCGGCCAGCGAGCGACCCATCCCCACCACCTGACTGCCCTGCCCGGGGAAGAGGAAGGCCGTGCGCATCCGCGGCTCCGACGGGCGGCTACCAGCGCACCAGCGCGCTGCCCCAGGCCATGCCCGCGCCGATGGACATCATGGCGATGATGTCTCCCGGCCGCAGGCGACCGGCGCGGTTGGCCTCGTCGAGGGTGATGGGCAGCGACGCGGACGAGGTGTTGCCGTAGCGGTCGATGTTCAACCAGCATTTCTCCAGCGGGAGACCGAGCCGGTCCATGACCGACTCGATGATGCGGAGGTTGGCCTGGTGGGCGATGACGTGGTCCACCGCGTCGGTGGACATCCCGTTGGCGGCCAGCGCCTCGAGCACCGCCTCGGGCAGCGCACGGACCGCGTACTTGTAGACCTCGCGCCCCTGCATGGAGACCACGTTCAGCTTCTTGGCCAGCACCTCGGCCGACTGGGGATACTTGCTCCCCCCACCCTGGATGCAGAGCGTCCCGGCGGCGGTGCCGTCGGCGTGGAGATGGGTGGAGAGGATTCCGCGCGCCGGATCGTCCGATGGACCGACCACCATCGCTCCGGCAGCGTCCCCGAAGAGGACGCAGGTGTTCCGGTCCGTCCAGTCGATGAGGCGGGTGAGCAGCTCCACGCCCACCACCAGCGCCCGGCGGATCTTGCCGGTCTGCACGTACTGGTCGGCGATGGAGAGCGCGTAGAGGCTTCCGGCGCAGGCGGCGGACAGGTCGCAGGCGAAGGCCCTCTTCGCCCCGAGCTTGGCCTGGATGAAGACCGCGCAGGAGGGCATGGGCATGTCCGGCGAGATGGTGCCGACGAAGATGGCATCCAGCTCCTCGGCGCGGGTGTGCGCCATCTCCAGGGCG
Source organism: Myxococcaceae bacterium (assembly GCA_035622755.1). GTDB lineage: Bacteria > Myxococcota > Myxococcia > Myxococcales > Myxococcaceae > JADGRA01. The sequence goes on from DASPUU010000042.1 coordinate 1,504, forward strand.
CGGATGGCGGCCTTGACCGCCATGTCCGAGGTGAGCTCGCCGTCGGCGGCGACCCGGCGCTCGCGGATCCCGGTGCGCTCGGTGATCCACGTGTCGGAGGTGGCCACCATCTTCTCCAAGTCGTGGTTGGTGAGCACCTTTTCCGGGGCATAGGCCCCGGTGCCCAGGATGCGCGTTCGGACCACCGTCGTTCCTTTCACGCCCGGGGAGGCGGGTCGTCTGTTCGCTCCTCGTACCCTCAAATGGGCCCCGGTGTCTTGCCTTTCGGCCCCTTGACGGCTCGCGTCGGAAGCCAGGATCGCGCCCGGGCCAGAGCCGCGGACAGGCCGCCTTCCAGATCCGCCTCCACTGTCCGCCGCGCCACCCGGAGTGCGGAGGCGACGGCGCGAGGGCTCGAACGACCATGGGCCACGATGCCCACTCCGCGGATGCCGAGCAGCGGAACCCCACCCACCTCCGAGGCATCCACCAGCCGGCGGAGCCCGGCCAGGGTGGAGCGGAGGAGGAGCCCGCCGAGACGGGCTGGCAGGTGGGCGCGGTCCACCGCCTGCTGCAGGAGGCCGGTCAGCCCGGCGGCCACGCCCTCGGATGCCTTGAGCACGGCGTTGCCGGTGAAGCCGTCGGTGACCAGGACGTCGAGCTCCCCGGAGAAGAGGTCCTTCCCCTCGGCGTAGCCGCGAAAGTCGAGGTCGCTCCGGCGCAGCAGCGCCAGCGCTTCCCGCGTGAGGGGCGTCCCCTTGCTCTCCTCCTCCCCGTTGCTGAGCAGCGCCACCCGCGGGGCGGCCACGCCGTGACAGGCGCGCACGTAGGCCGCGCCGAGCACGGCGAACTGAGCCAGATGCGAGGCGCGGCACTCGGCGTTGGCGCCCACGTCGAGGAGCAGGCAGCGGCCGCTCGCTCCCAGCGCCGGAAAGAGCGCGGCCAGCGCCGGTCGGTCGACCCCCGGGAGCCGCCCGAGCACCGCCAGCGCCGCGGCCATGGCCGCACCGGAGTGGCCGGCGGTGACCACCGCGTCCGCCTGTCCCCGGCGGGCGAGCTCGAAGGCCACCCGCACCGAGGCGTCGCGCTTGCTGCGCACGGCGGCCAGGGCGTGCTCGGACATCTCCACCACCTGGGAGGCCGGGTGGAGCTCGACGTTGGGCGGGGGGCGCAGCGGCAGATGGGCGCGCACCCGGGGCCCGTCTCCCACCAGGATCACCGTCACCGCCGGCTCCGCGCCGGCGAAGAGCAGGGCTCCCTCGACGACGGCGGCGGGCGCGAGGTCACCGCCCATCGCGTCGAGCGCCAGCCGCACTACTCGGCCTTCACCACCTCGCGGCCGCGGTAGAAACCGCAGGCCGGGCAGGCGCGGTGGGGAAGCACCGGCTCCTTGCACTTCGGGCAGGCGATGACCTGGACCGGCGCTCGGAGATTGCTGTTCGCCGCCCGGCGCCGGTTCCGGCGCATCTTCGATGTCCGCTTCTTGGGAACGCCCATGGCCTTCGATGCTCCTAGTTCAGCTTGATGTCCTTGAGCACGGCCAGACGGGGATCGACCCGCTTGCTCTGGCAGTCGCAGCTCGCCTCGTTGAGGTTCTGGCCGCACATCCCGCACAGGCCCCGGCAATCCTCGCGGCAGACCACCTGCATCGGGAGCGCGAGGAGGACCTGCTCCCGGACGATGGGGTCGAGGTCGATCTCCTTGCCCTGGTAGGTGTCCTGGTCCGCCTCGGTGAGCTCGAAGCTGCCGCTCGACTCCTCTTCCGAGTCCTCGGCCACCTCGTCGGCCGCGCCCGGCGACGCCTCGGCCGGGACCAGGTTCAGGGTGAATCGCACCGGGAGCTGGAGATGGACCTCGGCCAGGCAGCGCTTGCACGGGGCGACCAGGGGCACCTCGGCGCTCCCCTCCACCAGCACGCCCCCCGAGGTGCGCCGCAGGGTGGCGTGGAGCACCGAGGCCGCCTCCGGACGGAACCCGTCCACGGCCGCGTCGGCGAGCGCCTGGGTCAGGAAGGGCTGGGAGAGGGGTTCGGCGAGGTGGAGCCCGGCCTCGCGGATCTGCTCGACTTGGACGACCATGGCCTGGAAACCGCCCCGGGCGGAAAAGGGCGCGGGACCGTAGGGCAGAGGTGCCCCCCTGTCAATGAGGGGGATGGCCAATCTGCCGCAGCCGTGACACGAAAGCGTCACCGGCGGGGTGGGACCCTTCTGCTACGAGACGGGAGCCGCGCCCCGCACGCCGAGGCTCCCCCTGTGTCCCGGATACTGATCGTCGAGGACGAGCAGGACCTTGCGCACCTGCTCACCTACAACCTCACCGCCGCCGGTTACGAGACCGAGGTCTCGCACACCGGAGCGGCGGCGCTGGCCAAGGCCAAGAGCTTCAAGCCGGAGCTGGTCCTGCTCGATCTCATGCTGCCCGACCTGCCCGGGAGCGAGGTGCTCCGGCTGGTGAAGGAGGATCCCGCGCTGCGTCGGACGGCGGTGGTGATGGTCACTGCCAAGGGCCAGGAGCAGGACCGCGTCCAGGGCCTGGAGCTCGGGGCGGACGACTACGTGGTCAAGCCCTTCAGCGTCCGCGAGCTCATCCTTCGCGTCAAGGCGGTGCTCCGTCGGCTGGCGAGCGACTCCGAGGGAACAGGCATCCTCGGCGCCGGAACGATCCGGCTCGACCCGGCCCGCCACGAGGTGCGCGTCGGCGAGGCCGAGGTGGCCCTGACCGCGCTCGAGTTCCGGCTGCTCAAGACCCTGCTCGAGCGGCCGGGCCGGGTGCAGACCCGCGAGGTGCTCCTGGCCGACGTGTGGGGAATCGAGGCGGACATCACCACCCGCACCGTGGACACGCACATCAAGCGGCTTCGTGAGAAGCTCGGGCCGGCCGGGGAGATCATCGAGACGGTGCGCGGAGTCGGCTACAAGCTGGCCAGCCCCGACCGCGACGCGTGACGGCGGGCGGCCCGGCGAGGCGGGGCGCCTTCTGGGCGCTGGCCGCGGCGTGTCCGGGCCTGGCCGCCTTCGCCGCCACGCTGGCCGTCACCGACCTCCCCACCGCCCTCCTGGCCGGCGCGGCCGCCGCCGGCGTGGCCACCGTCTTCGCCCTGGTCGGCCAGGCGGAGCGCGTCCGTGCGCTCGCGGCCGAGTCGGCGCGGGCGGCCGACGAGGAGCGTGGGCTGCGGCAGGAGCGCGAGGCGGTGCTCCAGACCGAGCGCGTCCTCGGCGCCGCACTGGAGGGCATCGCCGACGGGGTGTGGATCACCGATGCCTCGGGCGCGGTGGTGCGCCACAACGCCGCGCTCCGCCGGCTGCTCGAGCCCGGTCAGGAGATCCTCGGCAAGCGGCCCCTCTTCCTCCTGCGGCGGGCCGAGCTGCACGAGGCGGTGATGCGGGCCTGCTCCGAGGGGGTCCCGGCGGTGGTGGAGGTGGTGATGGAGGGGCCCCGACCCCGCGTCCTCGAGGTGCAGGTGGCTCCGCTCGGCGGGAGCCTTCCGGGGAGCGCCGCCGTCTTCCGTGACGTCACCGAGCTGAAGCGCCTGGAGCGCGTCCGCCAGGACTTCGTGGCCAACGTCTCGCACGAGCTCCGGACCCCCATCGCCGCCATCCTCGGCTATGCCGAGACGCTTCGCGCCGGCGCCCTGGCCGACGCGGTCCACGCCCCGCAGATGGTGGAGATCATCCACCGGCAGTCCGAGCGTCTGAGCGAGCTGGTGAGCGACCTGCTCGAGCTGTCCCGGCTCGACGCGCGGGAGCGCCCGCTCAGCGTGACGCCGGTGGGGCTGGGCGAGGTGGTGCTCCGGGCCACCGAGGCCATGCAGCCGCGGGCGGCGGCCAAGCACGTCTCCATGACCCACCACATCCCGGACGGGCTGGCGGCGCGGGCGGACGCCAAGGCACTGGAACAGGTGCTGGTCAACCTGCTCGACAACGCGGTGAAGTACACCCCGGAGGGGGGAACGGTGGAGCTCAGCGCCCGGAGGGACGACGAACGGGTGGAGCTGTCCGTCCGTGACACCGGGCTGGGCATCGAGGCCCGGCACCTGCCGCGGCTCTTCGAGCGCTTCTACCGGGTCGACCGCGGGCGGAGCCGGGACATGGGCGGCACCGGGCTCGGGCTGTCCATCGTGCGCCACCTGGTCTCGGCCATGGGCGGCGACGTCCGGGTGCAGAGCCAGCTCGGGGTGGGAAGCACCTTCACCGTGGTCCTGGCCGCTGCCTGAATCGGTGCTCCCCGCTTCCCCGAGGGGCCGGGGAGCCCGGGGGGGCCGCTCACCGCCCGGGTCGCACTTCGGGCTACACTCCCCCGGGGGAGCGAGAGGCTCGGCTCCCTGCGGTATGCGCGTCGCCATCCTGGCTGACATCCACGGAAATCTCCCCGCCTGCGAGGCCGTGCTGGCGGACGTGGCCCGGTCCGGGGCGGACGTGGTGGTGGCAGCCGGGGACCTGGCGCTGCGCGGGGCGCATCCCCGCGAGACGGTGGAGCTCCTGCTCGACCGGTGCCGCTCGCTGCTCGTCGGCAACACCGACGCCTACCTGGCCGGGAGCTACCTCGGCGGCGCCTACCGGGAGCGCGACCACTGGAAGGTGGAGCTCCTGGAATGGACGCGCGACCAGCTCGGTCCGGAGCTGGTCCGGCGCCTGGGCGAGCTACCCTTCAGCGTGCGCTTCACGCCGCGGCGTGGCCAGGACCTGTACGTCTGCCACGCCAACCCGCGCAATCTCGAGGAGTCGCTGGAGCCCACCCTCGACGACGCGGCGCTGCGGCGCTTCCTCCTCCACCTCGACGCGGCCGCCTGCGCCTTCGGCCACCTCCACTTCCCCTACCGGCGCCGCCTGGGACGGATGGTGCTCGCCGACGTGGCCTCGGCCGGCATCCCCCGCGACGGCGATCCGCGCCCGGCCTACGGCATCTTCACCTGGACTCCGCGGGGCTGGCGGGTGCAGATCCGCCGGGTCCGCTACGCGGTCCGGCATGCCACCCAGGCCCTGGTCGCGCGCCGGGTCCCCGGGGGGCAGCTGCTCGTCCACAAGCTGCTCGAGGCGCGCTACCGGCACCACGATGCGCTCCAGGAGGCGGCCCGGCGCCACTCCGGGCTTCCCCCGGCCGGCCCGCTCCGCCTCCTCCGGTCCGACCCGGCGCGCGCCGACGCCCGGCCGCCCCCGTCCGGCGTGCCCGAGCCGCTGGCCGAGCCACCCGGGTCGTCCGATTCGGGCGAGCACCCGGTGGTCGCCCTCGGGACGGAGAGCGGCCTGCCGGCGGACGAGGAGCCGCTCCACGCCGACCCACCGGCGGGCATGACGTAGTGCCGAGGCCCTTCGACCTCCGCGCCCCGGAGGCTCGCGACTTCAGGCGCTTCCTCTTCTCCCGGCTGGTCTCCATCCTCGTCCTGGAGACGACCTCGCTGGCGGTGGGCTGGCAGGTCTACGCGCTGACCCGGGCGCCGCTCTCGCTCGGCCTGGTGGGCCTGGCGCAGTTCCTCCCCTCGCTCGGGCTGACCCTGGTCGCCGGGCACGCCGCCGACCGGCTGGACCGGCGCCGCATCGTGCTCGTCTGCCACGCTCTCTTCGGCGGGACGGCGCTCCTCCTCGGGCTGGCCGGGCTCCGCGGGCCGCCTCCGGTGAGCTTCATTTACCTGGTCCTGGTGCTGCTCGGAGCGGCACGGGCCTTCAACGCGCCGGCGGCGCAGGCGCTCATGCCGTCCCTGGTCGACGGGGAACGCTTCGGGAGCGCGGTGGCCCTCAACTCGGCCGCCTTCAAGGTGGGGACCATCGCCGGCCCGGCGCTGGGAGGGCTCCTCTACGCCGTCGGCGGCACGGCCGAGCCGGTCTATCTCCTCGCCGCGCTCCTCTCCATCCTCGACGTCGCGGCGCTGGCCAGGATGCGGCCCCATCTGGAGCGGCGGGAGCTGCGCGCCACCTCCTGGGCCACGGTGCTCGCCGGGGTGCGCTACGTATGGACGAACAAGGTCATCCTCGGCTGCATCTCGCTCGACCTCTTCGCCGTCCTGCTCGGCGGTGCGGTGGCGCTGATGCCCATCTTCGCCCAGGACGTGCTCCACACCGGCCCCTGGGGGCTCGGGCTCCTGCGCAGCGCTCCGGCGGTGGGGGCCGGGCTCACCGGGCTGTGGCTGGCGCGCCGGCCTCTCCAGCGGCGCGCCGGGCCGACCATGCTCGCCGGGGTGGCGGTGTTCGGGCTGGCCACGGTGGCCTTCGGCCTGTCGCGGAACCTCGCCCTCTCCCTGGGCCTGCTCGGGCTCACCGGCGCGGCGGACATGCTCAGCGTCTTCGTCCGACTCACCCTGGTGCAGATCTCCCCTCCGCCCGAGATGCGTGGGCGGGTCAACGCGGTGAACATGCTCTTCATCGGCGCCAGCAACGAGCTCGGAGACTTCGAATCCGGCCTCACGGCCCAGTGGCTGGGCGCCGTCCCGGCGGTGGTGCTCGGCGGGGTGGGGACGTTGCTGGTGGTGGCGCTCTGGCTCCGCCTCTTCCCCGGGCTCCGGCACGTGGACCGGCTGCCGGTGGCGGGAGGCGCTCCGACCAGGCCGCTCGAGCCGGCGGCGCCGGCCAGCTGAGAGAGAGCGTTGCCAAGCCACCGTGAGCGGCGTAACTCCTGGAACGGGCGAAGGATTCACCCCGCCGTCACGACCCCGTCACAGCCTCCGGGCTAGGAAACCGCGGCGTCTGCGGCCCGCGCCCAGTCCGACCCACCCCAGGCGACCCTTCGAGGGTCCACGGAGCACGCACATGAAGAAGCTGACCCTCGGTCTCTCCCTCGCCGTGGCGGGCGTGGCCCTCGCTCAGGGCGACCTGCTCGTGAACGGCGCAGGAGCGACCTTCCCCTTCCCGCTCTATTCGAAGTGGTTCAGCGAGTACAACAAGCTCCACCCCAATCTGAAGTTCAACTACCAGTCCATCGGCTCGGGCGGCGGCATCAAGCAGATCACCGAGAAGACGGTGGACTTCGGCGCCTCGGACGCGCCGCTCACCGACGACGAGCTGGCCAAGGCGCCCGGCCTGCTCCACATCCCGACCGTGCTCGGCGCGGTGGTGGTGGCCTTCAACGTCCCGGGGGTGAGCGAGCTCAAGCTCTCGCCCGAGGCCCTGGCCGGCATCTTCCTCGGCAAGGTGACGAAGTGGAACGACGCCGCCATCGCCAAGGACAACCCGGCGGCGAAGCTTCCGGACCTGGCCATCGCGCCGGCCACGCGCTCGGACGGCTCGGGCACCAACTACGTCTTCACCGACTACCTGGCCAAGGTCTCGCCGGAGTTCAAGGAGAGGGTCGGCGTGGGCAAGAGCGTGAAGTGGCCGGCCGGGCTGGGCGGGAAGGGCAACGAGGGCGTGACCGGGCTGGTCAAGTCCACCCCGGGCGCCATCGGCTACGTCGAGCTCGCCTACGCCAACCAGAACAAGCTGGCCACCGCCGCCCTCAGGAACCGGGACGGGAGCTTCGTCAAGCCCTCCATCGAGGCCACCTCGGAGGCGGCCGCTGGCGTGCAGATGCCGGCCGACTACCGCGTGTCCATCACCAATGCCCCGGGGAAGGGCGCCTATCCCATCGCCAGCTTCACCTACCTCCTCGTCTACCGGGACCAGACGAACAAGGACAAGGGAACGGCGCTGATCAACTTCCTCAGGTGGGCGGTGACCGACGGCGAGAAGTTCGCGCCGGCGCTCGACTACGCGCCCCTTCCGGGCGGCCTGGCGACCAAGGTCCTGGCGACGATCGACTCCATGACCGTCCAGGGGGCCAAGCCCAGTGCCAGCCGCTAGGGCTGGTGTGGTAGAGGGCGCACCACCGATGGTGGGGCGCCCCGACGCGGACCGGAGCAGTCGAGAAGCGATCGGAGACCGCCTCTACTACGGGGTGCTCTGGGTGCTGGGGGGGCTGGTCCTCGTCGTCGCCGGCCTCATCGTGCTCAACCTGGCGCTGGTCTCCCGGCCGCTGGCGGCGGTGACCTCGCCCTGGGCCTTCATCGCCGGCGACAACTGGGATCCGGTCACCCAGCAGTTCGGCGCCTTGCCCTTCATCTACGGAACCCTGGTCACGAGCACGGTGTCCATCGCCGTCGCCGTCCCGGTCGCCGTCGGGCTGGCCCTGTTCATCACCCAGTTCTGTCCGCCGCGGCTGGCCCCGTTCTTCTCCATCCCGGTGGAGCTCCTGGCCGCCATCCCCTCGGTGGTCTACGGGCTCTGGGGGCTGGCGGTGCTCGTTCCCTGGCTCCGCAGCTCAGTGGAGCCCTTCCTCGGACGGACGCTGGGCTTCCTCCCCTTCTTCCGCGGCCCGCCCATCGGATTCGGCTACCTCGCCGCCGGGCTGGTGCTGGCGGTGATGATCCTTCCCACCATCGTCTCGGTGTCCATCGAGGTGATGAAGACCACCCCGGAGGCGCAGCGCGAGGCGGCCCTCGCCCTGGGCGCCACCACCTGGGAGGCGGTCACCTGGTCGGTGGTCCCCCACAGCCGGGCCGGCATCCTTGGCGCCTGCCTGCTCGGGCTCGGCCGCGCCCTGGGCGAGACGATGGCGGTGACCATGCTCATCGGCAACGCCCGCATCATCAGCCTGTCGCTCTTCTCGCCCGGCTACAGCCTCCCGGCGGTCATCGCCAACGAGTTCGCCGAGGCCACCGATGCCGTCCACGTCGGTGCGCTGGCGGCGTGCGGGCTGATCCTCTTCCTGGTCACCTTCCTCCTCAACGCAGCCGCCCGGTGGCTGGTCACCGCCGTGCAGAAGGGCCCGGCCCGGGTGTCGGCATGAGGAGCTTCGCCGTCCGCCGTCTGATGAACCTGGTCATGACCGGCCTGTGCGGGGTGGCGCTGGTGGCGGCGTTCATCCCCCTGACCAGCGTCCTCTACCTGGTCATCTCCAGGGGGGCGGCCGGGCTCTCCTGGGATTTCTTCACCGCGCTGCCCAAGCCGGTGGGAGAGGCGGGAGGGGGCATCGGCAACGCGCTGGCGGGGACGATGTACATGGTCGGCCTGGCCTGCCTGATGGGGCTCCCGCTCGGAGTCGGCGCCGGGGTGTTCCTGGCCGAGCGCGGCGACGGGACGCTGGGGAACACGGTGCGCTTCGTGGCCGAGGTGCTCTCCGGCGTTCCCTCCATCGTCATCGGCATCGTGGCCTACGCCATGGTGGTCATCCCCATGCACCACTTCTCGGCGCTGGCCGGCTCGGTGGCCCTGGCGATCATGATGATCCCCGGCCTGGCCCGGGCCACCGAGGAGCTGATCCGGGTGGTCCCCGGCTCCCTGCGCGAGGCCTCGCTCGCCCTGGGAGTGACCAACTGGCGCACCAGCCTCCTGGTCATCCTCCGCACCGCGACGGCGGGCGTTGTCACCGCGTGTTTGCTGGCCGTGGCCCGGGCGGCCGGGGAGACTGCTCCGCTGCTCTTCACCGCCCTCAACAACCAGTACTGGAACTTCAGCCCCGTCCAGCCCACCGCGTCGCTCACCGTGGCCATCTTCAACTACGCCATCAGCCCGTACGAGGACTGGCACGAGAAGGCGTGGACGGCGTCGCTGGTGCTCCTCATGCTCGTCGGGCTGCTCAACGTCGCCTCGCGGCTGCTGACCCGCAACCGGCTCAAGGGTGCCCGATGACCGCCGCCACCTCGCCTGCCCAGACCGACGCCGCTCCCGCCCCGGTCCCCGCGGCCGCCCCGGCCGGCGGAAGCATCCCCAAGGTCGAGGTGCAGAATCTCAACGTCTGGTTCGGGAAGAACAACGCCGTCAAGAACGCCTCCCTCTCCGTCCGGCCGAACACCGTGCTGGCGGTCATCGGCCCCTCGGGCTGCGGCAAGTCGACCTTCCTCCGGGCGCTCAACCGGATGCACGACCTGGTGCCCACCGCGCGGGTCACCGGCAAGGTGCTGGTCGACGGGCAGGACCTCTACACCCGGGAAGTCGATCCGGTGCTCCTCCGCCGGCGGGTGGGGATGGTGTTCCAGAGGCCCAATCCCTTCCCCACCATGTCCATCGAGGAGAACGTGGCCGCCGGGCTGGTCCTCAACGGGATCCGCGGCAACCACCGCCAGGTGGTCGAGCGGTCGCTGCGCAAGTCGGCGCTCTGGGACGAGGTGAAGGACCGCCTCAACCATGCCGCCACCTCGCTCTCCGGCGGCCAGCAGCAGCGGCTGTGCATCGCCCGGGCGCTGGCCATCGAGCCGGAGGTCCTCCTCATGGACGAGCCGGCCAGTGCCCTCGATCCCATCGCCACGGCGAAGATCGAGGAGTTGATCCACGAGCTGAAGGAGCACTACACCATCATCATCGTCACCCACAGCATGCGGCAGGCCGCGCGCGTCTCGGACCAGACGGCCTTCTTCTACATGGGGGAGCTGGTGGAGATGGGTTCCACGGAGCAGATCTTCACCAACCCCAAGGAACGCCGGACGGAAGACTATGTCACCGGAAAGTTCGGTTAAGTCACCCGCTGTCCACACCGACAAGGCCTTCGAGGCCGACCTCCGCGAGGTGCGCGAGAAGATCCTCACCATGGGGGGCAAGGTCGAGGAGCAGATCGCCAAGAGCATGCGTGCCCTGACCGAGCGCGACTCCGAGCTGGGGGAGCAGGTCAAGGAAGGGGACGTGGAGATCAACCGGCTGGAGGTGGACATCGACGACCTCTGCCGGCGCACGCTCGCCCTCCGCCAGCCGGCGGCCAGCGATCTGCGGCTGATCACCACCGCGCTGAAGATCGTCACCGACCTGGAACGCATCGGCGACGAGGCGGTCAACATCGCCGAGCGCGCCATCGAGCTGAACCAGGCCCCGCCCCTGGCGCCCTACGTCGACCTTCCCCGACTGGCCGAGCTGGCCCAGGACCAGGTGAAGAAGGCGCTCGATGCCTTCGTGCGCGCCGACCCGGAGACCGCCGAGGACGTGCTCGGGAGCGACGACCAGCTCGACGACCTGTTCGTGAAGATCTTCAACGAGCTGCTCGGATTCATGATGGAGGACTCGCGCACCATCCGGCGGGCCACCGCCCTGGTCTCCATCTGCAAGTACCTGGAGCGCATCGGCGACCACGCGATGAACGTGGCGGAGATGGTCATCTACATGGTGCGCGGCACCGACGTGCGCCATCCGAGGAGCCGGGCCATCCCGGCCTGACCGGCGCGGGCGCCCGGCCCGGGGACCCCGGTGTCCGGGCCACCGGACGCGCAGCCCACCTCGCCCTCCTCGACGCACGCACCGGTCCACGGTGGCGTGAGGCGTGCACGCGGCCCCCTCTCCCGGAGGGGGGTCAGGTGGGAACGGGGCGTGGACAGGCAGCGCTGGCCGCGCTCGGGGTGTGGCTGGTGGGCGCCTCGAGAGGCCAGGCACAGGAGGCGAACCCCGAGGACGACGCCGGCGAAGCGGCGCAGCTCCTCGTCCCGGCGACGCCGCCCGCCGGCCGGGGGCCGCCTCCGCTCGGCCTCTTCGGCCGCGCCGGTCTGATCACCGGCGCGCCGCTGGCCGTCCGCGTGGACGGAGCGCCGGCCGGTCGCTCCATCGCCCGGTGGGGGGACCTGCCCGCGCCGGAGGCGGCCGTGGTGCGTGTCGAGCCCCGCGCCGGCGCAGGCGACGCCGAGCAGCCGGGCTTCCGGCCCACCCTGCTCGTCGACACGCTGCGGGCCGACTCGGCGCTCACGGCGCAGGCGGAGGTGCGCTGGGCGCCGGCCTTCCTGGCCGCGGCACCGGCAGCGAATCCGGGCGGTCCGGCCGCAGTGGAGAGCGCCCTCGATGCGCCCCCCAACCCGGCCTGGCGAGCGTTGCGCGCCTCGGTCGCGCTGGGAGGGCCGCTGGTCGCGGAGGCGGTGGCCCTGGCCGGGGCCGCCCAGGTCGCGCGGCGGGGGCATCGCCCGCTCGAGCCCGGCTCGGCGCCGGGCGCCGATGGCCGCGAGGAAGGGACGCTGCGGCTCACCATCGGCCGGCTCCCGGGCACGCGGGTCACCCTGGGCCTGGCGTTCGGGCATGACCGGCGCGAGCCGCTCTGCCGGAGATGCGACGCCGCCTCGGCGAGCGCCGAGGACGGCTCGGAGGCGAGGGCCGCTCTCGCGCTCGAGCAGCCCCTCGGCCACCAGACGTCGCTCCTCGTCCAGGCCTCGGGGGCGCTCGGCTGGAGCGACCTCTCGGCGGCCGGGCCGCCCCCGGGCGCGAGCCACACCGACCTCTCGACGGGCTGGACCTCGGGCGCCCCGGGGCGCGTGTCGGCGGACGTCCCCTGGAGCGCGCTCTCCACGCGCCAGCGCCGCGGGGAGGTCGCGCTGCGGCTGACCGGAGGCGACGGCGCCCTGAGCTGGAAGACGGGTGCACAGGTCGCCCTGGAGCGGGCCGTTCGCCAGGGAAGCATCCCGGGCGGGGTCCGCTTCCTCGACCTCGGAGGTCCCTGCACGGAGGGCCGGTCCGAGGGATGCCTGGCCCGGCTCGAGGTGGCCCCCGGCCGCGACGTCGGCGCGAGCCTCCGGCTGGGCGCCTTCGCCCAGGTGGCCTTTCGACCGGTGCCGCCGCTGACCGTCTGGCTCGGGCTCCGGCTGGAGGCGGGCCGCCTCACCGTCCCGGGTGGTCCCTCCCCCTGGCTCGCCGGCGCCGGTCCCCGGGTGACGCTCGCCTGGGACGCGGCCGGCGACGGCCGCCACCTCCTGCTCCTCCATGCCGGGCGCGCGCACGAGGTGGGCGACGCCGCCCTCGCGCTCCGGGCGGGGGTCCAGCCGCTCCAGCGGCTCGGGCTCTTCGATGCGCCCGGCCGGTCCTTTCCCGAGTGCGCCACCCCCGGGGCCCGCTGCCTCTTCACCGGCGGTCCGGCAGGGACGCGCTGGGGAACGCTGGCGGCGCCGCGGCTCGATGAGGTCGGCGCCGGGTACCGCGCGGCGCTCGCACCCGGCCTCCGGGCCGGCCTCGATGCGTCGCTCGCCTGGGTCGATGGGCTCTGGCAGGAGCAGGAGGTGAACCGGCTGCGCGACGGCGCCGGCGGCCTGGCCGGGAGCGCCGACGGCACCTTCCGCAGCATCCGGCAGGTGGGCAGCGCGCCCTCGGGGCTCCAGCGCCACCAGACGGTCGACGCCTGGCTCCTGGCCCACCCCGGTCGCCTCGATGCGCGCGTGGGCTACACCCTGGCGTGGAGCTCGGGGACTGCCAGCCAGCCCTTCGACGACCAGCTCCGCGACGCGCTCCGCCCCGGGCTCGCCTCGGGCTTTCTCCCCTCGGACCGGCGACACCTGCTCCAGGGCGCTCTCGAGGTCGAGGCGGTGCGCGGGCTGTTTCTCGGCGCCCGGCTCCGGTACGCCACGGGGACGCCCCTCTGGCAGACGGCGGCCATCCCGAGCGACCCCGGCACCCGGGTGGCCGTCACGTCCCGGGGTACGGCCGTCGGACCGGGCGGCGCCCGGGTGGCGCTGCGAAACCCGGACGCCGTGCGGCTCGACGTCGAGGCGCGGTGCGACCTCTCGGCCGCCCTCGGCCTTCCATCGCCCGAGGTGGAGCTCGGGCTGCTCCTGGTCAACGCGCTCGACAGCCAGTCACCCACCGTCCTCTCCGCCAGTCCGGGCCACGTCGGCACCGTCCTCGCGCGGCAGGCTCCGCGCCACGCCGAGCTCCGGCTCCGCGTCTGGTACTGAGGCCGGCCGGGACGCTCAGCGGCGGCCCCGGGCCGACCCGAGCGCTCTCTCGAGCCGCTCGAAGGCCCGGGCCAGGTCGGGCGTCTCGGCGAGCAGCCCGGAGAGCGGATCCGCCCCCAGGCGCTCCATCCGGCCCACCGCATCGCGCGCCGAGAACGCCCGCGGCGTGAGCCGGCCGTCCACCTCGCTCCAGCGGAGCGGCATGGACACCGGCACCCCAGGCAGGGGCCGCACCGAGAAAGGCGCGACGAGCAGCTTCCCGCGGCCGTTCTGGAAGGCATCCAGGTAGACGCGCCTCTCTCGCAGCGCGGGGTTCCGGGCCACCGTGGCCAGGTCCGGGTGTCGGGCGACCAGGACGTGCGAGAGGAGCTGCGCCAGGCTGACGCTCGCCGCGTGATCGATCTGCCGCCCGAGCGGGACGAGGACGTGGAGCCCGCTGCTGCCCGAGGTCTTCACGTGCACGGCCAGCCCGAGCTCGCCACAGAGCCGGTGCGCCGCCCGCGCCAGGGTGATGACGTGCGCGAAGGGCGCCTCCTTCGGGTCCAGGTCGAGGATGCAGTAGTCGGGCCGGTCGAGCGTGGCCACCCGTGCCGACCAGACATGAAGCGGGATGGCCGCCAGGTTCGCCAGCCAGGCCAGCGTGTCCGCGTCGTCGCAGACGAAGCAGCGCTCCTCGCCCTCGTCTCCGGGAACGACCACGGTGCGCACCCAGGACGGCGTGTGCCCCGGGGCGTGCTTCTGGAAGAAGGAGTGGCCGCGGATCCCATCCGGCCAGCGCTCCACCGCCAGGGGCCGGTCCCGGAGGTAGGGCAGCATCCAGGGTGCGATGGCCACCGCGTAGCGGACCAGGTCCCCCTTGGTGAAGCCGTCCTCGGGCCAGAGCACCTTGTCCAGGTTGGTGAAGCGCTGCGGGCGGCGGCCGGTTGCCACACCCCTGTTGCGAATCCGGCGCGAGCTGGCGGCCATGACGGGCGGGATCTACCCTACGGCGCCATGGCGGCGCGCGCGATCGGCTCGGGGACCATCTCCTTCGGCCTGGTGAACATCCCGGTCAAGGTCTACGCCGCCACCGAGTCGGCGGCCCGCATCTCCTTCAACCAGCTCCACGACAAGTGCAAGAGCCGGCTGCGGCAGCAGATGTACTGCCCGGTGGACGACGAGGTGGTGACCCGCGAGCACATCGTCAAGGGCTACGAGTTCGCCAAGGACCAGTACGTCCTCTTCAGCCCCGAGGAGCTCAAGGCGCTGGAGGAGGAGTCGACCAAGCAGATCGAGATCTCGGAGTTCGTCCCGCTGGCCGCGGTCGACCCGCTCTACTTCGAGTCCGGCTACTTCCTCGGACCGGACAAGGGGGCGGAGCGGCCCTATCGCCTCCTCGCCCGCGCCTTGGAGGAGAGCCAGCATGCGGCGGTGGCCCGGTATGCCAACCGCGGCAAGGAGGATCTGGTCCTCATCCGCCCCAGGGACGGCGCGCTGATCATGGAGCAGCTCCGCTATGCGGACGAGCTCCGCAGCCTGGCCGACGTCCCGCTCGGCGAGGGTGAGGTCAAGGGAGCGGAGCTCCAGCTGGCCAAGCAGCTCGTCTCCCAGCTCTCCAGCGAGACCTTCGACGCCGGCAAGTACCACGACCGGTACCGGAAGCGGCTCCAGGAGATCATCGAGCAGAAGATCAAGGGCGAGCCGGTGGTCATCTCCGCGCCGGAGGCTGCCTCGCCGCAGGTCATCGACCTGATGGAAGCGCTCAAGGCCAGCCTGGCCAAGCGGGGCGTCGTCCCGGCATCGAAGGAGACCCCGGACCTGGTGGCGGAGCGCAAGCCGCCGAAGCGAGCCGGCGTCGCGCCCCCGGGGGCGGCCAAGAAACGCAGCCGGAAGGCCTGACCCGTCCGCGCCGGCGGCGAATGCGAAGGCTGTCAGCCTCCGCTGGTACTTCTCCGGGCCGTGACCGAGACGGCCGCCGAGCGCACCTACACCCTCTCCGATGCCGCCGCCCTCCTGGGCGTGAGCGAGTCGCGGGTGCGCAAGCTCGTCGACCGCGGGCTCCTGCCCGTCCGCGGCCGGGCGGAGGGGCGCGCCTTCACCTTCCGCGACCTCGTCCTCCTCCGCTCGGCCCAGGGGCTGGCGGACCGGAAGGTCTCCCCGAGGCGCATCCGCACTGCGCTGAGGCGTCTCGGGGGCCAGCTCTCGCCCGGGCGCCCGGCCTCCAGCGTCGTCCTCGACACCGAAGGCCGCCAGCTCGTCGCCCGCGACGGGACGGCGTCCTGGGACCCGGAGACGGGCCAGGGCGTCCTCGAGCTCGGCTCCGGCAGCGCGCGCTGGGGAACCGTGCACGCGCTGCGGTCGGCGCCCACCCCGGACGTCGACGTGCTGTTCCAGCAGGCGCTCGCCCTGGAGCCGGTCGACGCCGGCGGGGCCGCCGCCCTCTACGGCCGCGTCCTCGAAGCGTGTCCCTCCCACGGCGACGCGCACGTCAACCTCGGGCGCCTGCACCATGGCGCCGGTCGTCTGAGCGCGGCCGAGGCCCACTACCGGGCCGCCCTGGCCGCCCAGCCCTCGGATGCCATCGCCGCCTTCAACCTGGCGGTGGCGCTCGACGACCAGGGGCGCAGCGGGGACGCGCTCGCCGCCTACCACCAGGCGCTCGGTCTCGAGCCGGCCCTGGCCGACGCCCACTACAACCTGGCCCGGCTCCACGAGCGTCGAGGCGAGCGCGTCCTGGCGCTCCGCCACCTCAAGGAGTACCGGCGGCTGGCGAGCTGAGACCGCGGCCCCGAGCGCCCCCACCGCTCCTGCTAGGGTGAGCGCCCCCGTCATCCCCGGGCCTCGCCCATGAACCTGCCCGTCCAGCCACCGGTGGCGCCGATGCTGTCCAGGCCGGTGGAGGAGATCCCTCCCGCCGGCGAGGTGCTCTACGAGCCCAAGTGGGACGGCTTCCGGACCATCGTCTTCCGGGACGGGGACGAGGTGGAGCTCGGGAGCCGCAACGAGCGCCCGATGACGCGCTACTTCCCCGAGCTCCTCGGACCGCTGCGCAGCGCCCTCCCCGGCCGCTGCGTCGTCGACGGCGAGGTGGTCATCGCCGGCCCGCGAGGGCTCGACTTCGACGCCCTCCTGAACCGCATCCATCCGGCCGAGTCGCGGGTGCGCAAGCTCGCCTCCGAGACGCCGGCCTCCTTCGTGGCCTTCGACCTGCTCGCCATCGGGGACGAGGACCTGCGCGCCCTCCCCTTCCGCGAGCGGCGTGCGCGGCTCGAGCAGGCGCTGGCCGGAGCGCAGCCGCCGGTGCATCTCACCCCGGCGACGCGGGAACGGGCGGTGGCCGAGGAATGGTTTCGCCGCTTCGAGGGAGCGGGGCTGGACGGGGTGATGGTCAAGCCGCTCGCCCTTCCCTACCTCGAGGGGAAGCGCGAGATGCTCAAGGTCAAGCACGCGCGGACGGCGGACTGCGTGGTGGCGGGCTTCCGCTTCCACAAGGACTCGACCGATGTCGGCTCGCTCCTCCTCGGCCTCTACGACGCCGCTGGGGCCCTGCACCACGTCGGGATCGCCTCCAGCTTCACCGCCGGGATGCGCCGGAAGCTCGTCGCCGAGGTCGCTCCCCTGCGCCAGGGAGCGCGGGAGAGCCACCCCTGGCGACACTGGGAGACGCTGGCCGGCGAGGGACCGACCCGGATGCCGGGGGCGCCGAGCCGCTGGAACAACAAGCGCGACCTGGCCTGGGAGCCGCTCCGGCCGGAGCGGGTGGTGGAGGTGA
>DASPUU010000043.1:0-24386 GCA_035622755.1 Myxococcaceae bacterium
CCGCTTTCCATCTCCGTCATCGCCTCGCAGCAGGCGATCACCGCCAGCCCCATCTCGGCGGCCACGGTGGCGCTCGTCGGCCTCGTCTCCGCGGCGGGCATCACCCTCGGCGGGTTGCTCGCGGTGTGCGTCCCGGCCACCGTCGCCGGAGTCCTCGCCGGAGCGCTGGTGGCGAGCCGGATGGGCAAAGAGCTGAAGGACGACCCCCAGGCACAGCGGCATCTGGCGGCGGCCGGCCACACGCGGGCGCGCGCAGACGCGAGGCCCGTGGCCACCCCCCAGGCCAAGGCCGCCGTCGGGCTCTTCCTCCTCGGGGCGGTGGCCATCGTCCTCTTCGGCTCCTTCCCCGTGCTGCGGCCGACGTACGAGCTCGGCGGCCGAACGGTGCGCATGGAGATGGCCAGCACCATCGAGATGCTCATGCTCTCCATCGCCGCCCTGATGGTCATCTTCTGCAAGGCCGACGTGGAGACGGTGGCCAAGGGAAGCGTCTTCCGGGCCGGCATGCAGGCGGTCATCGCCATCTTCGGGATCGCCTGGATGGGCGACACCTTCTTCCAGGACAACGCGGTGAGCATCCAGCGTCCACTCGAGAGGCTGGTCCAGGGCGCACCCTGGACCTTTGCCCTCGCGCTCTTCGTCATGTCCATCCTGCTCTACAGCCAGGCGGCCACGGTCCGCACGCTGGCGCCGCTCGGGATGTCCATCGGCCTTTCCACGAGCACCCTGGTGGGGATGTTCCCTGCCGTGAACGGCTACTTCTTCATCCCGAACTATCCGACGCTGGTCGCGGCCATCAACTTCGACCGGACAGGAACGACTCGCATCGGAAAGTTCCTCCTCAACCACAGCTTCATGCTGCCGGGGCTCACCGCCACCGCCGTGGCGGTGACGGTGGGCCTGCTGCTGTCACGCTTCATCCTGCCCTAGCGCGGGCTCACCCGGAGAGACACATGCCCAAGCCCCAAGTCCGCATCGAGCACGATTTCCTCGGCGATCGCGAGGTCCCCATCGACGCCTACTACGGCGTCCAGACCCTCCGGGGCGCAGAGAACTTTCCCATCACCGGCCTTCCCATTCACCCGGCGCTCATCCGGGCCATGGGCATGGTGAAGAAGGCGGCGGCGCTGGCCAACCGGGACACCGGGCACCTCGAGCCGAAGATCGCCAGCGCCATCGCCAAGGCGGGCGACGACGTCATCGCCGGCAAGCTCAACGCCCACTTCATCGTCGACCCCATCCAGGGCGGCGCCGGCACGTCGATCAACATGAACACCAACGAGGTCATCGCCAACCGCGCGCTGGAGATCCTCGGCCAGCCCAGGGGCAAGTACGACGTCATCAGCCCCAACTCGCACGTCAACATGGCCCAGTCGACCAACGACTCGTTCCCCACCGGGGTCCACCTGGCCACGCTCGAGCTCGGGCGCGGCCTGGTCCAGGAGCTGCAGCGGCTCCACGACGCCTTCGCCGCCAAGGAGAAGGAGTTCCACGGGATGATCAAGATGGGGCGCACCCACCTCCAGGACGCGGTCCCCATCCGCCTCGGGCAGGAGTTCGGCGCCTACCGGCGCGTCATCGCCCGCGACATCGCCCGCATCCGAGGGATGGGCCAGCACCTGGTGGAGGTGAACATGGGCGCCACCGCGGTGGGGACCGGGCTCAACGCCGACCCGGCCTACATCACCTCGGTGGTCAAGCACCTGGCCGAGATCTCCGGCTTTCCGATCAAGTCTGCCGACGACCTGGTGGACGCCACCCAGAACACCGACTCGTACACCGAGGTGTCGGCGGCGCTGAAGGTATGCATGATGAACCTCTCCAAGATCGCCAACGACCTGAGGCTGATGGCCTCCGGTCCGCGGTGCGGCCTGGCCGAGGTGAACCTCCCCGCCCGCCAGCCCGGCTCGTCGATCATGCCCGGCAAGGTGAACCCGGTGATGGCCGAGGTGGTGAACCAGGTGGCCTTCCAGGTCATCGGCAACGACCACACCATCTGCCTCGCCTCGGAGGCCGGCCAGTTCGAGCTCAATGTCATGGAGCCGGTGCTGGTCTTCAACCTCCTCCAGTCGATCAGCATCATGACCAACGTCTTCGTCGTCTTCCGGAAGTTCCTGGTCGAGGGGCTGACGGCGAACGTCGAGCGGATGAAGGCCTACGTGGACAACAGCGTGGGAGTGATCACCGCCATCAACCCGCACGTGGGCTACGAGACGGCGGCGCGCATCGCCCGTGAGGCCAACGTCTCCGGGAAGCCGGTGCGGGAGCTGATTCTCCGGGACAAGGTGCTCAGCAAGTCCCAGCTCGACGCCATCCTCGACCCATTCGAGATGACCAAGCCGGGCATCGCCGGGGGCAAGGTGAAGAAGGGCGAGAAGGTGTGGTGGAAGGAAGCGGACCAGGACGACGGCGCCAAGGGCCGCTGACAACGTCGAGGATTCAGGAGGACGACATGCGTACTGCTCGCAGACGAGCGACCCCATTCCTGGCGGCAGGCCTGGCCCTGGTCGCCGCCACGGCTGCTGCACAGGCCCCGAAGCTGGTCCCGGCGGCTCAGCCGGCGAAACCCAGGATCTCCATCCTCGCCACCGGGGGCACCATCGCCGGCGCCCAGCCGAAGCCCGGGGAGGCCGGGTACAAGGCGGGCTCCTTCTCGGTGGAGTCGCTCATCCAGGCCGTCCCCGGGCTGGGCGACCTGGCCACCGTGAGCGGCGAGCAGATCGCCAGCATCGGCAGCCAGGACATGAACGACGCGGTGTGGATCAAGCTCGCCCGCCGGGTGAACGAGCTCCAGGTGCGCTCGGACGTGGACGGCATCGTCATCACCCACGGAACGGACACCATGGAGGAGACGGGCTACTTCCTGAACCTCGTGGTCAAGGGCGACAAGCCGGTGGTCCTCGTCGGCTCGATGCGCCCGGCCACCGCCGTCAGCGCCGACGGTCCGATGAATCTCTACAACGCCGTCGCCGTGGCGGGTGACCGCGCCGCCCGCGGCCGGGGCGTGCTGGTGGTGATGAACGACGACATCCACTACGCGCGCGAGGCCGAGAAGACGAACACCACCTCGCTCCAGACCTTCGTCTCCCCCAACCGCGGGCTGGCCGGGATCGTGAACTTCGGCAAGGCACGCTTCTACTCGCCGCCCGTCCCCAGGCACACCAGCGGCAGCGTCTTCGCCGGGCCAATCCCCGACTCGCTCCCCACGGTGCTCATCGTCTACGCCTACGCCAACGTCGGGAAGGAGCAGGTCGACGCCGCCCTCGCCGCCGGAGCGAAGGGGATCATCCTCGCCGGGGTGGGCGACGGCAACGCCACCGCCGCGATGCTCGATGCGCTCGGCGCAGCCGCCAAGCAGGGAGTGGTGGTGGTCCGCAGCTCGCGCGTCGGGTCGGGCACGGTGGCCCGCAACGTCGAGGTCAACGACGACAAGCTCGGCTTCGTGGCGGCGCTGGAGCTCAATCCGGGGAAGGCCAGGGTGCTCCTCCAGCAGGCTCTGTTGAAGACGAGGGACGTGGCCGCCATCCAGAAGTACTTCGACGAGTACTAGGTGCAGACATGAGACCGACCGTCATCGCCGCCGCGCTGGCCCTGCTTCCCGCCGCCGTGCGGGCGGAGGACGCCGAGCGCAAGCCCACCTTCGAGGTCTACGGCTTCGCCCAGGTGGACTACATCCAGGACTTCGACCGGATGCCCCCGGACTGGAACGCCACCCTCCGACCCACGCGGATCCCGACCGTCGAGGGGCTGTACGGGAGCCCCGGAGAGGCCATCTTCAGCGCCCGCCAGAGCCGGCTGGGAGTGCGGGGCTCGCTTCCCGCCGGAGCGTACGACCTGGGTGCGCGCATCGAGTTCGACTTCTTCGGGCGAGGCACGGGGACGCCGGACGCCGGGGGACAGAACACCATCCGGCTGCGCCAGGCGTATGGCTACTGGGGTCCCATCCTCGGCGGGCTCACCGCCAGCCTGTTCATGGACGACGACTTCTGGCCGCAGATCATCGACTACTGGGGCCCGTGCGGGATGGTCTTCTGGCGCAACGTCCAGATCCGCTACACGCCCATCGATGGCGAGCACCGCTTCGCCATCGCGCTGGAGCGCCCCAGCGTCGACGTCGCCAACTACCCGGTGACCGACACCGAGTATCTCGGGCCGCACAACATCCTGCCCGACCTCACCTTCCAGTACCGGCTGACCGAGAAATGGGGCTACCTGCAGATCTCCGGAATCCTCCGCCTGCTCGGGTACGACACGCCGGGCACCACCAACAACGAGCCCAAGGGAACCAAGTTCGGCTGGGGCATCAACGCCAGCTCGACGATCAAGCTCCTCCCCGGGAAGATCAACCTGCTCCTGGCGGCGGTCGGGGGACGGGGGATCGAGAACTACATGAACGATGCCACTCCGGACCTCGGTGGATCCGGAACGGTCACTGCCCCCACCGCGGCAACGGTGCCCATGCTCGGCATCACCGCCTACGTGGACTTCTACTGGAGCAAGCTGTTCAGCAGCTCGGTGGGCTACAGCACGACGATCATCTGGAACACCAGCCTCCAGTCCCCGAGCGCCTTCGGACAGGGCCAGTACGCCTCGGCGAACTTCCTCGTCCACCCGTTCCGGAACTTCATGGCCGGCCCCGAGTTCCTGTGGGGCATGCGCAGCGACAACGGCGGCGCGACCGGCCAGGACTACCGGCTCCAGATCTCGCTCAAGTTCAGCTTCTCGAGCACCGACTTCTGGAAGCCGAGCTAGGGAGGCCTTCGAGGGGACCGGCTACTTGACCGTGTAGCCGCGCCCCTCCATGCACACCGAGAAGGCGCGCTGGTAGTTGGCCAGGCCCTGGTTCACGTTGGCCTGGGTCTGGGCCTGCGCCTGCTGCCCCTGGGCGGAGGTCTGCGCGGCCTGCTGCTGCCCGGCCTTGGCCTGCTTCCTCGCCTTGGCCACCCCGCCGATGGCGCCGGCGGTGGCGCCGATGGCCGCTCCCTTCCCGGCATCCCCGGCGACGGCCCCGATGGCCGCTCCGGCCGCCGCGCCGCCGGCGGTCGTCTTCACCGCCGTCCCCTTGGGCTGCGCCGCCGCCTGGGCCTGCGCCTGCGCCTGGGCCTGCGTCTGCTGGTTCTGGGCCGAGGCCGCCTGCTGCTGCTGGAGGGCCTGGACCGGGTCGAAGCCGGTCTGCTGCTTCGCCCAGCCGTAGCACTCGTTCTTGTCCTTCTCCTGCTGCTCGGCGGTCTGACCCTTGGCCGGGTAGATGAACGGCGTCTGGGTGGACGGGGCCGGAGCTGGTGCCGGCGCCGGCGGTGGAGCCTGCGCAGGCGAGACCGTCGACGCGAGGAGAACGGCGACGGCGAGGCCGGACGTGGAGTGCCGCAACATGGAACGCCTCCAAGAGAGGGAAAGAGACTCGGCGCAAGCGCTCGGCGGCGTCAAGGCCGGACCGGCGCGGGCCCCTCGTCCGGCGGCGGTCCGGTCGGCTTCCAGGACTTGTCCGGATCGAAGCTCTTCATGGCTGCTGCAAGGGCAGCCGTGTTCGGCCCGAGGTCCTTCTGGAAGACGACCCCCGCCTGGTTGACGAGGAAGGTCATGATGCCGGAGTTGCCGTAGGTGGCCGGATAGGCGACGAGGGCGAAGCCGCCGGTGAGCTTGCCCTTGACCAGGTAGCTGATCGCGCCGCCGTCGGCGTGAGAGCCCTGGGCGGTGAGGATCCGGTAGAAGTAGCCGTGATAGGGGATTCGCTTGCCGGCCTGGACGTCGTAGCCCTCGACCCTCGCGCCGCCGACGGCCGGCCCGAATGGGCTCTCCGGCTTCCCCGGTTCGACTGGCCAGTAGAGACCGTCGTGCTTCCCCGCGGCGCTGATGAACTTGCTGGCGTAGTGGGGCACGGCGTCGCCTTCGGGATTCATCTCGCGGTACTCGCGCTGCGCCTGGACGTAGTTCAGGCAGACCTGGATGGTGTCGAGCTCGTTGCGGCCCACCCGCCGGGCGAGGATCTCCGTCTGCCCGGCCTTGGTGTCGAACACCCACCCTGCGCTCGTCTTCACCAGGGGGATGGGGAAGGGCCAGTCGTCGTCACCGAGGATGAGCTTCCGGGTCGCATCGTCGGGAGCGACCAGCGCATGGGCTTGGTTGTACTTGTCGACGAAGCGTTGCAGCGCGGCATCGTCGGCGACCGCATCTCCGGAGTCGAGCAGCGGTCGCGCGTCGGTCCCCAGCACGCCGAGGACCGGGCCCACCTCGTCGGTGGCCGCCGCCTCGACCAGGGCCTGGGTCGCCTGTTCCGGGGTAGAGAACACCTGGGCCCCGGCAGCCATGACCGGGGAGCCGGCGAGGGTCACCAGCAGGGAGAGGAGATGGATGGTCGTACGCGCCGTGCTCATGGGATTCGCCTACCGCCTGCGCCCGCCTCCGCCTCGACCACCGCCGCGACCGCCCCCTCCATAGCTGGCGTTGCCCCGCGCGCTGGCCTGCCTCGTCTGCGCGCCGCTGTTCATGCCGCCGAAGGCAGACCCGCCGCTCGAGCCACGCCCGCCGCCGCCGCCCCCGCCCCCCCAGCCGCGATCGGCCGGCATCTGGCTCGGTCGTCCTCCACCGCCTGCCGGCATCTGTCCCGCCGAAGGCCCACCCACTCCCTGACCCGGACGCCCACCTCCGCCTGCCGGCAGCTGCCCCGCCGACGGTCCGCCCGCTCCTTGCCCGGGGCGGCCCGTTCCCCCGGCCGGCAGCTGCCCCGCCGACGGTCCACCCGCTCCCTGCCCGGGGCGGCCCGTTCCCCCGGCCGGCAATTGCCCCGCCGACGGCCCGCCCGCTCCCTGGCCAGGACGGCCGGTTCCTCCTGCCGGCAGCTGGCTCGGACTGCTCGGCCGTGGCGTCGGTGTCCCTGCGGAGGGAGGCCGCCCAGTCGACGGTGGTGCTCCGCCGGCGGGCGGAGGACGCGCACCCGCGGGCGGATAGGCGCCTGGTGGACGCGGGGGCGGATACGGTGGATATCGCGGATAGGGTGGGTAGGGCGGGTAGCGCCAGTAGCTCGACCCGATGGCGAAGCCGATGCTGAACGACACCATCGCCGCGCCGGCCACGTAGCCCGGTGGGTAGACGGGAGGTGGGGGATAGGCGGGATAGGCCCACGTGCCGTAGACCACCGTCGGGCTGTACGTGGGGACGTAGATGACCTGGGGATTGGCCGGCTCGATCCGGATGATGGTGTCCCCGGAGGTCCCTCCGTCGGCCTGCGCCTCGGGCACGGCTTCCACCTTCACCGTCTGCTGGGGCGACGAGGCAAGGTTGCCGGCCGCCAGCGCCCTGGCCCGGAGCTGCTGCACGGCGTAGAGCACCGCGTCGCGCTGGGTCCGGTAAGCGTCGCCGAGATCGCGCGCCCAGTCCTGGTGCTCGGTCATCATCTTCATCACGTCGGGGAACGAGACCATCGCCTTGACGCTGGCATCCCAGGGCTGGCCCTGCAGCGCGGCGTCGAGGTCCTTGCCGGTGACCCCGGGATTCGCCTGAACCCACTTCGCCGCCTCCAAAACCTGAGGCAACCGCGTGGCCGCCTCGAACACCTGCCCGAGGAGCGGATCCGGGAAGAGCGCGACCGGGGAGACGAGAGCCTCGAGCTGCTCCGGCGCAAGGGCCCCGGCGGCGGCGGCCCCGGGCGCGGGAGGGGGAGGAGAGCCTGGCTGAGCAGGCGCGGGGGCAGCCGGGGCCGCGGAAGCCGGCGGGGGGGCGGGCGCCGACTCCTGGCCCGAGGGCGTGCTCGCACACCCGGCGACGAGACAGGCAGCGATGAGGATGCTTCGACCCACGGTGCCCTACTCTCGCAAAGAAAGCACTCGGGCGCCTCGCGAAAACGTCCGTGGGCTCACCTCATGAGCGCCACGATGACCGGTCCCCAGGCCGTGAGCAGGATGTTTCCGAGCGCATAGGGCACGGTGTACCCGAGCACCGGTGCCTTGCTCTGGGCGGCGTCCTGCACGGCCTTGAGCCCGGCGGTGGTGGTCCCGGCGCCGGTGCAGGCTCCGAGCAGGATCACCGGATTCATCTTGAGCACCAGCCGGCCGAAGAGGAGCCCCACCGAGTGCGGAAGGAGCGCCGCGACCAGGCCCGCGCCCAGGAGCCCGAGCCCGGTCTGCCGTACCCCGGAGACGAAGCTCGGGCCGGCGGCGAGGCCGACCGCGCCGAGAAAGGCCGCCAGGCCGACGTTGTCGAAGACCCAGAGGGCCGCCTCGGGAATCCTGCCGAAGACCGGGCGGGTGGACCGAAGCCACCCGAAGACCAGCCCCATCACCAGCGCCCCGCCGCTGGTGGTGAGCGAGAGCGGCACGCCCCGCACGTTGACCGCCAGCAGCCCCACCAGACCCCCGATGACGATGCCCAGCCCGAGGAAGACGACGTCGGTGGCGGGCGTCGGCCGGTCGAGGTACCCCACTTCACGTCCGGCTCGCTCCACGTCCTCGGCGTGGCCGACGAGCTGGAGCTGGTCGCCGCGGTTCACGGCGGTCCAGGCCGCGAAGGGGATCTCCTGCCCGCCGCGGACGAGCCGCCGGAGCACGACTCCCTGGCCATGCTGCTCGCCGAGCTTGGCGAGAGACATCCCCACCACCTCCTTGCGGGTGATGACGACGTCACGGATGACCAGGGGGAAATCGAGGAGCTCGGGGTCGAGGACCTCCGGACCGAGCGCGGCGAGCCCGTCGAGGAAGACGGTGCGCCGGGCGAGCACGGCCACGACGTCGCCCTTGCCGACCACCGTCTCGGGCGTCGGCTCGACCAGCCTTTGCCCCTGCCGGACGCGCTCGATGACGAGCCGGGAGCCCGGGACCGCCTTCTCAAGCTCGGCGACGGTGCGCCCCGCCCAGGCCGGGCTCTCCACGCGGAAGGCGCGGATCCCCCAGGTCTCGTAGCCGGAGCGGAACTCGGCCGCCGCCTCGCTCTTGCCGGTGAGCGCAGTCTCCAGCTCGGCTGCGGCGCGGCGAAGGTCGATGCGGAGGAGCCGCGGCGCCAGCGAGGACAGGAACCAGACCACCGCCGTGGTTCCGACCAGGTAGGTCACCGCATAGGCGACGGGGATGTTGTTTGCCAGCCGGGTCTTCTCCGCCGCGGGAAGGGCCAGCCGCTGGATGGCCTCGCTGGCCGTTCCGATGACCGTCGACTCCGAGAACGCGCCGGCGAGGAGGCCAGCGGCCGTGCCGACGTCGTACCCGAGGAGCCGCGACAGTCCGACGGCGGTGAGCAGCGAGGCGACGCAGATGACGGCGGTCAGGGCGAGCTGGGGGAGAGCGTCCCTCTTCAGCCCCCGGAAGAACTGAGGCCCGACCTTGTAGCCGGTGGCGAAGAGGAAGAGGTCGAAGAAGATGGTCTTCACCACCGGCGAGAGGGGGATCCGGAGCTGTCCGATGACCACGCCGGCGAGCAGCGTCCCCAGCACCGGGCCGAGGGTGAAGGTCCCGAGGCGAAAGCGGCCGACGAGGAAGCCGATGGCCAGCGCCAGGAAGAGCGCCAGCTCCGGGTTCGCCCGCAAGATGTCGCCGATGGCGTTCACGTGCGTCCTTGGGCTTGCCGCCTGGCCGGTGGGCAGCGTACGGTCTCGGCCCTTCGCTGGCTACGCGAAGAAGAGGGGGATCCATGCGCAACGTCCGTCTTGCACTCCTGCTGGCCGGGCTCGTCCCGCTGGCTGGCTGCTACCACGCCGTCATCGAGACCGGTAAGCCTCCCGGAAACGTCACCATCGACGAGGACTGGGCGTCCGGCTTCTTCTGGGGGCTCGTCCCGCCGCCCAAGGTCGACAGCGCCGCCAAGTGTCCGGGAGGAGTCTCCAAGGTGGAGACCCAGCACAGCTTCCTCAACGGGCTGATCGGGGCGATCACACTGGGGATCTACACGCCCATCCAGATCAACGTGACCTGCGCCGCCGCGGGCACGGCGGGTGCCCCGGCTCGCTCGATCAACGTCACCGGAACCTCGGCCGGAGCACGCCAGGCAGCGCTGGAACGTGCGGCGAGGCTCGCCCTGGAGACCGGAGAGCCGGTCGCCGTCCGCTTCTGAGAGAGCGACGTCAGCGGGCCCGTGCCCGCCGCAGCTCGTGCGGGAGCCGGCCGGTGAGCGCCAGCGCCCACATCTTGAAGTCCGCCGCCAGCGACCAGAGCGGGTGGCGGAAGGTGGCCGGCCGGTTGTGCTCGACGAGGAAGTGGCCGACCCAGGCAAAGGCGTAGCCGGCCACCAGGCCGGCGAGCAGGAACCACCACCGGCCGGTGGCCAGCGCGGTCAGCCAGAGACAGACGGCGAGCGTCGTCCCGAGCAGGTGCAGCGTCCGCGTCGCGGGACGGCTGTGTTCGCCCAGGTAGTAGGGCCAGAACTGCTTGAAGCTCGCGATGCGCTCGGACATGGGCTGCCTCCTCCTCAGCGCGACGTCCCGGGACGGTAGCCCAGCTCGGCGAGGAAGCGCCGGCATTCGCCGATGAGCGGGCCCTCCAGGCCGGGAGCGCAGGCCACCACGTCGCCGTTTCCGAGGTCGAGCGGTGCCCCATCGATGCGCCGGCACCGCCCCCCCGCCTCCTCCACCAGCAGCGCTCCGGCGGCGAAATCCCACGGCTTGAGGCCGAACTCGAAGTACCCGTCGAACCGGCCGGCGGCGACGTAGGCCATCTCCAGCGCCGCGCTCCCCATGCGGCGGATGCCCTGCGCCTTGCGGATGAAGCGCTGGAGGAGGCCCATCGGGCCCTCGGGATGCTGGTGCACGTTGTAGGGGAAGCCGGTGCAGAGGAGCGAGCGGTTGAGCTCGCGTGCATCGGAAGCGCTCAGCGCAGCCCCGTTGCAGGTCGCCCCGCGGCCGCGGTCGGCGAGGAAGAGCTCGTCCCGCAGCGGATCGTAGACGGCCCCGGCGAGCAGACCCTCCGGTCCCTCCACCGCCACTGAGACGCAGAAGTGGGGGAGCCGGTGGGCGTAGTTGGTCGTGCCGTCGAGCGGGTCCACCAGCCAGCGGTACCCGCCCGCTCCCGAGGCCCCGCTCTCCTCGGCGAGGATGGCGTGGCCGGGGTGCCGGGAACGGATGAAGTCGAGCACCGCCTCCTCGCTCGCCCGGTCGGCATCGGTGACCAGGTCGATGCCGCCCTTGAACTGGATGGTGCGCGCCTCGTCGAAGGCATCGCGCAGCACGTCCCCGCCCAGGCGCGCCGCCTCCTCGGCCGTGGCCAGGAGGACCCCGAGCGGCTCGCTTGGCGGGCTCACGACCCGGAGGGAGCGCCGAGGAGCATGTTCACCTTGGCCTCGACGGCCGCGATGGTGGTGGCCGAGTCCTCCGTCAGCACCACGTGCCCGTCTGGGTCGATGACCCAGGTGGTGGGCATGTTCTTCAGCCCGAGCATCTGGGTCAGCGTCTTCCCTCCGGGGTCGAGCAGGATGGGGAGATCGATGTGCATGGTCAGGAGGAAGGGCTGCACCGCCTCGGCGTTCTGGTCGATGCTGGCCGCGTAGACACGCACTCCGCGGGACGCCCACCGCCGGGCCAGCGCGTCGAGCTGCGGAAGCTGTGCCTGGCAGGGAGTGCACCACGTCGCCCAGGCGTCGAGGACGACCACGTGGCCCCGGTCGTCGGCGAAGGAGTGCTGCTGGCCGCTCGCCCAGATGGCGAGCGAGAAGTCCACCGGAGCGCCGGGCGGAGGCGGAGGAGCTGCCGGTGCGCTCGCGCACCCCGCGAGGATCAGCGCCGCTGCGACGAGCTCCCGTCTCATCTAGCCGCCTCCGAGGATGGACGTGAGATGCGTGGTGACCGCGCTGGCGGTGGCGCCGTCCCAGCCCTCCTGGACCCAGGCAATCTTGCCACTTCCGTCGAGGATCCAGGTGGTCGGAATGGAGTGGAGCCCGAGCACCGCCGCCAGCCGGTACCCGCCCGGATCGACGAGGATGGCCGGGTAGCTGGAGAGGGACTGGAGCAGCGCCGGGAACCGGGTGGCATCCGGCTCGATGTTGATGGCGTAGATGTGGACGCCCCGGGACGCGAACCGCTTGCCGATCTCCTCCAGCTGGGGGAGCGACTGGACGCAGGGGCGGCACGACGTGCCCCAGGCGGTGAGCACCACCGGGTGTCCGCGGTCGTCCGACTGTCCCCACCACAGGCCGGTGGGCCACTCCTGGAAGGCGAGCGGATCGGTGGGAACGGAGGCCGCCGGCGGCGCCCCACCCCCCGAGGGCATGCCCCCCATGGTCGTCGATCCGTACATGCCGCCGCTCGTGCCGCCCATGCCCATCATCGTTCCCATGCTGCTGCCCGTCCCGAAGCACCCGGTCAGGCCGACGAGGAGCAGCCAGTGCGGAGCTCTCACGCTGCCCCCCGGGCGCGGGTGCGGAGGCGCTCGAGGAGCGCATCGTGGAAGCCGCCGAAGCTGCCGTTGGACATGACCAGGACGACGTCCCCAGGGCGCGCGCCATTCACCACCCGCTCGACCAGGGCGGGCACCTCGCGCTCGGCCTCCGCCTCGAGGCCTCGGGCCTGGAGATCGGCGACCAGCCGGGGCACGTCCAGCTCCTCCCCCTCCGGGACGCGGTCGTGCTTCTCGGGGATGCGCAGGCTGACCCGCGCCGCGCCGTCGAAGGCAGCGGCGTAGGCCTCCTGGTGGAGCCGCCGCCGTGAGGTGTTGCTGCGCGGCTCGAACACCGCCCACAGCCGCCGCCCGGCGAAGCGACCGAGCATGGCCTGGACCGTCTCGCGCACCGCCGTGGGGTGATGCGCGAAGTCGTCGACGACGGCCACGCCGGCGACCTCGCCGCGGAGCTCCTGCCGGCGCTTGACGCCGGCGAAGCTGGCCAGGCCTTCCCGGGCCACCTCGAACGACAGGCCGAGCGAGGAGACCACCGCCCAGGCGCCCACCGCGTTCTCCACGTTGTGGAGCCCCGGGATGCCGAGCTCGATGGCGCCCAGCCGGCGTCCCCCCTCGACGAGCTGGAACCGCGTCCCACGCGGCCCCTCCTCCACGCGGTCCGCCCAGACGTCGGCGCCCGGGGTCGGCGCGCGGCCGTAGTGCACCACCCGGCAGCGGGCCTCGCGCGCCGCCTCCACCGCCTTCGGCCAGTGCACGCTCACCGCCAGGGTGCCGTCCCCGGGAAGGAGCTGCACGAAGCGCTGGAAGGCCGACTGGTAGTGGGCCTCGTCCCGGTAGATGTCGGCGTGGTCCAGCTCGAGGCTGGTGAGCAGGGCGGTGCGCGGCCGGTAGTGGAGGAACTTGGGACCCTTGTCGAAGTAGGCGGTGTCGTACTCGTCGCCCTCGACCACGACGTGAGGACCGTGGCCGAGCCGGAAGCTGGTCGTGCCGTTCTGGACCACGCCTCCCACCAGGAAGGAGGGGTCCGCGCCGGCGGAGACGAGCAGGTGGGCGACGAGCGCCGAGGTGGTGGTCTTCCCGTGCGTCCCGGTGACCACCACCGGGTGCCGGCCTTCGAGGAAGAGAGCGCCGAGCGCCGCCGGAAAGCTCATCTGGGCGAGCCCCCGCTCGCGCACCGCCGTGGCCTCGGGGTTGCCGCGCCGGATGACGTTTCCCACCACCACCAGGTCCGGCCGGGCCCGGTCCAGGTTCTCCGGCCGGTAGGGGGTGAGCACCTCGATGCCCCAGGCGCGCAGCATGTCGCTCATCGGCGGGTAGACGCCCTGGTCACTGCCGGTCACGGTGTAGCCCGCCGCCCCGAGCAGGCCGGCGAAGCTTCCCATCCCGGTACCCGCCACGCCGAGGAGGTGGATGCGACGCACCGAGCCCGGAGGCACGCGCTCGAGCACTCTTCCGTCGCCGGCTGCGGTCACTTCCCCTGTTTATTCGAGCCCGAGCGCCACCACCACCCGGTCATGGAAGCGGGGGCGGAAGGTCTGGATGCCCACGTTGTCCCGCCCCCGAGCGGTGCGGTTGGTGACCAGGGCCACCACCAGCTCGCGCCCGCGGTCGACCCAGAGGCTGGTCCCGGTGAAGCCGAGGTGTCCGAAGGCGCCGGGCGGGCTGTTGCCGATGTGCGCGCCGGCCGAGGAGCCGAAGGGGGACGGCGTGTCGAAGCCGAGCCCGTACACCCCGCCCGCCAGCGGAGAGACGGCGCGCTCCCAGAGACGCGCCGGGGCGATGCGCCCCGACCCGGAGAGCTCCTCGAGCGCCGCCTGGCCGAACCGGGCCACGTCCTCGGCGCTCCCGAAGAGCCCGGCGTGTCCGGCCACCCCGTCCAGGATCCAGGCGTTGTCGTCGTCCACCTCGCCGGGCCGGGAGGGGACCGGCTCGATGCCTGCCCAGTCGTAGCCCTGACCGGGGGCCGGGGGCCGGGGCCTCACCTGTCCGGTGACCGGCAGCCCATCCCACATGCCGGCACAGGGGTCGCGAACGTCGTGTCCCTTGCCCGAGAGGCGGTGGAAGTGGGCGCCCAGGCCGAGGGGCTCCCGCACCCGGGACTCGTAGAGGGCGTCCAGCGGCTTCCCGGCCAGCTCGGCGAGGATCTCTCCGAGAAGCAGGAAGCCGAGGTCGCCGTACGCCTGCGCGGTCTCCGGCGGGGCCTGCAGGGGAGTCCGCGCCAGCGCATCGAGGAGCTGGGTGCGCACGGTGTGGCGGGTGGCGCTGGGGCAGTCGGCGGCGAGCAGGTCCGGCAGCCGCTGGACCGGTTCGGAGAAGAGCGGGAGCCAGGTGGGCAGACCCGAGGTGTGGGAGAGAAGTTGACCGAGCGTGACCCCGGCCTCGGCCGCCGGCGTCCCCGGCCGGAACCGGGCCAGCGGCGTCTCCGGGTTGACCGTGCCTTCCGTCCAGGCCCTGAGGAAGAGGGGGACGGTGCACATCGCCTTGGTGAGGCTGGCCAGGTCGAACGGCGTATCACGGGCGACGCCCCCGGCTGCGCCGCGGAACACCGGCGCGCCGCGCCGCCACACCGAGGCCTGCGCCGCGGGGAAGCTTCCCTCGGCAACGCCGGAGTCGAGCAGCGCCTGGAGCGGATCGGTCACCGGGTGCCCGCCTCGAGGGGGGTGAGCGTCCCCGCCCCGGCATCGAGCCGGACGCGGGTGCCGAGCGACAGCGGCATGTTGACCTCGCCGTGCCCCACCGGGAAACCGGCCGCGCACGGCACGCGCGTCTCCTCGGCCAGGGTTCGCAGCACGTCGCGCGAGGTGAAGTCGGCGCCCGGCCGCTCGCAGCGGGTGAAGTCACCGAGCGCGATGCCGGCCAGCCCGGCGAAGACGCCGGCGTTGCGGAGGTGGGTCCACAGGCGGTCGATCCGGTACGGCTCCTCGTTCGCGTCCTCGAGGAGGAGCACCGCGCCCCGGGTGTCCGGGAGCCAGGGAGTTCCGAGGAGGGTGGCGAAGACCGCCAGGTTTCCTCCGAGCAGCGGGCCCTCGGCGATGCCCGGAAAGAGCGGGGTGGCGCCGCTGAGCGGCCCGGGGAGGCCGCCCTCGAGGAGCTGGAAGAGGCGGTCGAGGACGGGCTCGGGCTGGTCGGCGAGCTGGGTCACCACCGGGGCGTGGATGCTGCTGCGGCCCAGCGTCTGGAGCGCAGCATGCACCACGGTGACGTCGGAGAATCCGACGAAGAGCCGGAGCGGGGCCGCGTGGAGGTCGAGGACGGGCAAGAGCCGTCCGGCTCCGCTTCCCCCCCGGGCACAGAAGACGGCAGAGACCCCGGGGTCGGTGAGCGCCCGCCGGAGAGACCCGGCACGGACCGCATCCGACCCGGCCAGGTAGCGCTCGGCGTCGTGGAGGTGCGGGTCGAGCACCGGCGTGTAGCGGCGGGCCAGCCGTGCGAGCCCCCGGTCGAAGCGCTCCCGGTCGAACGGGCTCGAGGGGGCGACGACGGCGATGCCGTCTCCGGGGTGGAGCGGAGGGGGGCGGAACATCCGTTCCGGGGAGGCTAGCACCGGGTTGCCGGGGAGCCAGTGCACGGCCGGGCGTCCGGGGCCCCCGGTCGCCCCGGGCTCGACGGGAGGGACGGCCAGTGGTTCTGGCGAGTCGCAGCAGGGTACCGGGGCGACAGGCTGCCACCGCCCGGGTGCACCGGCCGGTCCGTGCACCGGCTGTACCTGGATGCGGGCTGCCCGCAAGGGCATCGTTCCGCGCGTGGCGAAGGCCGGCGAGCGCAGCACCCCCGGTGCCGAACACGACGGCGGGCTCCGTCTCCCATCCTCCGTGCGCCTGCGCTTCCGCACCTGGCAGCCGGACGACCTCCCGCTCGCGCTCGAGCTCTGGGGAGACGCCCGCGTGACGGCGCTCATCTCACGCTCGGCCTGGGGAGCGGCCGAGGTGGAGGAGCGGCTCCGGACCGAGATGCGCTTCCAGGAGACCGACGGGGTCCAGTACTGGCCGTTCTTTCTCCGGACCACCGGCGAGCTGGCCGGCTGCTGCGGTCTCCACCCGCGGCACCCGGAGCGCGGCATCCTCGAGCTGGGGTTCCATCTCCTGCCCCGGGCCTGGGGGAAGGGCCTGGCCACCGAGGCGGCGCGCGCCGCTGCCGTGCACGGCCTCGACCACCTCGGGGCGAGCGCCCTCTTTGCGGGACACCATCCGGAGAACGCTGCCTCGGGGAGGGTGCTGGCCAAGCTCGGCTTCCGGTACACGCACCGCGAACGCTACCCGCCCACCGGGCTCCTGCACCCCTGCTACCTGCTCGCCCGCGAGGAGCTGCGGCGAGGCTGACCGGGGCCCGGGCCTCCGGGCGGTCTTGCCTTCTTTACGCTAGACGTATACGTCTTTCGTCCATGCTGTCCGCTGCCGACCGTGAGATCCGCCTCGGGATCTGGAAGATCCACATCCTGCATCACGCGGCGTCGCGCGAGGTGTGGGGGAAATGGCTCCTGGAGGAGCTGGCCGAGCACGGCCACCGGCTGAGCCCGGGAACGCTCTACCCTGCCCTCCTTCGCATGGAACGGAATGGCTGGCTCGCCCGCCGGCGGCTGGCGCCGCATGCCCGGGCCCGGCAGGCGTTCCGGGTCACGCCCGACGGACGGCGGCTCCTGAGAGCGCTCCAGCGAGAAGTGACCGAGCTGTACCGCGAGGTCGTGCTCGGCCACGAGCCCGACCGGTGGGCCGGCTCGCGGCGACCCTCGACGCGGCATGCACACGCCGCAAGGAGACGAAGGTGAGCGGCGACTCGAGAATCGCGGATGGCGCCGGCCGGAGGCGCTTTCTGCGCTCGCTCGCGCCGGCCGCCGGGTTCGCGCTGGCCGCCTGGGCCGTACCGGCGAGCCCCGGCGAAGGCTCCGACGAGGCAGAGGTGACCCCGGGCGAGGACCTGATGCAGGAGCACGGGGTCCTGGAGCGCCTCCTCCTCGTCTACGACGAGTCGGCGCGCCGGATCGAGCACGGGCGCCCGCTGGAGCTGGCGGTGCTCACCAGCGCCGGAGGGTTGATCCGCCGGTTCGTGGAGGACTACCACGAGAAGCTCGAGGAGCGGTTCGTCTTTCCCCGGCTCGAGGCAGCCCGCCGCGAGGTGTCGCTGGTGGCCGTCCTGCGCCGGCAGCACCAGCGCGGCCGCGAGCTGACCGAGCAGGTCCTGGCGCTCGCGCGTGGCCCGAAGGCGACCCCGCAGCTGACCCAGCTCCTCCGGGACTTCGAGCGGATGTACCGGCCGCACGCGGCCCGTGAGGACACGGTGCTCTTCCCGGCATTCCGGACAGTCGTCGGGGGCCGCGCCTACCGCGAGCTGGGCGATCAGTTCGAGGACGAGGAGCACGCCCGGTTCGGGGAGCACGGGTTCGAGAACGTCGTCGGCGAGGTCGCCCAGCTCGAGGCCAGGCTGGGAATCGGCGACCTGGCGAGGTTCACGCCGCCGTGACCGGACTGGCAGAGGGGGCCAATCTCTGGGGTCGCCTGCTCGAGACCGGGGCCCCCCGGGCGGCCTTGCTCATCCGGCTCGCCGTGGGAATCGTCTTCACCAGCGAGGGCATCCAGAAGTTTCTCGACCCCGGCGCCCTGGGGGCCGGCCGGTTCGCGAGGATCGGGATCCCGGCGCCGGCGGTCCTCGGGCCCTTCGTCGGCGCCGTCGAGCTGGGCTGCGGGCTTCTCATCGCCGCCGGGCTGGCCACTCGCCTGGCCGCGCTTCCCCTGGTCGTCGACATGCTGGTGGCCCTCGCCTCGACCAAGATGCCGATCCTGCTCGGGCACGGCTACTGGCTCTTCGCCGGGCCGTCGGGCGCGACCGGCCCGTGGAGCATGCTGCACGAGGCGCGAACCGACCTGTCGATGCTGCTCTGCGCGGGGTTCCTCGCCCTGGCCGGCGGCGGAGCATGGTCGGTGGATGGCCTGCTGCGGCGCCGCCGCGACGCCGGCGGGGACCTCCGCGCCGGGCCGTGAGCGCCACGCCCGACCCGGCCCCGAGGACGTCCCTGCGCGAGCTGGCGCTTCTCTTCCTGCGGCTCGGGGCGACCGCCTTCGGTGGACCGGCGGCGCACATCGCCATCATGGAGGACGAGGTGGTCCGGCGGCGCCGGTGGCTGACCGAGGAACGGTTCCTCGACCTCCTGGGCGCGACCAACCTCATCCCCGGGCCGAACTCCACCGAGATGGCCATCCACATCGGGTGGGTGCGGCGGCGCTGGGCCGGCCTGGTCGTCGCCGGCGCGGCCTTCATCGTGCCGGCGATGCTCATGACCGGCGCGCTCGGATGGGCCTACGTGAGGTACGGCTCGATCCCGACGGCGGTATGGTTCTTCTACGGCGTCAAGCCGGTCATCCTCGCCGTGGTGGTGCAGGCCATCTGGGGCCTCGCCCCGAAGGCCGCCCGGACGACGCAGCTCCGCCTCCTCGCCGTCGTCACCGCCACGCTGGCCGCGCTGGGAGTGAACGAGCTGGTCCTCCTCTTCGGAGCGGGCCTGGCGGCCGTGGCGGCAGCGCGCATCCCCCGCCCGCCGGAGCCCGGATCCAGCGTCGTTCGCCAGCTGGTGCCCATCGTCCCCCTGGCGGCCGGGGCGGTCGCCCCGAGCGCGGTGACCGTGTCCGGGCTGTTCCTCATCTTTCTCAAGATCGGCTCGGTGCTCTTCGGGAGCGGCTACGTCCTCCTCGCCTTCCTCAGGGCAGACCTCGTCGAGCGCCTCGGCTGGCTGACGGAATCCCAGCTCATCGACGCCGTCGCCGTGGGCCAGGTCACGCCCGGACCGGTCTTCACCACCGCCACCTTCATCGGCTACGTGCTCGCCGGGCCGAGCGGTGCGCTGGCGGCGACGGCGGGCATCTTCCTTCCGGCCTTCGTCTTCGTCGCCCTGAGCGGACCGCTGGTGCCCAGGCTCCGCGCCTCGAAGGCGGCCGGTGCATTCCTCGACGGCGTCAACGTGGCGTCGCTGGCCCTGATGACGGTGGTCACCTTCCAGCTCGGCCACGCGGCGCTGGTCGATGCGCCCACGGTTGCCCTGGCCGTCGGGGCAGCCCTGGTCCTGCTCCGCTTCAGGCCCAATGCGAGCTGGCTCGTGCTGGGCGGGGCCGCTGCCGGGTGGGCCCTCCAT
Source organism: Myxococcaceae bacterium (assembly GCA_035622755.1). Lineage (GTDB taxonomy): Bacteria > Myxococcota > Myxococcia > Myxococcales > Myxococcaceae > JADGRA01. The sequence continues at coordinate 19,429 of DASPUU010000043.1, forward strand.
GCCCTCCGGGTGGCCTCCGGCTGACAGCTCCGGAAATCAGGCGCTCCTTGCCCGCTGCTCCCCGGCGTGCTCGAGGATGTGCTTCCGGATCTCCGCCGCCACCGTCTCGCGCTCGACGCCGAGGAGGAAGTGACCCCCTTGCTCGAACCGGACCAGCCGCGCTCCCGGGATGTTGGCCGCGGCAAAGGTCGCGTTGTGGAACGGCTGGAGCCGGTCATCGGCGGCATGGAGGACGAGCGTCGGCGTGCGGATGCCGGTGATGCGAGCCCCGGGCAGCGCCTGGGCGTGATCGAGCGACGCGCCGGGGTAGCGCAGCGAGGCGGGATTCATCGAGTCGAGAAAGCGCTGCGCCAGCCTGCGCTGCTCCGGGCTCAGGCGGGCGACGACGGCCTGGTCAAGGCCGATGAGCCGGAGGAGCGGCCTCTGCAGCAACCGGCTCATGACCCAGTAGCGGTAATCCCGCCGGAAGATGGCCAGGAGCGCTCGACCCATCCGGTCCGCCTTCCGGTGGTCCTCGCTCGAGCCGGGAACGATGCCGCACGAGAGCAAGGTGAGTGACGAGACGCGCTCCGGGTGGAGGAGCGCCAGCAGCGCCGCCGACGGGCCCCCTGCGGAGAGGGCGAGGACGGCGACCCGGTCGATGCGCAGGTGGTCGAGGAGGGCGGCGAAGGCGTGCGCCTGGTCGTCGAACGTCGCCCCGGGCCGAAAGGTGGACCGGAGATACCCGAACCGCGACGGGGCGATGAAGTGAAAGCGCTCACCGAGCAGCGTCTCGGCGATGAGCTCACCCTGGTCGAAGCCGCCCCCGGCGCCGTGGACGACGAGCACGTCCGGCCCGACGCCGCCCCAGCTGTACTCGATGTCGCCATAGCGTGAGGGGACGATGGCGGTGCGTCCCGCGACACGCGCGCGGGCGGACCGGATGCTGCGGCGGTAGTCGACCAGGGCACGGGTCCCGGAGAGCGCGGCGACGCCGGCCATGGCACCGAGAACGCGATGCCTTCTCTTCTTCAAGATTCTCATGGAGCCTCCTTGTCCTGAGGACATTCGGTGCAACGGCCGAGCCAGGGGGCCGCCGTCTGACCGGGGCACCGTCGGCGCAGAATCTGCGGCAGGGGGGCGTTAGGCTTCGCCGCCCCGGAATTTCCCGGGCGAGGACAGACCCATGCGCGACACCGCCATCGACCTCTCCCGTCCGTGCCCGCACGTCGCCGAGCTCAAGATCCACAGCGTCCACCGGCCGCCGCCCGGGTGCGAGGATTGCCTGAAGATCGGCGGCCAGTGGGTGCACCTCCGCATCTGCCTGACCTGCGGACACGTGGGCTGCTGCGACTCGTCGCCCAACCGCCACGCCACGAAGCACTTCCACGCCACCCGGCACCCGGTGATCACCTCCGGGGAGCGGGACGAGACCTGGGCCTACTGCTACATCGACGACGCGGACCTTTCCGGATGACCGAGCCCCGGCCGCCGAGGGTGGGTGGATTGCCGTCGCGCGAGGAGCTCGATCGCCGGCGCGAGCAGATGTTCCCCAGACTCCGGGAGGATCAGATCGGCCGCCTCTCCCGCTTCGGGAAGGAGCGGACCCTGGGCCCGGGGGAGCTGCTCTGGCAGGACGGCGAGTACGGCGTGCCTTTCCACGTCGCCCTCGAGGGCGAGCTGGAGGTCATCCACCCCGATCCGCGCGGCGAGCAGCTGGTGACGGTGCACGTCCCGGGCGAGTTCACCGGGGAGATCTCGCTCCTCTACGGGCGCCGGAGCCTGGTCCGCGGCCGGGCGAGGACCCGGCTCCGGGTGCTGGCCATCGAGCAGGAGCAGTTCAAGAAGGTCATCCAGGACGATGCCGAGCTGAGCGAGCTCATCATGCGGGCCTTCATCCTCCGCCGGGTGGGGCTGCTGGTGAACCGGTGGGGGGACGTGGTCCTGGTCGGCTCGCGACACTCGGCGGCAACGTTGCGGCTCCAGGAGTTCCTCACCCGCAACGGCCATCCCCACCAGTACCTCGACGTCGACGCCGACCGGGACGTCCAGCCATTCCTCGACCATTTCAAGGTCGGGGTCGACGAGATACCCATCCTCATCTGCCGCGGCGACAAGGTCCTCAAGAACCCTTCCAACGCCGAGGTCGCCGAGTGCCTCGGCTTCAACGCCGGGCTGGACCTGACCACCCTCCGCGACGTGGTCGTCGTCGGGGCCGGCCCGGCGGGGCTGGCGGCGGCGGTGTACGCCGCGTCGGAGGGCCTCGACGCGCTGGTGCTGGAGGCCAACGTCCCCGGGGGGCAGGCCGGCTCGAGCTCGCGCATCGAGAATTACCTCGGCTTTCCGACCGGCATCTCCGGACAGGCGCTCACCGCGCGGGCCCTGAGCCAGGCGGAGAAGTTCGGCGCGACCGTCGCCATCGCGCGCGGGGCGGCGCGGCTGGAGTGCGACCGGCAGCCGTTCTCCATCGAGCTGGCCACGGGCGGGAGCATCCAGGCGCGGGCGGTGATCGTCGCCACCGGTGCGGTGTACCGGAGGCTCGAGCTCCCCGAGCTGTCGCGCTTCGAGGGGGTCGGCGTCTACTACGCCGCCAGCTTCGTCGAGGCACAGCGGTGCGGGACGGATGAGGTCATCGTCATCGGCGGCGGGAACTCGGCGGGGCAAGCGGCGACGTTCCTGGCGCGGACCAGCCGGACGGTGCACATCCTCGTCCGCGGCGAGGGGCTGGCGGAGAGCATGTCCCGCTATCTCATCCGTCGCATCGAGGAGACGCCGAACATCGTCCTCCACACGCGGACGCAGGTGGTGGGCCTCGAGGGCAACGACCACCTCGAGCAGGTGACCTGGCTCGACGATGCCCGGGGCGACCGGAGGACCCTCCCCATCCGCCACCTCTTCTTCATGGCCGGGGCGGTTCCGAACACGGAATGGCTCGGGGGGTGCGTCCAGGTGGACGACAAGGGCTTCATCCTCACCGGTCCGGACCTCTCGCCGGAGCGCCTGACCGAGGCCGGCTGGCCGCTCCAGCGGCGCCCGCTCCTCATGGAGACCAGTGTCCCGCGGGTCTTCGCCGTCGGAGACGTGCGCTCCTCGAGCGTGAAGCGCTGCGCCTCCGCGGTGGGCGAGGGGTCGATCTGCATCCAGCTCGTGCACCGGGCCCTGGCCGAGTGAGGCTCCGGCCGCCCGGTTGACAGGACGGTAGTCCGCCCCTAGAAAACGCCCCCTCACCTTCCCCGATAGCTCAGCTGGTAGAGCGGGTGACTGTTAATCACCATGTCCGTGGTTCGAGTCCACGTCGGGGAGCCATTTGGTCGTTCTTCAAGAAAGGACGACCTAGTTGAACAGGAGCCCCGGTCATCGCGAGGTGCCGGGGGCTTCTCCTTTCCAGCGTCGTTCGAGGCTTCACGAAGAACGCGCCCGACGCTCTCTGATGTGCGGCGCGCCGATATCGGCGCGCGTGCGCTCGTGCCAGACGGGACGCCACCCGGCAGTGAAGGATGGCAGCGCGGTGCAGGCGGCCGGCAACGGAGCGTTGCTCGGCCTCTACTTGCATGCCGCCAACCATGTACCATACACTGAACTAAATGGTTCAGCATTTGAGGGCCCGCCTCGATACCTCCTTCGCCGCGCTCTCGGACGCCACCCGGCGCGGCGTTCTGGAGCAGCTCGGACGTGCAGACGCTTCGATCACGGACCTGGCCGACAAATTCCACATGACCCTCACGGGCATGAAGAAGCACGTTGGCGTCTTGGAGCAGGCCGGGCTCGTCACCACGGAGAAGGTCGGGCGCGTGCGGACCTGCAAGCTCGGCCTGCGCCGACTGGAGGAAGAAACGGCATGGATCGAGAAGTACCGCCAGCTCTGGGACGCACGCTTCGACGAGCTGGACAAGGTTGTCGACGAACTCAGACGGAGGGAGAAGGTCGATGGACACAAGAAGAGAGAGTGAGCCCACCCCCTTGAAGACCCGCACGGCAGCGGAACGGAGGTCCGAGCGTGAGCTGGTCTTCACGCGAACCGTCAACGGTCCAGCGCGCATCGTGTTCGAGGCCTGGACCAAGCCCGAGCTGTTCAAGCGGTGGTGGGTACCGAAGTCGTGTGGCATGTCCCTGCTTTCCTGCGAAAAGGATGTTCGCATCGGGGGCACGTACCGTTTGGTGTTCAGCCACCCCGCCTTCCCGGAGCCCATGGCGTTTTTCGGTCGGTACAACGAAGTGATACCGCACTCCCGTCTCGTCTGGACAAATGATGAAGGTGGCGAAGATGGGTCGGTCACCACGGTGACCTTCGAAGAGCGAGGCGGCGAGACCCTGGTCGTATTTCTCGACCTCTATCCCTCGAAGGAAGCGCTTGACGCTGCCATCGCCTCCGGGAGCACAAGCACAGGTGGGTTCACCGAAACGTTCGAGCAGCTGGACGAATTTCTGGCGGGTGTCACAAACGACACCGCAGCCCGATTGGACGGCGTTGGCCTCAAACGCTAGACTGTTGATTCCAGTTGCTCGGAGAAACGCCGGCGGATCAACACTGGGAGCAATACCGCTGCAACCAAGATCCGGAGCGTGAGCGACGGCGCCGCGTGGGGGTGGGGCCCCACGCCAGTAACAGATGGAGAGATGTCCGAGTGGTTGAAGGAGCACGCTTGGAAAGCGTGTGTAGGGGAAACCCTACCGTGGGTTCGAATCCCACTCTCTCCGCCAACCTTCGCCAAGCGCTCGCTTCGCTCGCGGCTTCGGTTGGCAAGCCGCGTCACGCGAGCGTCATCGAAGGTTGTCCACCGTAGCGCGCAGCGCGGAGGTGGACGCCCACGGATTGTGGAAATTCCATACGCAGTTTTCTCAACGCTCAACCTGGTTGCAGGTCCTCTACTGCGTACTCTCGCAGTGGCATTCGAATCTCTCACGGGAAGTGAGGCGGTTCGAGCCGGCGACTACGTTGCTACGCTGATGAGAGAATGCTCGACGAACCTAGACGCTTC
>DASPUU010000044.1:0-3842 GCA_035622755.1 Myxococcaceae bacterium
GGGGGGAATGGTGGCACAACCGCGCCCGCGCTCCAGAGGGCGGCGGTTTTCTTGCGGGTGCGCTCGGGTGCGTGTCAGCGTGGGCGCCTGGCCATGGGACGCCTGCCCCGCTCGGATGCCGACTTCGCAGTGCGGCTGGCCGGGCGCATCGCCGAGCTGGAGGACCGCATCCGGGCGCTCGAGCTCCGCGTGGCGCGGGTGGCCCGGGAAGGGCCGCGCGCCCCGGCCGAGCGGACGGCCCTCGTCCCGCCGCGGCCCGGCCCCTCGCGGTGCCCGGGCTGCCTGCTCGAGCTTCCCCACGGACGGCGTGGCACGGCCTGCGTCTGGTGCGGCTTCGTCTTCGCCGCCGTCCGCCGCCGCTCCTCGCGCTGAGGGCCCGGGAGGCGTTATAGGCCACAGAACGCCGATGCCCTCACTTCTGCGGGTGCATGAAGCCACCCTCCGCAACGGGCTCCGGGTGCGGGTCGTCCCCAGCCCGGAGAGCCCGGTGGTCAGCCTCTACACCTTCTTCCGGGTCGGCTCGCGCAACGAGAGGCCGGGCATCACCGGCATCAGCCACCTCTTCGAGCACATGATGTTCAACGGGGCGGCGAAGTACGGGCCCAACGAGTTCGACGAGGTGCTCGAATCGCACGGGGGGCGTTCCAACGCCTACACCAGCCACGACCTCACCGTGTACTACGACGACTTCGCCGCCGACGCGCTGGATCAGGTTCTGGAGCTGGAGGCGGATCGGATGCGCTCGCTGATCATCTCCGAGCGGACGCTGGCTCGCGAGCGCGATGTGGTCAAGGAGGAGCGCCGGCTGCGGGTGGACAACGACGTGTCCGGGCTCCTCGACGAGGAGCTCCACGCCCTGGTCTATCAAGCGCACCCCTATCGCTGGCCGGTGATCGGCTGGATGGGAGACATCGAGGCCATCCGGCGCGAGGACTGCGAGGCCTACTTCCGCACCTACTACGCACCGGGGAACGCGGTGATCTGGATCGCCGGGGCGGTCCACCCCGAAGCCACCCTGCGCCGCGTCCGTGACGCCTACGGGGACATCCCCGCTGGACCGCCGCTGCCCGAGGTGGTCAACGCCGAGCCCCCGCAGCGCGGGGAGCGGCGGAGCGTCGTCCGCCACCCGGCCCAGGCGCCGGGCCTGGTGGTGGCCTTCCGCGGACCGAGCGTCTCCGACCCGGACGCGCTGACCCTCGACCTGCTCCAGTTCGTCCTGGCGGTGGGGGAGGGAAGCCGGCTCAGCCGGCGGCTGGTCTACCTGGACAGGGTGGCGGTGGACGTGGGGCTCGACTGGAGCTGGCGCCTCGACCCGGGGCTGCTGGTCTTCCATGCCGAGCTCGCTCCGGACGGAGATCCGGCCCGCGTGGAGGCCACGCTGTATCAGGAGCTGGCGCGCGTGGCCGAGGAGGGCATCAGCGACCGGGAGCTGGCCAAGGCGAAGAACAACCTGCGTGCCCACCTGCTGCGCGAGCTGACCACCAGCTCCGGGCGGGCCCACGCGCTGGGGAGTTACGAGGCCTACCTCGGGTCGTGGCGCGCCGGCCTCCGGCTCGCGGAGCGCTACTCCGGCATCGACGGCGCCGCGGTGCGGGCCGCCGCCGAGCGCTACCTGGACGCCGGGCGTCGCTCGGTGGTGACGCTGGTTCCGGGGCCCGGGCCTTGACGCGGGCCGACCGCATCCTCCCGCCGAGGTCCACCTTCACCACTGCCGACGGGCTGGAGGTGGTGGTGGCCCACCGGGGGCGCATTCCTCTCGTCTCGCTGCGGCTGGTGCTGGCCGTGGGATCGGCGGCCGATCCCCCGGACCGGCCGGGGCTGGCGGACTTCACCGTCCGGCTCCTCCGGCGCGGCACGGCCCGGCTCGACGCCGACGCCCTGAACGAGGCGGTGGAGTTCGTGGGGGCGACGCTGGCCGTCTTCGCCGCCGAGGACTTCCTCGCCCTGGCGGTGACGGCGCCGGCGGAGCATCTGGGCACCCTGCTCGACGTGCTCGGTCAGATGGTGCGCGAGCCGACCTTCCCCGAGGACGAGTTCGAGACCGAGCGGCGTCGCGTGCTCGCCCAGTTCGCCAACGACCTGGACGACCCGGGTCTGCTCGCCGACCGCGCCCTGCAGCGCGCGGTGTGGGGGGCGCATCCCTACGGACACGACGTGGCCGGAAACCGGGTGGCGATGGAGCGGCTCGTTCGCGCGGACGTGGTGGGATTCCACCGCCTCTACTTCGGCCCCGGGATCTCCCGGCTGGTGCTGGTGGGCGCGGTGGATGCCCGCTCCGCCCGGCCGCTGGTGGAGCGTGCCTTCGCCGGCTGGCGCGGCGGCGCGAGCCAGCGGCCGCTGCCGCCTCCGCTCGAGGCGGCGGTGGGGGAGGGCCAGGTGGTCGTCGTCGACCGGCCGGAGCAGACCCAGGCCCAGGTCCGGCTGGGAGGCCTGGGCTACCGGCGAGGAGCTCCGGAGGCGTTCGCCGCCCAGGTCATGAACGCGGCCCTGGGCGGAGGCTTCACCTCGCGCCTGGTTCGCGCGGTGCGCATCCAGCGGGGCCTGTCCTACGGCGTGGGGAGCAGCTTCGAGCCGATGCGGGTGGGCGGAAGCTTCCTCGTGTCCTCCTTCACCAAGGTGGAGACGACCGGGGCTCTGCTCGAGGTCCTCCTGGCCGAAGTCGCCAGGATGCGCGGACGGGGCCCGACCCGGGCCGAGCTGGGAAAGGCCCAGGAGTACCTGGCCGGGCTCTTCCCCTTGCGGGTGGAGACCAACGAGGCGGTGGCCAGTGCCATCGCCGACATCTGGCTCTTCGGGCTGGGCGAGGACTGGGTCGACCTCTACCGGTCGCGCATCCGCGGGGTGACGCGGGCGGACGCGGCACGTGCGGCAGCGTCGTTCTGTTTCCCGCGGCCCCCGGCCGTGGCGCTGGTCGGCCCGGCGGAGCCGCTCCGCCGGGTCGCGGAGGCGCTCGGGCCGGTGACCGTCCGGGCGGCGGCCGAGATGTCGTGAACGCGCTCCGGGTGCTCTGGCGCGACGCGCGCCTGGTGGCCATCGACAAGCCGCCGGGGATGCTCGTCGTCCCGGGCCGCACCCCGGGTCAGGACCCCACCGTGCGTGACCGCCTGGAGGCCGAGCTCGGCCGGCGGGTGTGGGTGGTCCACCGCCTCGACCGGGAGACGAGCGGGGTGCTCCTCTTCGCCCTGGACGCCGAATCCCACCGGGCGGCGTGCCTGGCCTTCGAGCAGGGAGAGGTGACCAAGCGCTACCTGGCCCTGGTTGCCCCGCCCCTGGAACGGCCGCAGCTGGTGGAGGAGGCGCTCGTGCCGGCGCGAAGGGGAAGGATGCGGCTCGCCTTCCCCGGCGAGGCCGGAAAGCCGGCGCGGACCCGCCTTCGACCCTTGGAGATTCATGCGCTCGGAGGTCTGGTGGAGGCGGAGCCCCTCACCGGGCGGACGCACCAGGTCCGCCTGCACCTCCAGGCGGCGGGGGCGCCGCTCCTCGTCGATGCCCAGTACGGTCGGGCGGAGCCGCTCACCGAGGAGGCGCTGGGAGGGCCCGGGGAGGGAACCGTGCTCGCCCGCACCCCGCTCCATGCCGCCCGGCTATCCCTCGCCGGCGGCGGGCTCCCCCCGGTCACCATCGAGGCGCCGATGCCCGAGGACATGCAGCGGACGCTCGAGCTGCTCCGGCGCGGGGCGGTCAGGGTGAGACGGTGAAGGGCGCCGACTGGCCGCTGTTCCCGGCGATGTCGGTCACGGTGAGGACCCGCTGGCCGGCGCCGGTGAGGGTCACCGTCTGCGTGCAGACCCCGGAGGCAAAGGCGGAGGAGACGGCCGGGGACACCTCGCCGCCCGAGGACG
>DASPUU010000045.1:0-22351 GCA_035622755.1 Myxococcaceae bacterium
GGGCTGCCAGAAGGAGCCGCCGCCGCCGCCGCCTCCGCCGCCGGCCCAGCCCACACCTCCGCCGCCGCCTCCGCCGCCGCCCTTCAAGGTGACGAGCTTCGATCTCGGCAAGGCGGTGGGACCCGACAACAAGGTCACCGCGCCGGGCACGAGCTTCGGGCCGAAGGACAAGATCTACCTGTCGGTGGTGTCCGAAGGTGTGAGCCCGAGCGTGACCCTGAAGGCCCGGTGGACCTTCGGCCCGAAGGGCATCCTGGTGGCGGAGAAGACCGAGACCATCGCCTCGCTCGGCCCCCGGGCCACCGAGCTCCACATCGAGAAGGCGACCCCGTGGCCGGCGGGCAAGTACAAGGTCGAGCTGTTCGTCGACGACAAGTCGATGGGCGTGAAGGAGTTCGACGTGGGGGCGGCGCAGGCTCCGGCGAAGAAGAAGTAGCGGCATCTCCCGCGGCAGGGGCGTGCTCTCGCCGACGACACGTGGAGCGCTGTGCGGCCTCGGCGCGGCCGCGCTCTTCGGCCTGAGCGCGCCCCTGGCCAAGCCCCTGCTCGCGTCGACCGGGCCGCTGATGCTCTCGGCGCTGCTCTACCTGGGCGGTGGGCTGGCGCTGGCGTTGGCCTCCGCCGCCCGCCGCCGGTCCACCGAGGCGCCGCTCCGGCGCCGGGACGTCCCTCTGGTCGGGTTCATCCTCCTCGCCGGGGGCGTGGTCGGGCCGCTGCTCCTGCTCGTCTCCCTCCAGCGGGCGAGCGCCGCGGCGGTGTCGCTCCTGCTCAACCTCGAGGGGCCGTTCACCCTCGGTCTGGCGGCGCTCGCCTTCCACGAGCACGTGGGCTGGCGGGGGCTCGCCTCGCTGGGGGCCGTGGTGACCGGCGCCGTGCTCCTCACGCTCCCGGGCGGGTCCATCGAGCTGGGTCCGCTGCCCGCGGCGGCAACCGCCGGGGCGTGCCTGCTCTGGGGGCTGGACAACAACCTGACCCGGGTGCTCTCGCTCCGGGACCCGCTGGCGCTGGTCCGGACCAAGACGCTGGGCGCGGGCGGCTGCTCGCTGGCCCTGGCGCTGCTCCTCGGCCAGCCCCTGCCCACGGCGCAGGTGGTGCTGCTCGCCCTCATCCTCGGGGCGGCGAGCTACGGGACGAGCATCCTCCTCGACGCCTACGCGCTCCGGTTGCTCGGGGCGGCGCGCGAGGCGGCGTACTTCGCCACCGCCCCCTTCCTCGGTGCTCTGGGAGCGGTGGTGCTGCTCGGCGAGCGGTTTCCCCCGATCATGCTCCTCGCCGGCGCGTGCATGGCGGCCGGGGTGTGGCTTCTCCTGGTGGAGCGGCACGGCCACCGCCACGGGCACGAGGAGCTCGTCCACGACCACCGGCACGTGCACGACGCGCACCACCGGCACTCACACGACCAGCCGGTCAGCGAACCGCACAGCCACCCCCACCGGCACGCGCCGCTCGTCCACGACCATCCCCACGTCCCGGACCTGCATCACCACCACCGGCACTGAGCGGGGGGCGCCCGGGGACGGGCCCTCCCCGCTGCGAGCGCCAGGTGCGACTCGACTCCCTGCCCGCGCGGATGGCACGCTCCGGCGCCGTGAAATACACGACCCTCGGGACCTCCGGCCTCACCGTTTCCCGCATCGCGCTGGGGTGCATGAGCTACGGCACTCCCGCCTGGCGACCCTGGGTGCTGGACGAGGAGGCGGCGCGCCCGTTCTTCCGCCGCGCCCTGGAGCTGGGAATCAACTTCTTCGACACCGCGGACATGTACTCGCGCGGGGTGAGCGAGGAGGTCACCGGCCGGGCGCTGCGCGAGCACGGCCGCCTCGACGAGCTGGTCATCGCCACCAAGGTCTACTTCCCGATGCGCGGGGAGGCCGGGCCCAACATGCGGGGCGGCGCCCCGAACATGTCCGGGCTGGGCCGGAAGCACATCGTCCAGGCCTGCGAGGCGAGCCTCCAGCGGCTGGGCGTGGAGGCCATCGACCTCTACCAGCTCCACCGCTTCGATCCGCTCGTCCCGCTCGAGGAGACGCTGGCGGCGCTCGACCATCTCGTCCACCAGGGCAAGGTCCGCTACATCGGCGCCAGCTCCACCTACGCCTGGAAGCTGATGGAGGCGCTCGGCCTGGCCGATGCCCGCGGCTGGCCGCGCTTCGCCTCGATGCAGAACCACTACAACCTCGTCTACCGAGAGGAGGAGCGGGAGATGCTCCCCTTGTGCCGGCAGGAGGGAATCGGAGTCGTTCCCTGGTCGCCGCTCGCCCGCGGGATGCTCGCCGGGACGCGCAAGCGAGGGGAGAAGGCGGCCACCGTCCGGGGGGAAAGCGACGCGACGCTCGCCGGTCAGCTCTACGACTCGCCCGAGGACTGGGCGGTGGTGGAGGCGACGGTGGCGGTTGCCCGGGCGCGGGGCGTCTCGCCGGCCGAGGTGGCCCTGGCCTGGCTCCTCCGGCAGCCGGGGGTGACCGCGCCCATCGTCGGCGCCACCAAGCCCGAGCACCTCGAGGCGGCGGTGCGCGCGGTGGACCTCGAGCTCACCGAGGCGGAGGTGAAGGCGCTCGAGGCGCCCTACCGTCCGCATGCCGTCCGGGGCTGGCTCTAGTGCTGCGACCGGGATGTGGTGATCGCTGCGATGGCCGATCCTCTCGCCTCGGTCTCTGCCACCTCGCCATGCTCACCACACCCCGGTCGCAGCACTGGGCTCACTTCCGCCGATAGGTCCCCTCCATCAGCTTCTTCCACGTCTTCCCGCCGTCGGTGGAGTTCTCGATGCGGAACACGTACCGGTCCTTCCCCTCGAAGCGATAGGTGTAGCGGCCCTCGCCCTGGGGCGCGTTGCTGCGGAGCACGAGCGTCTCGCCATCCCAGGTCCCGCGCGAGGGAGCGGGCGGCGTTCCTCCCATCGAGTCGAACCAGTACCAGGTGACGTTCTTCGCCTTGTCGTCCCAGCCGAAGATGCTGTGACCCCGGAAGGTCACCTGGCCACCCTTCTCCTCGACGTAGTCCGAGACGACGAAGAATCCCTCCAGGATGACCTCTCCCTCGAGGCGGCCGACCGCCGGTCCACCCGGCCCCCAGGGAGATGGCTCGAGGGTCTCCTCGCCCACCCAGCTTCCGGCGAAGCGATGGAGCTTCTCGTGGTTTTCGTTGGGCCGCGGCATTCCGTCCATGGCGTTCCTCCTGGTGAAGGGTCCTGTTTGCACCCGGTCCCGGCCTCCGATCAACGGGCGACCGGTGTGCCTGCGCCCACGCTCCGCGTCGAGGCCGCAACGAACGAAACCCCCGGTGTCCCCAGACCGTACCCAGGAAAGGGATGGGACCGATGGGGAAGAACGGCCGGAGCGCTCTCTCAGCGGACGCCGTCGACCGGCTCCGGGCGCTGCTCCTCCAGGCGGATGCGCTCCGCCAGGGCATTCCCGGGCGTGAGCTGGAGGCGCGCGCCCCTCGCCGTCCACGTCCGGTATCCGGTGCGCGGCGCGACTCCACCTTCGAGATCCAGGTCCTGGAGCGGGAGAACCAGCTCCGGACGACGCTGCGCGGATTCATCGACGCCGAGCGAGCCGAGGACTTCCTGGCTCACCTCCAGCGCGCCATCCCCAGGCTCACGCCCGGCTTCGACGTCATCTCCGACGTGTCCAGCCTGGGCTGCATCACCGCCGCCGCGCATCCGGTGATTCGGCGGGGGGCGGCCGAGCTGGTCCAGGCGGGGATGCGACGGATGGTACGGGTGGTGGGGGCCACCCGGGGCGGCGCCGCGGACATCGAGCGCATCACCGAGGGGCTCTACCGGGCCCGCGTGGTCACTTCGGTGGCCGAGGCGGAGGCGGCGCTCGCGACACGCATCAGTTCAGCAGGTACTGCAGTCCCACCGTCACCACCGGACCGACCGTCTGGACCCCGAACAGGTGCGTTGCGAAGGGCACCTGGACCTGGGCGTACAGCCAGAAGGCGCCGCTGACGTTCCAGGCAATGCCGGGCGTGGCCACCAGCACCAGACCACCGGTATTGGACTGGACGTCCCCGCTGTCGGTGTCGTGTGCGGCATACCTCCCATCGATACCGAGGCTGAGCGCCAGCGGCTCCAGAACCCGGTAACGGAGAGTCAAGTTCCAGAGCACGGCCGCGCCGAACTGGTATCCATAGGAATTGGTGGTCCGGTAGCGCCCGGTCACGCCGACCATGAGGTTCCACGGGTCCTGGTGGAAGGCATAGAGGAGGCCCAGGTACGGACCCCACGCTCCCGTCCCGAGCTGCGCACGCTGGTCGATGCGCTGGCCGTCGACCTGGATGTCGTCCTGACCGGTGGGGAAGGAGGTTCCGGCCGAGATGGCCAGGTTCTGCTTTCTGAGCTCGGCGAAGTCGGTGTCCTGCCAGACGAAGAACCGCACGCCGAACTCGATGTCACCGAGCCCGAAGGGGGTGGCCGACTCACTCGGAAGGCCGCCGCCCGAGAGCGTCCAGCTCTTCCACGGGGAGAGGCACCTGGAGCACCAGGTTGAGGTTGTTCGTCGGGCTGAAGACGACGACCGGCATGAAGGTCATCTGGACCAGGGACTCGGTCTGGGCCGGATTGTCGTCGCTCTCGGCGCTGGCGCTGAGGTAGGCGTAGTCGAAGGCGAACCGGAAGGTGCCGCTCTTCGGGCTCGAGTCACCCGCGGCCACGAGCGGGTCACCGCATCCACAGACCGAGCAGGCGGAAACGGGCCGGGCTGGCAGCCACGCCGCCAGCGCGACCAGGCCTCCCAGGCGAGCGAGCTTGCCGACCATGCCCGGCAGAGATGACCCGCCGGGCGGGCGACGACCATGCGGCACAGTGTCGCATCCCCTCAATCCACGAGCAGGATCCCGCTGACCATCATCCCCATGGTGCATCCGTAGCGCAGTGCGCCGGACCGCGGCGGCGTGAAGGTCACGGTGACCGGCGTGTTCAGCGGGAGGGGCACCGTGCCGGCGTCGGTTCCGGGGACGACCAGCTCGGTGGCGCAGGTCTGGTCGGTCTTGCGGGTCACCACCAGCGTCACCGGACGCCCGGCGGCGACGTGGACCGGTGACGGCTCGAAGCCGGTCTCCGTCACCGCCAGCTCCACGCGATTGTCCGGCCCGGCGCGCACCTCACGATGCGGCCGCGGAACGGACCGCGCCGGCGGGGGGGAGGGCCAGAGGAGAAGGGCGGCGGTGCCGACCCCGACGGTGGCGGTGAGGAGGGCAAGCAGGAGCAGGCGGCGGCTCATCCCGGTCCGCTTGTACCACCCGGGAGGCGCAACCTTCGGCCCCGCGACGTGTTGCCGGGTGGGAGAACCGAGGGCGTGAATGAGCCCGGGCCCGGTCGCGTCCTCTCGTGGCAAGGAGACACCCCAGGATGATGCTCCGGCGGACACCCCTTCGACTCGTCGCGCTCTGCCTCGTCCCGGCGGTGGCCGGAGCACAGGTCACCGCGCCGCCGCCTGCCGCGGTGCCCCCGGCCGCCTCCGTCCGGGCGCCCGCCCCGGCACCCGCCCCCGAGGTCGAGCCGCCGGAGGTCCGCGTCGACGCCCAGACTGCGCCGCCTCCCCCGCGCGCCGAGACCCCGCCCGTGCAGCCGCGACCGAGCGACGTGTGGATCGGCGGGCACTGGCACTGGGAAAACGGGGCCTACGCCTGGGTCCCGGGCTACTGGGCACCGCCCCCGGCCCCGGGATACGTCTGGGTCCCCGCGCGCTGGGTCCAGCGGGAGGGCGTGTGGTACTTCCGCGCCGGTCACTGGAAGCCCGCGGCGGGGACCTCGGCCGCGGTCGTGGCGGCACCGGGTGGCGCGGCGGTGGCGGTGCAGCCGGCGCCCCCGGCGGTCATCTCCGAGGCCAGACCCGTCACGCCCTACGCAGGAGCCGTCTGGAACCCGGGCTACTGGTCCTGGAACGGCATCCAGTACGTGTGGATCGCCGGGGGCTGGATCGCCCCCCGGCCGGGCTACGCGTGGATCCCCGGCCACTGGAAGGCGACTCCCTATGGGTGGCGGTGGGTCCCCGGCCACTGGCGGCGGGTCTGAGCCGCCGCCCGGGCGCTCGTCACTTCTTGGAGCCGAGATGCGCTTCCAGCATCCACAGCCACTTGTCCACGCCGCGCGAGATCTCGGTGTAGATGTCGGCGGTGTCCGCGTCGCCCAGCTCCTCTCCGCTGGTCTTGATCGCCTCGCGCACCGCCTTCCCGAAGGCAGCCAGGGACCCGGACAGGTAGTCCACGTGCTCCATCCCGTCGGCGAGTGAGAGCGGGTACTGCTTGATGGGCGTCCGCTTGGCCACCACCACCGCCGTTCCCTCGGCGATGCCGCCCAGCTGCACGATTCGCTCGGCGAGCAAATCGGAGTACTCCTCGAAGTCCTCGTTGATCTTGTCGAACAGCTCGTGGAGCGCCGCGAAGTTCGGGCCCTTCACGTTCCAGTGGGCCTGCTTGGTCTGGAGCATGACGTCCAGCGAGCTGGCCAGATGGACATTCAGGAGATCCACCAGTCCCTCTCGCCGCTTGGCCGGGATGTCGTTCTTGGTCGGGTACATGGAGCTGCTCCTCTCGTTCTTGGGTTCCTGGAATGAGCAAGCGCAAGATAACCATTCCCCCTACATGCCGCAGGGTCGGCCGCCACCCCACCGAAGGGCGGGGGGGAAGGTGAGCTGGGCCGGCGGTTGCGGTAGACCAGAGCTCGAGAAAGGCAGCATCCCTCCCATCGTCCGTCCACCAGCCAACTCGCCCCGGTCCGTCACCCGGGTGCTCCGGCGCTCGCTCCCTTCCTTCCCGGTGCTGGCCGCGACCGCCCTGGCGCTCGTCGGCTGCCAGTCCCCGAGCTCGCAGCCGGGCACCGGCGTGCCGAGCAGCTGCCAGGCCCAGGCGCCCCTCATCGAGCCGGTGGAGACGGACATCCTCTTCATCATCGACGACAGCGGCTCGATGGCCCGGGAGCAGCAGCGCGTGGCCGCCGACCTGCCAGTGTTCGTCCAGGAGCTGCAGCAGACGGGCGGGGTGGAGCACGACTTCCGCGTCGGCCTGACCACCACCTCGGTGTACAGCGCCTACCAGGACTACAGCTCCATCGCCTACTACTACTACCCGGAGGCGGGCTGGCTCCGCCGCCTGCCGCTGGTCGACGGCGGGCCGGGCACCGAGCGCTACCTCGACGGAACCGACCCCCAGCTCGTCCAGCGCTTCTCGCTGGCCGTGGTCGGGGTGGGGGTGAACGGCAGCGGTCAGGAGACCCCCTTCGAGGCCACCCGCATCGCCCTGGAAAACGCCGCGGCGCCGGCCGAGTCGGACGGCGGCCCGGCCAACCACGGCTTCCTGCGCGACGGCGCCCGGCTGATGGTCATCGTCGTCACCGACGAGGACGACTGCAGCGAGACCCGGCGCCCGCCGCTCGTCTACTACAACGACGTCGATGGCGAGGACTTCTGCATCAATCACCAGGACCTGCTCACCCCGGTGGGGGACTACTTCACCCTCCTCGAGAACCTCTCCGACGGTCAGGGAAGGAACCGCGACGTCATCTGGGGCGCCCTGGCCCCGGTGTCGCTCATCGACAAGCGCGCCCAGAAGGCAATCTGCACGGATCCCAACGGCGCCACCCGGACCTGCAACGTGGACTGCCCGACGAGCAGCGCCCCCGGCTACCGCCTGCACGACATGGCCGCGCTCTTCGACGTGGCGCTGGACAACCTCTATTCCATCTGTGCGCTGACCTACCACGACCAGCTCCTCACCCTGGCGGACATCGCCGCCATCCCGCAGGTGCTCTCGCTCAACCAGAACGTGCCCGACCCGCGCCTGCTCCAGGTCCAGCTCGCCCGCGGAGACGGTGGGACCCAGGTCTGCACCGTGGCCAACGGGGGACTGGCCTACGAGCCGCCGCCGGACGGGGGCTTCCCGCGCATCCAGTTCCTGGGAAGCTGCCTGCGCCGTCAGACCGATACCAGGGTGACGGTGCGCATGTTCTGCGCCGGCTGAGCACTCCGAGCGAAGAGCGCTGGACGGTTCGTTCCGGAGACCCGATAAGTCCTCGCCTGTGGAACCGAGGACGGACGGTCCCGACAGTGGCGGGCTGAGCTCGGCCGAGGCGGCGCGGCGGCTGGCCGAGGTCGGCCCCAACGAGCCCGCCGAGACGGGTCGGTTCAGCGCGCTGGGCGAGACGCTCATCGTCCTGGCCAACCCGCTGGTGCTCATCCTCCTCGTGGCCGGGGTGGTGTCCGGGCTCCTCGGCGAGCTGGTCAACGCGGCCATCATCGTGGCCATGGTCGCGCTCAGCAGCGCGGTCAACTTCGTGCAGAGCTACCGCTCGCACCGCTCGGTGCTGCGGCTCCGGGAGAGCGTGGCCCCGACGGCCACCGTGCTCCGCGATGGGGCCTGGCGAGAGGTGCTCCGGCGCGAGGTGGTTCCCGGGGACCTGGTTCGACTCGCCGCCGGGGACCTGGTGCCCGCCGACGCCCAGCTCCTCCAGGCCAAGGACCTGCACGTCCAGCAGGCAGCGCTCACCGGCGAGTCGTTTCCCGCCGAGAAGGAGGCCGGCGGCGGGGCGGCCTCTGCCGGAGGCGGGCCGGAGGCGCCGGACCGCGTCTTCCTCGGGACGTCGGTGGTCAGCGGCTCGGGCGTGGCGAGGGTGGTGGCCACCGGGCCCCGCACCGCCTTCGGGGAGATCGCCGTCCGGCTGCTCTCCCGTCCCCCGGAGACGGAGTTCGAGCGCGGGCTCCGCCGCTTCGGCGGGCTGATCATGCGCACCGTCGTCTTCCTGGTGCTCTTCATCCTGGTGGTCAGCCTGGCGCTCCACCGGCCGGCCTTCGAGTCGCTGCTCTTCGCCGTGGCGCTGGCGGTGGGGCTGACTCCGGAGTTCCTGCCGATGATCACCACCGTCACACTGGCCGAGGGGGCAGTGCGGATGGCCCGCGAGAAGGTCATCGTCAAGCGTCTCCCCGCCATCCAGAACCTGGGCAGCGTCGACGTCCTGTGCAGCGACAAGACCGGGACGCTGACCACCGGCGAGCTCACCCTCGACCGCTCGGTGGACGGCTTCGGGGCGGAGAGCCGGGAGGTGCTCCGGCTGGCAGCGGCCAACAGCGCCCTGGAGACCGGGATCCGGAGCCCCCTCGACGCGGCCATCCTCCGGGCGGTGGAGTCCCGGCCCCCGGCCGAGGCCAAGTGCGACGAGGTTCCCTTCGACTTCGAGCGGCGGCGCCTCTCCATCCTGCTCCGGGAGCCCGAGGGGCTGACCCTGGTCACCAAGGGCGCCCCGGAGAGCGTGCTCGAGGTGTGCACCGAGGTCCGCTCCTCGGGGCGGCCGCTGCCCCTGGACGGGTCGGCCCGGGCGCGCAGCCGGGAGACGCACCGAGCGCTGAGCAGCAAGGGGCTGCGCGTGCTGGCGGTGGCCACCCGGCGGATGGCCGAAGCCGAGCGCTGCTCGGTGGTCTCCGAGCAGGGGATGACGCTGGAGGGATTCCTGGCCTTCATCGACCCGCCCCTGGCCGACGTCGGCCTGACGCTGGCCGCGCTGCGCGCCGACGGGGTGACGGTGAAGATCCTCTCCGGCGACGACGAGCTGGTCGCCCGCCACGTCTGCTCCCGGGTCGGGCTCGACGTGGGGGAGGTGGTCACCGGCGAGGAGGTGGAGCGGCTCGGCGACACCGCGCTCGGCCACGTGGCCGAGGAGGCCATTGTCTTCGCCCGCGTCTCCCCGGCGCAGAAGAACCGCATCCTCCAGGCGCTCCGGCGCCGCGGCCACGTCGTCGGCTACCTCGGCGACGGCATCAACGACGCGCCGTCCCTGCACAGCGCCGACGTGGGCATCTCGGTGGCCAGCGCCGTGGACGTGGCCCGGGACGCGGCGGACATCATCCTCCTCGACCGCAGCCTGGCCGTCCTCCACCAGGGCATCGTCGCCGGCCGCCGGGCCTTCGGGAACGTCATGAAGTACCTGCTCATGGGGACGAGCTCGAATTTCGGGAACATGTTCAGCATGGCGGCGGCGTCGCTCTTCCTGCCCTTCCTGCCCATGCTGCCCACGCAGATCCTCCTCAACAACTTCCTCTACGACCTGGCCCAGGTGACCATCCCCACCGACCACGTCGACGCCTCCTACGTGCGGCGGCCGCCGCGCTGGGACATCCGGGTGATCCGCAACTTCATGCTCTTCATCGGGCCGATCAGCTCGGTCTTCGACTTCCTCACCTTCTGGGTCCTCCTCCACATCTTCCGCGCCGGCCAGGAGCTGTTCCACACCGGGTGGTTCGTCGAGTCGCTCGCCACCCAGGTGCTGGTGCTGTTCGTCATCCGGACGGCGGGCAATCCCTTCCGCAGCCGGCCGAGCTGGCCGCTCACCGTCACCTGCCTGGCGATGGTGGTGGTCGGGGCGCTCCTCCCCTGGACCCCGCTGGCCGCTCCCCTCGGCTTCGTCGCGCTGCCCGGGCCCTACTTCCTCTTCCTCGGCCTGGCCACCGCCGCCTACCTGCTCGCCGTCGAGGGAGTGAAGCGGCGGCTGATGGCCCGGCTGGTCGGCGCCTGACGCTCAGAAGAGCTCGCCCGTCTCGAGGTAGATGTATCCGGTGGCCTCGGGCTGGGTGATGCCGATGCCGAAGTCGAAGCGGATGACGAAGTGGTGGCTCCAGGCGATGCGCACGCCCACCGCGCTCCCCATCCGGACCGGCCCGCCGTCGGACTGGCTGAGCGAGTACCAGACCCGTCCGGCATCGAGCCCGGCGGCGGCCTCGAATTCCAGCTCCCATGCCCCGAACATCCGGTAACGGAGCTCGGCGTTTCCGAGCAGCTTGACGTCCCCCTGGTAGCGGTTCTGGAACATCCCGCGCACCGAGCTGCTGCCTCCGAGGACGGCGTCGAGCGGCACGAGCCCCCCGGTGCTGGCCAGCATGTAGAAGGGCACCTCGCCGCCCATGAGGTCGGCCAGCAGCCGGAGCGCGAAGACCAGGCGCCCGTCGCAGGGGATGACCGGAGCGTAGAAGCGAAGGGTGAGGTTGGCCCCCCAGCCGTTGAACTGGCCGCCGAGCGGGTGGAGCCAGGTCCGGAGCGAGAGGTCGTGGAACATCCCCTTCACCGGGGCGAACTCGTTGTCCCGCGAGTCGTAGGCCACGCCGCCGGCCAGCTCGCCGTAGCGGAGCCAGAAGGGCGCGTAGGGGTCGCCGGAGCCGTTGTAGCCGCTGAGCAGGCCGGCCCGGGCGTCGGTGAGGAGCTGGGACTGCTGCGTCCCGCCCTGGCTCGCCGGGTAGAGGACCTGCACCCGGGTGTAGCGGAACCGGTAGCCGCCGAAGACGCTCCACGCCCCGCCGAGCGGGTAGCGGAGGTTGATCCTCAGGGAGGGAAGGTCGAGCTCGTCGAACCGGTAGTAGCGCACCCCGCGGAAGAGGGGATTGCCGATGCAGCGCGGGGTGAGCGGAAGCGGGCTGCTTCCCGGGGAGACCGGACCGACCTGGGCGGTGTCACAGGTGTCGTAGGCCGGAACGTACTGGGACTGGTTCCCCACCCCGTAGTACTGCGAATACAGCGCGCGGGTGAACGATGCGCTGAGCTGGAGCCGGAGGCGCGAGCCGAAAGCGTGCGGGAGATCGTAGCTGACGTAGTCGGACTGGACGCCCTTGGTGCTGGCGAAGATCTGCGCGCTGACCTCGTAGACGTACGGATCCTGCTCGCCGTCGCCGAACTGGGTGAGCGTCCCGAGGGCTCCGAACCCGAAGCCCTCGTCGGTGCTGTAGCTGATGATCGGGAGCCCACCGAGCTTGAGGCCCTTCTCCAGGCGGGACCGGAACACTCCCGGCTCCGGCTCGTAGCCGGCGACCGGGACCTCGGGCTGCTCCTGCGCCGCCGCCGCCCAGGCCAGGAGCCCGACGGCCACCGCCGCACCCCTCCCGCGCGAGCGACGCATTCCAGGGACTCCCCCTCCGGAGCGGACGCATCATGCTCCCGGTTGGCGCTCGGTGCACCCGACATGCCCCGGAGAAGCACCTGCCCGCGCGCCCGGCCGCTGGCCGCTTGCACAGGTCTGTGCAGCCAGCTTCACAGTCCGGGAGCAAAGCTGCACACTTCCGTCCTTCCCCGGGCCCGGCGAAGGCGGCGCCTGCGGATGGCACATCGAATGCTGAGCTCGTGCTCGCCCTAACGTACAGCGTTCCCGGAATCCTCCTCTCCTCGGGCAGCCCGGACTTCGCGACTGCCATGCGCCTCCACTTCCAGGAGTGGATCACCCTCGTCGCCAGCATCCTCGCCATCTCCATGGCGGTGCTGGTCATCTGGCGCGCGCGCAGGAGTCCGCTCGCTCTCCCCCTGGCGCTCCTGAGCATCGACTTCTGCTGCTTCAACCTGGCGGCGATGTTCTACGAGCTGTCCGGGGTCCACGCCTTCTTCATCCTCGACCACGCCACCTCCCCGCTCGGGATCTCCCTCGGGCTGCACTTCGTGCTCGCCTTCGTGGGTCGCCGCGAGAGGTTCCGCCTGGCCCTGGTGGCCAGCTACCTCGTCTCCGGGACCATCGCCGCGACCTCCCCCCTGTCGCTGGTTTCCCGGTCGGCCGCCCGCTTCGTCGATACCAGGAACGTCTACGGCGTTCCGGCGGGCTGGGAGATGGCCAACCTCCTCCACCTGGCCGTCGTCTCCGTCTTCGGGCTGGCCCTGCTCGTCCAGCACTACCGGCGAGCCCGTGGGTTCGAGGAGCGGGCCCGCACCCGTGTCGTGCTCACCGCCATCAGCGTGCTCATCGTCGGGGGCGGGAGCGAGCTGCTGCCCAACATCGACGGCGCCGGACCGGCGGCGATGACGCTGTTCACGCTGCTGCTCTCGGCGGTGACGCTCCGGCTCGGGCTGTTCGACGTCCGGGTGCCCACCCGGTTCATCCCCGCGGCGGTGCTGGTCGGCGTCTTGTCGGTGGCCGCCCTCTTCGGGCTCTTCCGGGGATGGAACCCGACGGCCGCGCTCCTCCTGCTCCTGGCGATGTTCAGCTTCCTCGTCGTCCTGACCATCGCCGTGGGCATCTACGCCGCGCGCGCGGTGGCCGCCGAGCGGCTGGAGAGGATGGCGCTGCTCGGGCGCTTCTCCGCCCAGCTCGCCCACAACCTCAAGAATCCGCTGGCCGCCCTGAAGGGCGGCGCCCAGTTCCTGAAGGTGGAGCTGGCGCGGGGCCGCTCCATCGAGGAGCAACAGGATTTCGTCGAGCTCCTCCTCGAGCAGATCCAGCGCCTGGAGGGGGCCATCGAGGAGTACCAGCGCCTGGGCAAGGCCGACCCGGTGAAGGTCCGCCTGCCGGTGAACGACGTGGTCCGGAGCGTGCTCGCCCTCCAGGCGTTCATCGATCCGGCCCGGGTGGAGGTGAAGGCCGAGCTCGACCCGGCCCTTCCGCTCTGCGAGGCGGATCCCCAGCTTCTCCAGCAGGCGCTCGAGAACCTGATGCGCAACGCCTTCGAGGCCATGCCCGGGGGCGGGGAGGTCACCGTCTCCACCCACCGCGGACTGGGCGAGGTGGTGATCGCCGTCTCCGACACCGGCTGCGGGATGGACGCCCGGACCCAGGAGCGGGCGCTGAAGGAGTTCTACACCACCAAGCCGGCCGGGAGTGGCCTGGGTCTGGCATTCGTCCGCCGGGTGGCCGAGAAGCACAACGGGCGGGTGCGCATCACCAGCCGTGAGGGTGAGGGAACGACGGTGCGTCTGTCGCTCCCGGTCTGAGAATGACGTAGGAGGGGTCCCAGGAAATGGGGGGTGGAGCCATGGAAGCCACCGACGTCAAGGTGCTCGTCGTCGACGACGACCCGGCGGTCGGCAAGGTCCTCGGAAAGCTGCTGGCGCAGGACGGGGTGGACTCGGTGCACGTGCCGAGCGCCGCCGGAGCGCTGGCCGAGCTGGCCCGCGCCTACTTCGACCTGGTGATCACCGACCTCAAGATGCCCGGGATGGACGGGCTCGAGCTGCTCAGGACGGTCCGCGGAAGCTATCCCGAGACCCCAGTGGTGCTCATCACCGCCTACGGAACGGTTCCCGATGCGGTCGAGGCGATGAAGGCCGGAGCCCTGGATTTCATCCTCAAGCCGTTCGAGCGCGACGACATCCTGCGGGTGGTGCGGGACACGGTCACCGTGGGCCGGGCGCTGGGTGAGGATGCCAGCGTCGCCGGCCCGGAAGGCGGCCAGGAGCTGGTCGAGGAGTCTCCGCGGATGCGGCACGCCCTGGCCCCGCTGCGCAAGGCTGCCCCCGGCAACACCACCGTCCTCCTGCGCGGCGAGAGCGGCGTAGGCAAGGACGTCGCCGCGCATCTGCTGCACGACCTGAGCGGCCGCCGCCAGGGGCCCTTCATCAAGATCCACTGCGCCGGGATTCCCGAGACCCTGCTCGAGAGCGAGCTCTTCGGCACCAAGAAGGGGGCGGCCTCGGGCGCCATCGACCGGCCGGGACGGGTCGAGCTGGCGGCCGGCGGGACGCTCTTCCTGGACGAGATCGGAGACCTCACCCCGGCGATGCAGCTCAAGCTCCTCGAGCTCCTCGAGCCTCCTCACACCTTCCAGCGGCTCGGGGACACCAAGCCCCAGCACGCCGACGTCCGGATCGTGGCCGCCACCCACCGCGACCTCGAGTCGAGGATCCGGAGCGGGGAGTTTCGCGAGGACCTCTTCTACCGGCTGAACGTCATCCCGGTGTGGATCCCCCCGCTGCGGGAGCGTCGCGAGGAAATTCCGGGGCTGGTGGCCAAGCTCTGCACGAAGTTCGCCGCGAACGCCGGGCGGCGCGGGCTGCGCTTCGCTCCGGATGCGGTGGAGCTGCTCGGCGCCCAGCCCTGGCCGGGCAACGTCCGGCAGCTGAAGAACTTCGTCGAGCGGCTGACCATCCTCTCGGACGGACCGGTCATCACGCGCGGCGAGGTGGAGGGCGAGCTCTGCCGTCAGGTCGCCCCCGAGGCTCCGCCGGCGTCGGCGCCGGGAGCGGGCGCTGCTCACGGAGCGCCCTCCGCCGCGCTCGAGGAGCAGCGGAGCGAGGCGGAGAAGGCGGCCATCGCCAGGGCCCTGGACCGGGCCAGGGGCAACAAGAGCATCGCCGCCCGGATCCTGGGGATCAGCCGGCGGACCCTCTACAACAAGATGCACCTCTACGGGATGCTCCCACCCGTCCGCGAATCGTCGAAGCCCCTGGCAGATGCCGAGGATTGGCGAGACAGTTGAGGGCGGCTCACCAGGAGGAGGCGAACGATGGCCACCCACGACGTGGCGTATGGATACACCCGGGTGCTCCCCGGCGTCGGCTACGACGACGCCGTGAAGAAGGTCACCGAGGCGCTCAAGAAGGAGGGCTTCGGAGTCCTCACCACCATCGACGTCAAGGAGACGCTGAAGCAGAAGATCGGCGCCGACTTCCGCCGCTACGTCATCCTCGGGGCGTGCAATCCCCAGCTGGCCCACCGCGCGCTGGGGACCGAGCTGGGCGTGGGGCTGCTCCTCCCCTGCAACGTCACCGTCTTCGAGGGCGACGACGGGAAGACGGTGGTCCAGGTGGTCAAGCCGCACGCCATGCTCGCCGTCGTCCGCCGGCCCGAGCTGGAGGCCATCGCCGGCGAGGCCGACCAGCGGCTGCAGCGCGCCCTGGCCGCGGTCTAGCCAATCCGGGGAGAGCGAATCACCTGGCGGCGCAGTAGGCTCTCACCCCTCACGGGGCTCGGGAGGTCGGGCCCCACCGGGGAGGATTCCCATGGGCTTCGCTCGCTTCATGGCCAGCCCGGCTGGCCGCATCCTGCGCATCGTCGTCGGGCTGGTGCTCGTCTGGTACGGCTTCAACGGGCTCGGGGGAGGCTGGGGCATCGCGCTCGCCGCCTTCGGCGTCATCGCCGTCATCGCCGGCACGTTCAACCTGTGCCTCATCGCCGGGCTGATCGGCGCCCCGTTCCGCGGCCGCGACGTGCTGAAGGCGCCCTGAGGACCACGCCGGCGTCGGCCAGCGCCGCCAGGGCGCTCTCCAGCGGGAGCGCCCGGGCCTCGGCCACCACCTCCGCCGGAAAGTGACCGGCGAGCGGGGTGAGCACCGCCGCGTGGGCGCCGGAGGGCGTGTGCTCCGGGCGAGCCACCGCTCGCAGCGACCGCTCCAGCTCCAGCCGCGGCCGCCCGGTGGCCTCGACCGGCCCTTCCCGCTCCACCCGGCCGAGAAGCCGGCGCGCCTCGGGCGAGAGGGGAGGCCAGAGCGATTCCTCGGCCTGGGCCCGCAGCAGCGCCGGCCAGAGCCGCCGGTGCACGTAGGTCTGCTTGCCCTCGAGCAGCTTGCAGAGAAACACGTCGGGGTTCTCGCGCAGCTCGGTGAGCGCCCGGAAGATGGCGTGGCTCGCCGGGTGACCCCACCAGCTTCCGCGCACCGGCTCGCCGGCCACGGCATCGACCAGCGCACGCTCCGAGACGACGCCGCGCGTCCGCACCAGGTCGGCGAGGAGAGATGGGAAACCGGCGTGGACCATGGCAGGGTGCCGAGCCTGCCATGGATTACCCGGTCAAGGTCGAGTTCCCCATCCACTGGGGAGAGATGGACGCCTTCGGTCACGTGAACAACGCGCGCTACTTCACCTGGTTCGAGTCGGCGCGCATCGCCTACTTCCTGGCCATCGGCCTCCCCGCCGAGCGCCGTGGCGCGGTGGCCCCCATCCTCGCCGCCGCCCACTGCGACTATCTGAAACCCGTGGTCTACCCGGCCCGGCTGGCGGTGGGCGCCCGGGCCACCAAGCTCGGCAACACCAGCTTCACCCTCGAGCACGAGGTGTGGCCGGTGGACGCGCCCGGGCAGCCGGTGGCCCGCGGGAGCTCGGTGGTGGTGCTCCTCGACTACGGGACCGGGGAGAGGGTGCGTCTCCCGGAGGAGGTCCGCCGGGCCGTGGCCACGCTGCAGGGCGCGCCTCCCTGAGGTGCGCATCGGCGTGATAAGCCCCTCCCGGCGATGGCCAAGCCCTCCCCCTGCTTCGTCTGGCTGGATCTCGAGATGACCGGCCTCGACCCGGAGACGTGCGCCATCGTCGAGGTGGCGGCCATCGTCACCGGGCCGGAGCTCGAGCCGCGCGACGAGCTCGAGCGCGTCGTCTGGCAGCCCGAGGAGGTGCTCGGCCGGATGGAGCCCATCGTCCGGGACATGCACGCCAGGAGCGGGCTGACCGACCGGGTGCGCGCCTCTGCCTGGTCGCTGCGCGAGACGGAGCGGGACCTGTTCGACCTGGTGGCCCGGCACTGCGGCCCCGGGGAGGGCGTCCTCGCCGGGAACTCCATCCATCACGACCGGCGCTTCCTGGCCCGCTACATGCCGCTGGTGGAGCGCTACCTCAGCTACCGCCAGGTCGACGTCTCCAGCCTCAAGCTCCTCACCCGCGCCTGGTACCCGGCCTCACCGGTCTTCCAGAAGGAGGAGTCGACGCACCGCGCGCTGGCCGACATCCGCGCCAGCATCGCCGAGCTCCGCCACTACCGGGAGACCTACTTCCGGGCCAACCCGGCGTGAGCCCCCAGCCCCGGGCGGTCAGAGCGTGGCGTAGAGGTAGCTGAGGCACATCTCGTCCGCCGTGCCCTCGCCCCAGGTCACCGTCGACGCGGTGGGGTTGTCCCAGGTGCAGGTGAGGGTGAAGGGCGTGCCGGCGGTGACCGGAAGCGGGGACTGGAAGAAGTAGATCTGCTGCCAGCGAAAGTCCCAGGCCGGGACCTCCACCAGGCAGCCGCCGCCGGCCTCCACGGAGATCTGCCGACCCTTGACGTGCATGTGCGGCGCGACGCCCCAGACGAGGCCGGTGGCCGGAGCGGCGCCGCTCGTGCTCGAGCTGTAGCCGGTGGCGCTGGGAGGGATGGCGAAGGTCAGGTCGGCCAGCGGCAGGAGCGCCGCCGGCTTGGCGATGGGGCCGCGGGCCAGCTGGAGCCGGGCCGTCGTCCGGTCCGGCGCTGGCCCGCCGTTGGCCAGGTTGTAGTGGACCTGCATCACCACCACCTCGCCGGCCTTCATCTGGATGCCGGTGGTGTCCGGGAAGGTGGTGGCCGAGGACCCGGGCACCCAGCCGCCGAGCAGCCTGGGCTGGGCGTTGGACAGGCCGGGCCCCCCGAAGCAGGTCCAGCCCGGCCCCGGCTGGGCATCGTCCGCGGCCTGCGCGTCGGCCGCGGTGGCCGCGAAGAGGAGCACGTGGTGAACGAGCTGGCGCTGCTCGGGAACGATGTCCAGGCCGACGAGGAACTGGTCGGCGGTGAGACCGGGGTCGAGGCTGAAGCAGTGGTAGTCGTCGGACAGCGCGCCGTCGGGCAGGTAGGCGTCGGCCGGCTGGAGCGTCACGTCCACCCAGGGCAGCCCTGCGTCCGGAGGCGTGAAGGGCACCGCCTTGCTCGGGTCGCCCTCGGGCGCTCCCTGCGCGGACCAGTCGACGAACACCGCCACCTCGGCGTCGGTCAGCCGGCGATCGCCCTGCAGGGCGAGGCAGCCGTCGGACGGCATCCAGGGTGGCATCCGCCGCGCCTGCACCGCGGCGGCCAGCGCGGCATGCTCCGCCTGGGCATCGTCGAAGGTGACCAGCGGGAAGGGCGCCACGCCGCCCGGCAGGTGACAGGTCTCGCAGTGCTGCTGGATGAGCGCCTGCACGTCCGGGTAGTAGGCGACGGGCGCGCCGGCGTCGGTGAGCGACGTCGAGGCGCCCGTGCAGCCGGCGACGACCAGGAGACAGAGGGCCAGCAAGCAGGTCTTCGGCGCCATCGGGGTCTGGTAGCCTAGCAATCGCATGCGCGGCGCCGAAAGACCGGGGAGCCGAGGTGGTGTCGCCCTGACCTCGCTGACGGCGGCGCTGGCCCTCGCGGCGGCCGTGCCCACCACGCTCGCCTGCCACCGAGACGAGCAGCCGCCGCTCCGGGTCACCTACTACTACCTTCGCCTCTGAAGCATCTGCCAGCGCAACAAGCTCGCCGTGAGCGAGCTCCCCGCCGAGTTCGGCGACCGGGTGAAAGTGGAGCTCATCGAGAACACCGCGCCCGGCGCCGAGGAGGCCATCCGCGCCCAGGGCTTCACCAGCCACGGCCTGGTCATCCGCCAGGGGGACCGCATCGTCTTCCGGGCCGCCGACCACGGCTTGCGCATGGAGGAGGCCCGGGAGGCCATCGCCCGTGCCCTCGCGGCGGGAGCGGCCAGGGTCAACTGACCGCGCCGGGACGCGTCAGCTCCTCGAGGACGAGCACGAAGGAGCGGTACGGTGCGCCGGTGGCCAGCTGCATCCCCACCTCGCAGGTCCGGTTGCTGCACAGGTGCGCGTCGAACGCTCGACCGGCCAGCTCGGCCGCCTCCCCGGCGGTGGCCGAGCGGGTGAGCTCGGGGTGGAGGAATCCGCGGTCGCCGGCGAAGCCGCAGCAGGTGCCGTGGACGGGCATCACCACTTCCTCGGCCAGCGCGGCGGCGACCGCCTGGAGCTTCGCCGCCAGCCCGAGCTGCTGCGAGGCGCAGGGCGCGTGGACCACCGCACTCCCCAGGCGCCGCGCCGGCCTGAGCCGCGGCAGGACCTGGTCGTGGACCCAGGCGATGGAGTCGAGCACGCGCAGCTTCCGGTGACGCTCCCGGTTCTCGGGCGTGAGGTCCTCGACCACCTCGTGGACGATGCCGAAGGTGCAGGAGGTCGCGTCGACCACCACCTCCAGCGCCCCGCCCTCGCTCCAGCGCCAGAGGCTCTCCACGATGCGGTTGGCCATGGCCACGTTGCCCCGGTGGTAGCCCTTGGAGTGCCACACCGTGGCGCAGCAGTTCCCGGCCACGTCCCCGGGGATGAAGAGCGGCACGCCGGCGCGCTCGGACACCGCCACCAGCGCGGCGGGAAGGGCGACGCCGTCCGGGGCGCCCGCCGGGCGGCCGAAGATGCGGTTGACGCACGCCGGAAAGTAGACCGCCCCGGCCCCGGCGCGGCGGGTCGGCGGGAGGGACGGGGCCGCCGGCTCGGGCATCACCGGGAGCCAGCCGGGGACCAGGTCGCGCGGAAGCACCGTCCGCGCCGCACCGGTGAGGGCCTCCATCACCGAGGGACCGAGCAGGTGGCCGGCCCGCAGCGCCCCACGGGCCAGCCCCTCGATGCCCGCCCAGCGCTCGGCGGCGGCCAGGGCCACCCGCTCCTCGGCGTCGCCGTGGCCGAGGCGGCGAAACCGCTTCATGAGCACCCCGGTGTTGATGCCCACCGGGCAGGCCAGCGCACAGGACCCATCACCGGCGCACGTCTCCACCGCCTGGTAGCCGTAGTCCCGTTCGATGGCCTCGCGCACCGGGGTCAATCCGCCCTGCCGCTCCGCCTCCCGGCGGAGGACGATGCGCTGGCGCGGGGTGGTGGTCAGGTCCCGGCTCGGGCACACCGGCTCGCAGAACCCGCACTCGATGCAGCGGTCGATGATCTCCTCGACCGAGGGCGTGGTGTGCAGGTGCTTGAGGTGGGCCTCCGGGTCGTCGGTGAGCATCACCCCCGGGGCGAGGATGAGCCCCGGGTCCGCCAGCCGCTTCAGCTTCCACATCAGGCGGGTGAGCACGCTGCCCCACTCCTTCTCCACGAAGGGGGCCATGTTCCGCCCGGTGCCGTGCTCCGCCTTGAGGGAGCCGTCGTACCCGTCGACCACCAGGGCGACCAGGTCCTCCATGAAGCGCGCGTAGCGCTGCACCTCGGCCGGCTCGTTGAGGGAGGGAGTGATGAGGAAGTGGAGGTTCCCGGCCGAGGCGTGTCCGAAGATGACCCCGGCATAGCCGTGCTTCCGGAAGAGCGCCTGGATGTCGAGGACGCCGTCGGCCAGCCGCTCCGGGGGGAAGCAGACGTCCTCGAGGATGAACGACGAGCCGCTCGGCCGGGCCCCGCCCACCGACGGCAGGAGGCCGGACCGGACCTGCCAGTACTGGCGGGCGAGCGCCGCATCCGGGGTGAACTCCGCCGGCTCGAGCAGGGAGAGCCCGGCCAGGACCTCGCCGGCGGCGCGCTCCGCCCGCTCCAGCGCGGCGGCGTCCTTCTCCCGGAACTCGACCAGCAGCGCCGTCGCCCCGCCCGGAAGCTCCGTCCAGCGTGCCGGCACTCCCGGCTTGCCCTCCACCGAACGAAGCGAGGCCCGGTCGAGCAGCTCCACCGCCGCCGCCCCGCGGTCGACGAACGGCTTGACCGCGCTGCTGGCCGCGTGCAGGTCGGCGAAGACGAGCATGGCCGTGAGGCGGTAGCGGTCGTCCGGCACGGTGTCGAACACCGCCTCGGCCACGAAGCCCAGCGTGCCCTCCGAGCCGACGAGCAGCCCGCGGAAGATCTCCAGCGGCGTGCTCCCGTCGAGGAAGGCGTCCATCCGGTAGCCGGTGGTGTTCTTGATGGAGAACTTGCGGCGGATGCGCGCCACCAGCTCCGGGTCGGACTCGATCTCCGCCTTGATGTCCAGGAGGCCGCGCGCCAGCGCCGGCTCCGCCTCGGCGAAGCGCCGCTCGGCGTCGGGCGCCTCGCTGTCCACCAGCGTGCCCGAGGGGAGGAGAAAGGTCAGCGCGGCCAGCGTCTTGTACGCGTTCTGCGCCGTTCCGCAGCACATCCCGCTGGAGTTGTTGGCCACCACGCCTCCCACCGTGCAGGCGTTGGCGCTGGCCGGGTCGGGCCCGAGCCGGTACCCGGTGGGGGCGAGCGCGGCGTTGGCGTGGGCCATCACCGTCCCGGGGCGAGCCCGGAGCCGCTTCCCCCCCGCCTCGACCCAGGCTCCGGCCCAGTGTCGCCGCACGTCGACCAGGAGCCCGTCGCCCTGCGACTGGCCGCTCAGGCTCGTCCCCGCCGCCCGGAGCGTCACCGTCTGACGCCGGGCCCGCGCATAGGCGAAGACCTTGCGCACGTCCTCCACGTCGCGGGCGACGATGACCGCCCGGGGGAAGAGGCGGTAGGGGCTGGCGTCCGAGGCGTAGCGGACGAGGTCGAGCGGCCGGGTGAGGAGCCGGTCCGGACCGAGCAGACCTTGGAGATCGTCGGCCAGCCACTGCGGCGTTCCGGCGGCCAGCTCGTCCGGAGCCCGGTCATGGGCCGGAGACGTTCTCTCCCAACCGGCGCCGGAGGCATACACGGGCGCCGAGTGTATCCTTCCGGCGAGCGCGGGAAAGCGGTCTACTG
Source organism: Myxococcaceae bacterium (assembly GCA_035622755.1). Lineage (GTDB taxonomy): Bacteria > Myxococcota > Myxococcia > Myxococcales > Myxococcaceae > JADGRA01. The sequence goes on from DASPUU010000045.1 coordinate 22,073, forward strand.
GCGCTGGCCATGGACGTCTTCTCCGTCCTCCTCATCGTCGACGACGACGCGCTGGTCCGGGCCTTCCTCCGGGACGAGCTCGAGGCGCGCGGCCACGTGGTGCTCACCGCCCGCGACGCGGTCGAGGCGCGCACGCTCCTCGAGCAGGTCGAGGACCGGGTGGTGGTCGTCCTGGACCTGATGCTCCCGGGGATGAACGGCGTCGAGCTCCTGGCCGAGCTCCATCCCCGGTCACCGGCTCACCTGCGCTTCGTGCTCGTCTCGGCCAGCCAGGTGGTG
>DASPUU010000046.1:0-6193 GCA_035622755.1 Myxococcaceae bacterium
CGGGGCCCTGGCGCTCGAGGAGCTCCGGCGGGAGGGGCCAGGAGACCCAGAGCAGCCCGAGCCCGGCCAGCACGACCGCCGGGGCGAGCACGCGGCTCCCCCGACGCCGGAGCGGGACCGGTGCGGACATGCGCCCGTCGCTCGAGTGAATCACTTGCTCGCCAGGGAAGCGCCCTCGACCACCCGGAGGTGGCCGCCGTCGGAGCGTCCGAAGACCTCCGGGGCGTACATCTCCTCGGCATGCGCCGGCGAGAGCAGAAAGTCGCCGGGAGTGGTAGCCCGGGCGATGACGGTGGTGAGGTGGATTCCGGGCGGGAGCCGGTCCGCGAAGAGGACCACCCGGTCATCGCGGCGCTCGGTGTGGTTGAACGGGCTCCAGAACCCGAGGGCCGCGAGCGAGGCCTCGCCGGGCTCGCCGTCGCCCTCGTCGTCGTCCTCGCCGCGCGGAGCCCGCTGGCCCTGAAGGAAGGGTGGGAGCCGCGCGCTGGTGGCCAGGCTCGTGTCCACCGCCTCGAGCCCGGCGGGCAGGGGGACCTCGACGGCGACGTTGCTCCGCTCCTGGGGGCTGGCGACGCGGACCTGGATGCGCACCAGCTCGCCCGCCGGCACCGCCTTGACCTGCCCCCCGCCCGAGTAGGGCTCCACCCAGCGCTGCACGACGATGCCCCGGTCGAGCGCCTGGAGCGGGAGGGCCGCCGGCGCGTACCGGAGGAGCGCCCCGTAGTAGAGGACTCCGGCAGGCCCCTCCCGGCGGAAGTCGAGGGGCACCGCCGCCGTTCCGCGCGGGAGCCGGTCCAGACCGACGTGCACGCGCCGCACCTCGAGCGACCGACCCCGGAACGGCGCCGAGGAGAGCTCCTTCCCGGCAAGCGAGACCCTGGCCACGAAATCCGGCGCGGTGCGCTCCTTCACCCGCGCCACCTCGGTGAGCGCCATCAGGGCAAAGGCCGCCTCCTGGGTGGTCCGGTAGCGGCCGCCGGGGCCGCGCGCCGAGGCAAGGTAGTGCGCCAGCTTGGCCACGAAGGGGTGATCCGGGGAGACATCGGTCAGGGTGAGGAGCACCAGGGCGCTGGTGCGCACGTCGCTCGACCAGCGCGAGGCGTAGGTCCGGGGATTCATCTCCTCGAAGTGGAGCCCCTGCGGCGACTCCTTGGCGCGGTCGAGGAGCTCGGTGAGCGCGGTGCGCGCCTGGGCGCGGTCGGCGCCGCCGATGAACATCGCATCGGCGAGCATGGCCCGGGCGAAGAGCGGCAGCTGCTCGCGCCGTGAGAACAGCTCGCCGTCGTACGAGGCGCGCGGAGCGCCGGTGCGCGCCAGGGCCCAGACGGCGAACGTCCGGGTGGTGTCGTCGAGGCGCTCCATCCACCACCACCGGCAGCGCACCCCCACCCCCGAGGCAACCACGCGGGCGAGGAACTCCTGGCCCCTCCGGAGCGCCGCGGCGTCCACGGGCGCCCCCAGCTCGGCCGCGCGCCCCAGGGCGAGCACGGCATAGGGCGATGCCCACTCCGACGAGCAGCCGTCGCTCGACCAGATGCGGTAGCCGCCGTCCGGGCCCTGAAGCTGCTCGATGGCCTTGACCGTGCGCCGGATGAGGGCATCCGGGTCCTCGCCGCCGCCGACCCAAGGGATGGCCGCGTCAGGCGTCCAGGGTACCCCGAAGCGCCCGCTCAGCTCGCGCAGGGCGACGAAGGGGACCAGCCGCGAGGAGAGCTGCTCGAGGCAGCCGTAGGGGTAGTCGACCAGCTGCCGCATCGCCTCGGAGAAGCCCCCGAGCGCGGTGGAGGCCAGGGTCAGCTCCAGCCCTCCCACGTCGGGGCGGATCCCGGCCGGCGGCTGGAGCGCCTCCTGGCGCGCCCCGGTCGTGTCGCCGGAGACGGCCACCGCCTCGAGCGAGGTGGGGAGCTGGACCGGGATGCGCTGCTCGACGCCGTCCTGCTCGCCGCCGCCGGTGACGCGGAAGCGGAGCACCGCCTCGCCCGGCGCCTCGGCGCGGAACCGGAAGCGGACCTCGCGCGGCCTGGCGTCGGGCAGGCTGACCCGCGTGACGGAGGGGCCCTCGAGCACGAGCCCCTGGACCTCGGCGCGGACCTCCGCCTCGTGGATCCGTCCGCCCGGCGCGTGGACCACCACCCCCGCCTCGGCGACGTCCCCGGTGCGCAGGAAGCGCGGGAGCGCCGGCAGCGCCAGGAGCGGCTTCGCGACGACCACCTGGGACTGACCGGTTCCCATCCGCTCCCCCCGCGTCAGCGCCAGCGCCATGAGCCGGTAGGTGGTGAGATTGTCGGGCAGGCTGAACTCGACCTGGGCGCGGCCGTCGTCGTCGGTGACCACCGAGGGCGAGAAGAGCGCGGTCGTCCTGAACTCGCTCCGGAAGCCGGTGCCCGTGCCCTCGGCCCCGCCCCCGCCGCCGACGATGCCCCCCTTCTCCCCGTACAGCTTGCGCTGGACCAGGTGGACGAGCGGCTCGCCGAGGCGGACCGAGAGCCCGCGCAGCGGGTGGACGGCCTCCACCGGGTCCGGCACCTGGTAGTCGGTGAGGCGCAGCACGCCCTCGTCCACCGCCCAGACGGTGACCTCGGACGGGGTGCCCTTGCCCTTCCAGTCCCTCACCTGGATGCGCACCGCCACCCGGTCGCGCGGGCGCCTCTCCACCCCGTCCGGGGTGAGCTCCACCGAGAGGCGCTTGCTCTTCCTCTCCACCCGGAGCTGGGCGTAGCCCACCCTCACCGTCGGCCGGCCCGGGTCGTCCCGAAGGTCGCTCCCGGGCGGCTGCTCCACCCGGCCGCGGACGAGGAGGACGGAGACGAAGACGTTGGGGACCTCCGCCTCGCCGAGCGGAACGTCGAGCGCGGTGGCCGCCCCGGTGAGCCGGATGCGCCTCACCGACAGCACTCCCTCGCGCTCGACGGTGAGCAGCGCCTCGGCTTCCGGGAACGGACTCTTCACCAGCACCCGCGCCGTCTCTCCCACGCCGTAGAGCTGCCGGTCCGGCACCAGGTCGATGCGGTCGGTGTCGTTCCGCTGCCAGCTCACCCAGCCCGGCCCCAGGACGTAGAGCCCGGTGGTGGTGGTCTGGCTGCGCCCGGCGGCATCGTGCGCCACCGCCTTCACCACGTGGAAGCCGCCCTGCGCGGGCGTGAAGGTGCAGGCCACGGGCACGGACTCGCTCCGGACCTGGCAGCCGTCGACGACCTCCTCCACCGGCTCGCTCAGCGTGGTCCAGCGGTCGCCCACGTCCTTCTTGCGGATGAATCTCCACTCGCGCCGGACCACCGCGACGTCGACGGCGACCCCCGGCTGGCGCGTGCCGTCGGGGCGAACGGCCACCACCTCCAGGGTGACCGGCTTCCTTGCCTCGGCGAAGCCGGTGCTGCGCGGCCGGACCCCGGCGTAGACCGCCGCCGGGTGAACGGTGAGCCCGACCCGGCCGGCCTGCCGCTGGCGATTGACGTCGGTCACCTCGGCCTCGACCGTGTCGAGGTAGGTCCGGCCGCCCGGGGCCTCCGCCTTCCCTGCCTGGACGCTGAAGAGCCCCTGGGCGTCGGTCTTGCCTTCCCCGGCGGCGAAGACGTCCGACACCGGCTGGGGGGACTCCTCGTCCCAGGCCGCCACCTCGGCGCCGAAGGCGAACCCCTCGTTCCCCGGGGGCGAGAAGGCGGTGCTGGTCCGGGTCACCGTCCAGCGCACCTCCGAGCCGGCCATCGCGCCGCCGAAGAGGTAGCGGGCCGAGACCTGCGCCCCGACGGCGTCGCTGGCGGCCAGGTCCCGCGACGGGCTCTTCACGTCCACCCGGAACTGAGGGGGGCGGTACTCCTCGACGCGGAACGAGCCGCCGATGACGACGGGCTTGTCATGGACCACCGCCCGGGCAGTCACCTGGAAGGTTCCCAAGGGGACCTCCCGGTCGAGCGAGAGCTCGGTGGCGAAGGTCCCGAAATCGCTCAGCGCCAAGTTTCGCGCGGCGACCTCCTTGCCCCGCGAGCTCGTCACGCGCAGCTGTACCGGAGTCCCCGGGCGAGGGGTGCGCAGGGCGCCCAGCTCGCGGGTGCGGAGCAGGCCCTTGAGGAACACGGTGTCTCCAGGGCGGTAGATGCCCCGCTCGGCGAACACCGTGCCGAGCGCCTTGGGGGTCCGGCCGTCCCACTCGGTCCGCAGGTCGAAGGCCCAGGGGCCGAATCCGCCCATCCAGGTGGAGAGCGTGACGCCGGTGTCGTTTCCGAGGGTGGCCGCCAGAAGGGCAAAGGGAGGCTCCCAGGCCGAGCCGTCGGCGGTGGGAAGGAGCTCCGCCAGGCCGGGGAGCCGCGCCAGCCCGTCCGCGTCCGTCTTGCCCCGCCAGCGGCCGGTCCCGCTCCGGTCGTAGAGCACGAGGTCGGCGCCCGGCACCGGCCTTCCATCCGAGAGCCGGGTCACCCACGCGGCGCTCGACGTGGCGCCGAGCTTGGCGTGGACGACCAGGTCGGTGATCTGCCCGGTCACCGTCCGCACCCGGCCCCACTCGTCGGGACGCTCGGGCGCGGTGAGCACGGCGTGGAAGAGGTTGGTCCCCCGGCCAGCGAGGAGCCTCCGGACGGGCAGCCCCCGGGTGACGAGGACGTTGGGCGAACCCGAGGTGGCCAGGGTGTAGGCCAAGGGAGAGCCCGGCGGCGCGAGCGCCTCCCGGCGGCGGGCGCCGAGGAATCGCGCCAGCTCCGCCGGGGTGAGCGCCCAGACCTGGGCTTCGAGCCGGGAGAGGTTCGTCACCTCGACGGGGAGCGCTCCGTCGCCCTGGGCCTCGAGCAGCGCCACGTCCGGTCCGGGATCGAACCCGGGCTCGAGGTCGGTCGTCCGGAAGCTGCCACCCCCGGACGCTCCGCGCTGGCCGAACTCGTCCAGGACGCCCTCGGAGACGGTGATGCGGTAGGTGGTGCCGGGACGGAAGCGTCCGGGGATGGCGACCGCGGGCCGGCTCTCCGCGCTGCCGGGCAGCACCTCGGCACGCTCCCAGTCCAGCGAGACCCGCGGCTCGACGCTCAGGTGCTCCCGCAGGCTCGACACCTTGACCGGATTGGAGGTGAAGAGCAGCAGCGGCCCGTACGGGCACTGGCGGGCCTCCGGGGCACATCCGAGGGGGCCGGCGACGGAGAGGGGTCCGTAGGTGTGGAAGCTCCACCGCCGGTCCTCCCCGAGGGTGAGCGCGCCCTCCGCCCCGCGCAGGCTTCCCGCCAGGACGAGCGTGACCCTGGCGTCCAGGGGAAGTGGCCTGCTCAGAGCGAGCTCGTACCGGACCTGGCGGCTTCGGACCGCGGGTCGGGGGCGCCCGGAGGTCTCCCCCCCGTCGTCCACGGGCTCGGCCTTCACCACGGTGAGCGGCCAGGGCGCGGCCTCCGCACCGACGAGGAGGGCGAGCGACCTTTCCAGATCCACGACCCTCTGGTTCAGCACCAGGACGAAGTGCTGGCCGGGCGTGACCCAGTCCCAGCCGGGGACGGGGTCCACGCGCTGCACTGCCGGGGCGGGCGTCTCGAAGCTCCACGCATAGGGCTCGCGAAGGGCCTGGCCGTCGACCGACCTGAGCCCCGCCGGGACGGTGACGGTGAAGCGCGTGGAGAAGGGAAGCGGGTCCCTCGGGACGAACTCCACGCTGGCCGAGCCGAGCCATCGCCACTCCCCGGCCACCGGGGGCTCGAGGCGCGCAGGTGGGGGCACAGAGCCCTGGGCCTCGACCGTCCCGAGGGGCATCACCGGCCGCGAGAACGTCAGCGAGGGCCGGACGTCACTTCCGGCCACGCCGCGCGGCCGGGCGGCCACGACGGCCAGCTGCCCTTCCGACCCCGGGACGGGCTCGGGCGACACCTGGATGGCGGGGGGCACCGGCGGGGGCTGGAGCTCGAGGCCGGTGGTTCCCGGGGGTTCCCTCCTGCACCCGACGAGGAGCAACGCGCCGAGGAGGAGGCCCCACCACCGGGTCGGCCCGACTGCGTTTCCGGTACGTCCCGTCGCCATGTCCATCGCTCCCGAGAGTCAAGGGGGCTCGCATTCCCAGGCCCCGGGAGGAGGCGTGTCAACGCTGCCGCTCCAACCCGGGGCGACCCCGGAGGAATGCAGCCCTCGCGCCAGGAGGGGCGGGCCGACGCCGGTCAGGGTGGCGCGAGCCTGGACACCCGGGCCTCGTCCTGGAGCGCGCGCAGCTCCGCCCCGGCGGTCCCCCCGA
>DASPUU010000047.1:0-13353 GCA_035622755.1 Myxococcaceae bacterium
TCCAGGAAGGGGAGATCGAGCGGCTGGGCGGCTCGGGCCCGGTGCGGGTCGACGTCCGCGTCGTCTCGGCCACCCGGCGCGAGCTGCAGCGCGAGGTCTCCGAGGGGAGGTTCCGGGAGGACCTCTTCTACCGGCTGAACGTGGTCGAGGTCCGCATCCCACCGCTGGCCGCGCGCCGGGAGGACGTGACGCTCCTGGCCGACCACTTCCTGCGCCGCTTCGCCGCCAAGAACGCCAAGCCCTTGCGCGGCTTCTCCGCCGAGGCGCTGCGCGCTCTGGAGGAGTACGCCTGGCCGGGCAACGTGCGGGAGCTCGAGCACGCGGTGGAGCGGGCGGTGGTGCTCGCCCGCGGCGAGGTGCTCGAGGCCGCGGATCTGCCCGAGGCGGTCCGCAGCGGGCCCCGGGGCGTGGCCGGACAGGTGGTCGTTCCCATCGGCATGCCCATGGAGGAGGTGGAGCGGCGGCTGATCCACGAGACCCTCCGCCACACCGGCGGGGACAAGACCCTGGCCGCCCGCCTGCTCGGCATCGCCGCCCGGACCATCTACCGGAAGCTGGAGCGCGAGCGCGGCGACGATTCCGGGGAGCCCTGACACGCCGTCGCGGGCCGGTCGCCGGCTCCTGACAATTTGTCGCGCTCCCGGGCGATCGCCCATCCCGCCCGGCGGGTGGGTTGCCGGAGCGCCCTGGCACCTGGCTTGCTGTGGCCAGGGTTCCGACATGTCCGCTCAGCCCATGGAGCTCTTGCTCCGCAAGTACTTCTGGTCCGTCCAGCTGACCGGCATCGCCCTGGCCGCGCTCCTGGCGGCGAAGATCGTCAATCTCTTCATCGAGGCGTCGCTGGCCCCGGCGCCGGCGCCTCCGGCGGCGGCGGTGAGCGCCCGGCCCGCGGCGGCGGCCGAGCCGCCGGCGGCGCTCGACGCCGAGCGGCTGGCCCGGCTCACCGGTCTGACCTTGCCGGCCGAGCCTTCGCCGGAGGAGGGCAAGGCGGACCTCAGTTCCGACCCGGTCCGCACGTCGATGCGGGTCAAGCTCCTGGGGACGCTCCTCGCCGGTCCGGAGTGGTCGCTGGCCTCGGTGCTCGACCTGACCAGCCAGAAGGCCCTCACGGTGATGGTCGGGGATCGCCTGCTCACCTCCCAGGTCCTGCAGATCCTCCGCGACCGGGTCATCGTCCTGAACAACGGCCGGCGCGAGTACGTCAGCGCCGAGGCCGGCGACGGCGCGCCGCCCCTGGCCACCACCACCAAGGTCACCGAGCCGGCCGGCGCCTGGGGCGCGGGCATCAAGCAGCTGGACGACAACAGCTACGACGTCCCCCGCTCCGAGCTCGACCGGGCGATCAACAACCTCAACGACCTGGCGATGCAGGCCCGGCTCGTGCCCGCCTTCAAGGACGGAGTGGCCGAGGGCTTCAAGCTCTTCTCCATCCGGCCGGACTCGCTCTACTCGAAGATCGGCATCGTCAACGGCGACGTGGTCAAGCGCATCAACGGATTCGAGATGAACGATCCGGCCAAGGCGCTCGAGGTCTACACCAAGCTCAAGGACGCCCCGCGCGTCGACGTGGAGATCGACCGCAACGGAACGACCGTCCGGAAGACCTACAACATCCACTAGGAGCAGCCGTCCTGCGCCCCCCGGAGGCGGCCTCGCCCGACCGATGAAGACCCTCGCCACCCTGCCCCTCGCCTCGCTCCTGCTCGCCGCGCCCGCCCCGGCCGAGTCCCCGGAGGTGCTCCTCGCCCAGGCGCCACCCCCCCCGGTCCAGGCCCCGCCGCCGGCGCCGCGGCCGCCGCCCCCGTTCACCGGAGGGCGCCGGGTGTCCCCCACCCCGCCTCCGGCTGCCCCGGCGGCGGCGAGCGCCCCGCCCGGGAAGCCGCCGCCGGTTCCCGGGGACACCGCAGACAAGACCGCCTCGGCTGCGGACCGGAAGACCCCCAGCTGCGACGAGGTCCGGCGCAAGGCGCGCTTCAACATCTACTTCGACAAGGTGGAGATCGAGAAGCTGGTCCAGACGGTCTCCGACGCCACCTGCAAGACGTTCATCCTCGGCGAGAACGTCCGCGGGAAGATCTCCATCATCGGACCGGACAACGGCCGGGTGGAGGTCAACGCCGACGAGTTCTACGCCGCCTTCCTCTCCGCCCTCGACGCCAACAACCTCGCCCTGGTGCCCTACGGGAAGTTCTCCAAGATCGTCGAGAAGCCGAAGGCCAAGCAGAGCAGCATCCCCACCGTCACCGACGCCAGCTCCGACTACAGCACCAACGAGCAGATGATGACCCGGCTCTTCAAGATCCGGTACGTCGAGCTCGATCCCCTGCGCAACGTGGTCCAGCAGCTGGTCAGCCCGGGCGGGGACAGCATCCCCTTCCAGCCGGACACGCTCATCGTCAACGACCTGGCGGCGAACATGCACCGCATCGAGCGGATCATCGAGCAGCTCGACACGCGGAGCGCGAGCGACGAGATGCGGGTGGTCCAGGTGCGCTACGCCCTCGCCGCGGACGTCGCTTCCACCATCCAGAAGCTGTTCGAGCAGAAGGGGCGGACGGGCACGCGGCCGGCCACCCTTCCCGTCCCGCCGCCCACGCCGGCGCCGGCGGGAGGCCCGGCGCCGCCCGCTCCGGCCGCGGGCGCCCCGGGCACGGGGGCTCCGGCCACCCTGACCACGCTGCTCGCCGACGAGCGCACCAACAAGCTGATCGTCGTCGCCAGCGCGGCAGCCAACGAGCGCATCGACGGCATCCTGCGCGAGATCGACGTCCCCATCTCCGGCGAGGGGCGGATCAACGTGTACGCCCTGGCCAATGCCACCGCCGAGGACATCGCCGCCACGCTCCAGGCGCTGGCCCAGGGCACGGCCAACCGTCCCCGGACCGGCACCACCACTCCCGGCGGCCAGCCGGCCTACACGCCGCCGGTGGTCCAGCCGGCCGCGCAGCGCACCGGCGGGGTCACCGCCACCGAGCTCTTCGCCGGCGAAGTGAAGATTTCCCCGGACAAGGCCACCAACAGCCTGGTGGTGGTGGCCAGCCAGGGCGACTACCGGAGCCTGGTCCGGGTCATCGAGAAGCTCGACGTTCCCCGCCGGCAGGTCTTCGTCGAGGCGGTGCTCATGGAAGTGGACATGAACCGCGACACCGAGTTCGGCATCAGCCTGCATCAGGGCTTCACCCTGAACACCGCCCAGGGGCAGGCCACCGGCATCGTGGGAACGAAGTATTCCGGGTCGGTCCCGCCCTCCTTCTCCATCACCAACCTCGCCACCTATGGAGGGTTCCTGGCCGGGCTCCAGGGCCCAACCATCCCCGCCCTGGAGAAGCTGGGTCTGAGCATCCCGTCCTTCGGCATCGTCCTCCACGCGCTCCAGACCAGCGCCGGGGTGAACGTGCTCAGCACCCCGCACCTCCTCACCAGCGACAACGAGGAGGCGGAGATCACCGTCGGCCAGAACGTCCCCTTCCAGGCGGGTTTCGCGCCCCAGGCCCTCCCCGGGGTGGCGGCGAGCAGCGTCCCGAGCACCACGGCGGCATCGCTGGGGACGGCGCTCGGGGGGCTGGGCTCCTACTACGCGCCGATCAATCGGCAGAACGTCGAGCTCAAGCTGAATATCAAGCCGCAGATCAACGCCAGCGATTACATCCGGCTGGTGATCAACGAGTCGACCGAGGAGATCGTCTCCAACGACCCGGTGCTCGGCCCGACCCTGGCCAAGCGTACGGCCAAGACCACGGTGGTGGCCAAGGACCAGGAGACGGTGGTCATCGGCGGCATCATGCAGGACCGCACCATCGAGAACACGTCGAAGGTCCCGGTGCTGGGCGACATCCCGGTGCTGGGGGTGCTCTTCCGCGAGTCGTCGAAGCAGTCGATGAAGACCAACCTGCTCCTCTTCCTCACCCCCTACATCATCCGGGACGCGAGCGACTTTCGCCGCATCTTCGAGCGCAAGATGGCCGAGCGGCAGCGCTTCGTGGAGGAGTTCTACGGCGAGGTGCCGCGCTACGACGTGGCGGTGGACTTCACCCGCAAGGCCGGCCCCCTCCTGAAGATGAACCAGGCGACCATCCAGGCGCAGAAGCAGGAGTCCGGCGTGGGCGCCCCGGGCGACCAGATCATTCGACCGGCGGGCGTCCCGCAGCCGCGGCCGCCGCCCCTGCCCCCTCCCCCGTCGACGCCCTTCCCCGGCCCGGACCAGCCCCCGGCGACGGCCGCGCCTCCGGTGGACCAGGGCGCTCCTCCGCCGGGCCTGGAGAACCGTCCTCCGCCGCCCTCGACCCAGGTCCCGGACGTGCAGCCGGCGCCCTCGGACCGGCTCCAGGTGCAGCCCCAGTAGTCATGGCCACACTCGAGACCTCCGTCGCACCCGCGGCCGCCGCCCCGGCGCGCCCCGGACTGGCCGGCCGGCTGCTGGGGGAGATCCTCGTCGCCCAGGCACACCTCGACCCGGCCGTGCTGGCCGAGGCGCTCCGCGCCCAGTCCGAGGAGGGGGGCCGGATCGGCGAGCTGCTCGTAGCACGGCGCGCCATCGACGAGGAGGACCTGGCCCGCGCGCTCGCCGCCCAGCTCGAGCTGCCCTACCAGGCGCGCATCGCCGCCGACCAGGTCAACGGAGAGCTGGCCCGGCTGGTGCCCATCAACTTCGGCAAGCAGGCCCGGCTGCTCCCGCTGCGGCGGGAGGAGGATGGGGTGGTGGTGGCGGTGGCCGACCCGCTCGACACCCCGGCCCTCGACCACGCCCGGATGCTGGTCGGCGCACCGGTGTCGCCGGTGGTGGCCTCGGCGGGGGCCATCGTCGATGCCATCAATGCCGTCTACGACCGGGCGGTGAACGAGGCCGAGCAGCTGGTGGACGAGATGGAGGCCCAGGATCTGGCCTCGCTGGCACACGAGCTCGAGGAGCCCCAGGACCTGCTCGAGGCGGACGACGAGGCGCCCATCATCCGCCTGGTGAACTCTCTGCTCTTCCGGGCGGCCAAGGAGCGGGCCAGCGACATCCACATCGAACCCATGGAGCGGGACCTCATCGTCCGCTTCCGCATCGACGGCGTCCTGCACGAGGTGATCAAGCCGCCCAAGCGCTACCAGAACTCCATCGTCAGCCGGGTCAAGGTCATGGGCCAGCTGAACATCGCCGAGAAGCGGCTTCCCCAGGACGGCCGGATCCGCATCAAGCTCGCCGGGCGCGACATCGACATCCGTCTCTCCACCATCCCCAACACCTTCGGCGAGCGCATCGTCATGCGGCTCCTGGACAAGACGGCCACCCTCCTCGACCTGAGCGAGATCGGGATGTCGCCGGGCACGCTCGCCCAGGTCGACCAGATCATCCGGCGCGCGCACGGCATCGTGCTCGTCACCGGGCCCACCGGCTCCGGGAAGACGACCACGCTCTACGCTGCCCTGAGCCGGATCAACACCCCGGACCTGAACATCCTCACCGTCGAGGACCCGGTCGAGTACCAGCTCCAGGGCATCAGCCAGATGGCCATCAACCCGAAGATCGGCCTGACCTTCGCCGCCGGCCTGCGCAGCTTCCTCCGTCAGGATCCGGACGTGATCATGGTCGGCGAGATCCGCGACCGGGAGACGGCGGAGATCGCCATCCAGGCCTCGCTGACCGGTCACCTGGTGTTCTCCACCGTCCACACCAACGACTCGGCCGGGGCCATCACCCGTCTGGTGGACATGGGGGTGGAGCCCTTCCTGGTGGCCAGCTCGCTCACCGCCGTCCTCGCCCAGCGCCTGGTGCGGCGGCTGTGCACCGCGTGCCGCGCGGCGTACCGGCCCACCGCCGAGGAGCTGGCCGAGGTGGGCATGACCGAGGAGAAGGTGGCGCGCGCCGGGAACCCACCGCTCTACCGCGCCGCCGGGTGCGCGGCTTGCGGGCAGACCGGCTACCGCGGCCGGAGCGGCATCTACGAGTTCCTCCCCGTCGACGACGAGATCCGCACCCTGGCCATCAAGAACGTGGACTCGACCACCATCAAGAAGCAGGCCATCAAGCGAGGGATGGCCACGCTCCTCGACGACGGGGCGCACAAGGTCCTCACCGGGGAGACGAGCATCGCCGAGGTCCTCAGCGTCACCCAGGAGGACCTCTAGCCGGAGCCTGTCATGCCGGTCTTCGAGTACAGGGGGCTGAGCGCCAGCGGCAAGCAGGTCACCGGGCTGCTCGAGGCGGACAGCAGCCGGGCGCTGCGCTCCCAGCTGAAGAAGGCCGGCGTCTTCCTCACCGACGTGCTCGGCCAGTCCGAGGCGCGAACCGGGCGCAAGGCGGCCATCGACCGCGAGGTGCAGCTGACGCGGGTCTTCCGCGGGCGGGTCAGCACCGAGGACGTGGCGGTCATCACCCGGCAGCTCTCCACCCTCCTCCACGCCGGGGTGACGCTGGTGGAGGGTCTCTCGGCGCTGATCGACCAGACGGAGAAGGACCGCCTCAAGCGGACGCTGTCCGACGTCAAGCAGCGGGTGAACGAGGGCAGCTCGCTGGCCGACGCCCTGGCCCAGCACCCACGCATCTTCGGAACGCTGTACGTGAACATGGTGCGGGCCGGCGAGGCCTCGGGCGCCCTGGACGCGGTGCTCGCCCGGCTGGCCGACTTCACCGAGGGCCAGGCCCGGCTCAAGCAGAAGCTGGTGGGGACGCTCATCTATCCGGCGATCATGACCGTCATCGGCGGGGGCATCCTGGTCATGCTCATGACCGTGGTCGTTCCCAAGGTGACGCGCATCTTCGAGACCATGCGGGCCACCCTCCCCTGGACGACGCGGGGGTTGATCTTCGTCAGCAACCTGCTCTCCGGATGGTGGTGGCTCCTCCTGCCCCTGGTCCTGGGCGGGGCAGCGGCGGCGGTGGCCTGGACGCGGAGCCCGCGGGGCCGGCCGGTGTTCGATGCCTGGGTGCTCCGGCTCCCGGTGGCCGGCACGCTGCTCCGCATGCTGCTCGTCTCCCGCTTCAGCCGCACCCTGGCCACGCTGCTCAAGGCGGGCGTGCCGATGCTCACCGCCATGGACATCACCCGCAACGTGGTGACCAACACCGTGCTCGCCGGAGTGGTGGAGACGGCGCGCGACGCCATCCGCGAGGGCGAGAGCATCGCCGGTCCGCTCAAGCGGTCCGGGCAGTTCCCGCCGCTCGTCTACCACATGGTGGCGGTGGGGGAGCGCTCCGGACAGCTGGAGGACATGCTGCTCAACGTCGCCGACAGCTACGAGAACCAGGTCAACGTGCGGCTCGGGGCGCTGACCGCGCTGCTCGAGCCGCTGATCATCGTGGCCATGGGAGCGGTGATCGCCTTCGTCGCCTTCTCCATCCTCATGCCCATCCTGCAGATCAACACCACCATCCGATGAGCCCGGGAAGCAAAGGGGTCCTGGACAGCAGCCTGGATCGCTGGGTACGCGGCGTGACGGCGGCGGCGATGCTCGCCCTGGCCGCGGCGCTGCTCGCGGTGGGGGTCGCCTACTACGCCCGCGGGGGCCATCCGTCCCCCGCGCCGACGACGGAGGTTCAGCGATGAAGACTGCGGCACGGGGGATGACCCTGATCGAGATCATGGTCGTGATCACCATCATCGGGCTCATCGCCGCGGCGGTGACGGTGGCGGTCATTCCGCGGCTCGAGGAGGCGCGCCGGGATCGCGCCGCGCTCGACATCAAGAACATCGAGGGGGCGCTCAAGCTCTACTACGCCAAGAAGGGCAACTATCCGGACACGACCACCGGCCTCAAGGCACTGGTCGATCTCCAGATCCTGGACAAGATGCCCCAGGACCCGTGGAACCGCGACTACATCTACGTCCTGGAGCGGGGGCGGCCGATCATCACCAGCTACGGCCGGGACGGCGCCCCCGGCGGCGAGGGCCCGGACGCCGACATCACCAACCGGGTTGACCAGAAGCCGTGAGGGCGCCCTCCTTCCCATGACGCGTGCCCGCTCGCCGGCCGGCTTCACCCTCATCGAGCTCATCGTCGCGCTGGCGGTGGCCACCACGCTGTTCGGCACGGCGGCGGTGGGCATCGGGGCCCTCACCGGGGCGCGGGCGCGCGCCGCGCTCGGCGAGCTGGGGGCCACCATCCGCGCGCTCTACGACGTCACCGCCCTGACCGGGCACACCTGCCGGCTGGCCTTCGATCTCCCGCCGGACGAGGCCTCCGGGTTCACCTACCGGGCGGAGTGCGCCTCGGGGCAGGTCACCGTGGCGGCCGACCGCGACCAGGCCCTCCAGGACGACGCCCGGGCGCGCGCCGAGGCCGCCCGGCGCGGAGCCCGGCCGCCGGCGGCGGCGCGGGCGTCCCCCTCACTCCTCGACGTGCTCGCCCAGGAGAAGGACCGGGTGGAGGCCGCCGAGCGCTTCGCCGCCTTCACCGCGCCGGAGGTCCAGCCGCGGCGCATCGCCGGGGTGCGCCTGAGCGTGTGGACGGCCCACCAGCGCCAGCCGGCGCGCACCGGGCTGGCCTACCTGTACTTTTTCCCCCAGGGCTCGACCGAGCGGGCGCAGCTCACCGCGCGTCAGGGCGGGAGCACCTGGACCCTGACCGTGGCGCCGCTCACCGGGAAGACGGCGGTGGTGAGCGGGGAGCCGGAGATTCCTCGCTCGTGAGACGCCCGGGCTTCACCCTCCTCGAGGTGGTGGTGGCCATGGCCATCCTCGGCGTGGCCCTGCTCGCCATCTTCGACCTCAACGCCGGCGCGGTGGCCAGCCACGCCTACGTCAAGCGCATCACCGTGGCCACCCAGCTCGCCCGGGCGAAGATGACCGATCTCGAGCAGGACCTCTACGACAAGGGCTTCGAGCTCGACGACGTCGAGCGCTCGGGCGACTTCGCCGCCGAGGGCTGGAGCGCCTTCACCTGGAAGGCGCGCATCCTCGCCCCGCGGACCACCGGGGTGAGCCCGGACCGGCTCCTCGAGGCGCTGTTCGGCATCCCGCCGGGCGAGGGCGGGGGCCTGGCGGCGCTCTTCGCCAGCCTGGGCGGGGCGGACGCCGGCGCGGCGCTGGCCGGCCTGGCCTCGTCCGCGCTCCCGGCCGGGCCCACCAACTCCCCGCTCCCACCGGGGGCGACCGGCCCCTCCGGCCTCTCGGCGCTCGGCCCGTTCGGGGCCCTGGCCGAGACCCAAATCACCCAGCTGGTCGATCAGATCCAGCGCGGCGTCCGGGAGGTGCACCTCACCGTCTCCTGGAAGGAGGGCCCGCGCATCGAGTCCATCGACGTGGTGACCCACCTGGTGTCGCTCCAGCAGGGCTCGGATCGGAACGGGACTCCGGGAGCGGTCGCCGCCACTGCGGCGGGGGCGGCCGGCGCGCCGGGAGTGCCCGGTGCGGCCGGCATCCCCGGGCTGCCCGCCGGGTTGCCGGCGGCCCCCCAGGGCCCGCCCCCCATGCTCCAGCGTCCGGTGGGGAGCTTCACCCCCTTCGGTGGCCGGTAGCGTCCCATGACCCGGCGCGGCTTCACACTGGTGGAGATCCTGGTGGCGGTGGCGATCACCGCCATGATCGGCGGCGTGGTGGCCGCCGCCTTCACCAGCGCCTTCCGGGCCAAGGAGCTGGTGGAGTCCGAGGCCGAGCGGTACCGCGGGCTCCGGGTGGCCCTGGAGCGCATGGTCCGCGAGATCGGCGCCGCCTACGTGAGCGACCGCTACGACCTGCGCCGCTATCGCGACCAGAACGATCGTCCGACGAACTTCATCGGCGCCGCCGACCGGCTGCTCTTCACCTCGCTCGCCCACCAGCGGCTCTACACCGACGCCAAGGAGTCGGACCAGATGGTGGTCGAGTACACGGTGAAGACCTCCTCCGCGCCCGGCGCGCGCGGGCGGCAGGATCTGATGCGGCGGGAGAACCCCAACCTCTACGGCGACGACCGGATGGAGCGCGGCGGGACGGAGGACGTCCTCCTCGAGGACGTCAAGCGCCTCGAGCTCTCCTACTGGGACTCGGACAAGAAGGACTGGGTCAAGGAGTGGGACACCCGCCGTCTGGAGAAGAAGTCCATCCTTCCCACCCGGGTGCGCATCGTCGTCGTCCGTGCCGACGAGGACGGCCGCGAGCAGAAGTACGTCACCGAGACGCGGGTGATGCTCAACACCGAGCTGCCGAGATTCTGATGCTCCGCGAGAGGCGACCCGAGCGCGGCGTGGCTCTGCTCCTAGTGGTGGTCTCCATCGCCATCCTGGCCGCGGTGGCGGCGGAGTTCGCCTACACCTCCCGGGTGGATCTGGAGCTGGCTGCCCACGAGCGCGACGCCCTGCGCGCCGAGTACCTCGCCCGGAGCGCGCTGGGGACGGCCCGGCTCCTCCTCCAGTTCCAGAAGCAGCTCGACGTGTCGATGCAGGCCCTGGCCTCGACGCCCGGCCTGGGCGGCGCCGCGGGGGGCTTCAATCTCCAGCTGTGGAAGATGATGCACGTCGACTGCCAGACGCTGGGGCGCTTCCTCCCCCAGAACGACCCGGGCGCCGGCCTGGTGCCACGGGCGCCGCGCCCGCGGGGGCGGGTCGAGGAGCCGCCCGCCGGGGCGCTCGGGGCGCCGCTCATCGACTACGGCACCTTCCGGGGCTGCTATGCGAGCACCATCGACGACGAGGAGGCGCGGCTGAGCGTGAGCCAGCTGGACAGCCTGCTCACCGCCGGCGCGGGGCGGGCGGCGGTGCAGCGCCTCTACCTGCTCCTCACCGACAAGCGCTTCGAGTTCGTCTTCGAACACGAGGATGCGAACCACGTGAAGCTCACCGCCAACGACGCGGTGATCAACGTCAAGGACTGGGCGGACGCCGACGACCTCATCTCCACCCTGACCCTGGTCCAGGGCCTGCCCCAGCTGGGACCCGGGTTCGGCGACGAGCCGGGCCTCTACACCCGCTACACGCCCCGCTACCGCCCCAAGAACGCCGCCTTCGACACCGTGGACGAGCTCTTCTTCGTCCACGGCATCGGCGACCGGTTCATGGCCGCCTTCCGCGACCGGATCACCGTCTACCCGGACGTCAATGCGCGGCTCAACGTGAACAGCGACGACCCGCTGGTGCTGGCGCTGGCCGTGCGGACGGCGGCCGACCCGGCCCACCCCGACGGGCGGCTGACCGACCCGGTCTTCCTGGACAGCGTGGTGCAGAAGCTCCACGCCGCGCAGCTGCTCTCGCCGATGGGGCTGACGGTGGGGGCATTCGTCGCCGTGCTCGTGCAGGCGGGGATCGCCGTCAATCCGCAGATCACCAGCAACGTCCAGGCCAACCCCTACCTCGGCGACCGGTCCAAGACCTTCCGGGTCACGGCCGTCGGCGAGGCGGGCGATCTCCTCAGGACGGTGACGGCGGTGGTCCGCCTGGAGCGCCCCGAGGATGGGCTGGGGACCCTCCTCTACTGGAAGGAGGAGTAGGCGCCGCCATGGCACGCATCCTCGGCCTCGACCTGGGCAGCCACTCGGTGAAGGCGGTGCTGCTCGACGCCAGCCGCGGCGCCGCGCTCCTCGGCTGGAGCGAGGTGCGGCGGCAGGAGGAGGGCCCGCCGGAGGTGTCGCTCCAGGCCGCCCTGGGCCGGCTGCGCTCCGAGCACGCCTGGCACTGGGACCAGGTGGTGGTGGCCGTCCCGGGCACCTCGGTGGCCACCCACCCGGTGGTGCTGCCCTTCCAGGATCCGAAGCGCATCCAGGCGGCGCTGCCCTTCGAGGTGGAGGGCGAGCTGCCGGTCGAGCTGGAGGAGGTGCTCTTCGACTACCAGCCAGCCGGCCGCGCCGACGGCGGCAGCAACCTGCTGGTGGGGGTGGTGAAGAAGGACGAGCTGCGACAGCTACTCACGCTGCTCGCCGGGGCCGGGTTCGACCCCCGCCTGGTGACCCATCCGGCGCTGGTCTATCGCTCGCTCTTCATCGCCCGGCCGGCGGCGCTGCCGGTGGAGCCCGGACAGCCGACGGCACTGGTCGACATCGGCCACCGCCGGACGACGGTGGCGGTGGGTCACCCCGGCGAGGGGCTCACCTATGCCCGGGTCATCCCGGGCGGCGGCGCGGAGCTGACCCTGGCGCTGGCGCGCGAGTTCGGAGTCGCGGCGGCCGAGGCCGAGCGCTGGAAGGAACACGATGCCAGCCTCCGCCCGGGCGGCGGGCCGGAGCAAGAGCGCGCGCGGAATGCCCTGGTGCGCGCGCTGAGGCCGGTGGTCCGGGAGGTGCGCGCCACCCTCAAGGCCTCCGCCGCCCGCGGACGCGGGGCGGTGAGCCGGCTGCTCCTCGCCGGCGGGACGGCCGAGCTGCCTGGCCTGGCCGAGGCCTGGGCGGAGGAGCTCGCCCTGCCCACGGCGACGCTCGCCGGAGGAGGGAAGGCGGAGCTCGCCCCGGAGCTGCGCAACCGCGGAGCCCAGGCCTGGGCGCTGGCGGTCACCGGAGCCACCCGGGGCGAGCGCTTCAACTTCCGGATCGGCGAGCTGGCCTTCACCGGCGAGCTGGACTGGCTGCGCCGGCGCCTTCCTCAGCTGGGCGCCTTCGCCGCGGTCCTGCTCGCCCTCCTGGTCACCTTCGGCATCGTCCGGAGCGCGCTGCTCGGCCGGCGCGAGGCGGCGGTCGACGCCCGCCTCTGCGAGCTGACGCAGCGCGTGCTCGGAACCTGCGAGCGCAATTACGACCGCGCCCTGAATCTCCTGCGCGGCAAGGAGAGCCCGGCGGCGGCCCTGCCCAGGCTCTCCGCCGCCGGTCTGCTCGCCGAGGTGGCGGCCCGCGTGCCGCCCGAGGTCCCGGTGACCCTGGACCAGCTCACGGTGGACCTCGACCGGGTGACGCTCCGCGGGCAGACGGATACCGCCAAGAGCATCGACCGCCTCCAGGCGGCCCTGAAGACGTTCCGCTGCTTCCGGGACGTGAAGGAGGGGCGGGTGGAGCGGACCAAGGACGGAGCGCACGTGAGCTTCGTGCTCGACGTGCTGGTGGACTGCGCGGAGCCGGCGCCGCCGGCCGGGTGAGCGATGGACCGTCTCAAGCAGCTGTGGGCCGAGGCGCAGGCGTGGCTGGGTGGGCTGTCGCGCCGGGAGCAGGTGCTGGTCGGCGCGGCGGCGACCGCGGCGGTGGCCTTCGTGCTCTTCGTCTCCCTCTTCTCGCTGGCCAGCGCGGCCGATGCCGCGCGCCGCCGAACGGCGGTGAAGCTCTCGCAGCTCGGGCAGGCCCAGGCCCTGGCGCAGAGCTACGCCGAGGCGGAGCGGGCGCGGAAGGCGGACGAGGCACAGCTCTCGGGGAGCGGCGTGAGCCTGATCACCTACCTGGAGGAGAAGGGCGCCGAGTCCGGTCTCTCCTTCCCCACCCTGACGCCCAAGGCGGACCTGCCGCTGGGCGACGGGAGGATCACCGAGAACAGCGTCGAGC
>DASPUU010000048.1:0-6796 GCA_035622755.1 Myxococcaceae bacterium
CGTGCAGCGGGACGTGGTCCGCAACGAGCGCCGCCAGAGCACCGAGAACCGGCCCTATGGGCGGGCCGAGGTGCGGCTGGTGGAGCTCCTCTACCCCAAGCCGCACCCCTACTTCGGCGCGGTCATCGGCTCGCACGAGGATCTTCAGGCCGCCTCGCTGGAGGACGTGAAGGCCTTCTTTCGCACCTACTACGTCCCGAACAACGCCGTCCTGGCCATCGTCGGGGACTTCCAGCCGGCGGCGGCCAGGCCCCTGGTGGAGAAGTACTTCGGGCCGATTCCGCGCGGGGGACCGGTGCCCCCGCCCCAGGTCCACTTCGTCCCCCTCACCGCCCAGAAGCGCGAGACGCTCACCGACAACGTGCAGCTCTCCCGGTGGATCGTCGGCGTGGCGGTGCCCCCGGCCTACGCCAGCGACGACTTCTTCGCCACCCAGCTGCTCGGGGACATCCTCGTCACCGGCAAGTCGAGCCGCCTGTACCACGAGCTGGTCTACACCCAGAAGGTGGCCCAGGACGTCGGCCTCGACATCGAGGCCGCGCGCTTCCCGAGCTTCGCCGAGATCGACCTCACCGTCGCCCCGGGCGTGGCCCCGGACAAGACTGAGGCGGCGCTCGACGCCCAGCTCCAGCGGGTCATCGACGCTCCTCCCACCGCCGCCGAGCTGGAACGGGCGAGGCGCAACCGCATCGCCAAGACGCTCCGCGCGCTGGAGCGGGTGGGCGGTTTCGGCGGCAAGGCCGACATGCTCGAGCTGGGTGAGTTCTGGGCCTCCGACCCGGGGCTGGTCGACGCGGTGATCGCCCGTTGGAAGGCGGTCACCCCGGCCGACGTCCAGGCGGCGGCGAGGAAGTACTTCGCCCCCGAGCGGCGGGTGGTCCTGCTCGTCAACCCGGCGCCGAAGAGCGCCTCCAACCCGTGAGGCCGCCCTCCATGCGCACCGCTCGACTCCCCGCTGCCGTCCTGGCCACCCTGACCGCCGCCTGCGCCACCCCCTCCGCGCCCCCGGACACGTCCGCGCCGAAGCCGGCCGCAGCCGCCGCCCCCGCCGGGGCTCCACCCGCCGCACCCGCCCCCGCGGCCGGCACTCCGGACGCCGACTTCAGGGCGCAGCAGCCGCCCGCCGGGGCCCCGGTGCGCTTCCAGCCGCCGGTGCCCAAGGCCCTCACCCTGAAGTCCGGGCTCCAGATTTGGCTCCTCGAGCGGCACGACCTTCCCCTGGTCTCCCTGGAGCTGCTCGTCGAGGCCGGGTCCAACACCAATCCCGGCGGCCTGCCCGGCGTGTCCAGCTTCGTGGCCGACATGCTGGACGAGGGGACGGCGAAGCGTGACGCGCCGGCCATCGCCGCCGCCTTCGACGACCTGGCCGCCGTCTTCCACGCGGGCAGCGACGCCGAGACCCTCACCGTGTCTCTGTCCGTGCCCACCGAGAGCCTCGCCCCGGGAGTGGAGGTCTTCGCTGACGTCGTCCTCCATCCCGCCTTCCGCGCGGCGGACGTCGAGCGGGTGCGAAAGCTCCGGCAGGGCGAGCTGGTGCAGCTCCTGGATGACCCAGCGCAGGTGGGGCGCAACGTCCTGGCGCGCGTGGTCTACGGGGATGGGCACCCGTGGGCCTACCCGCCCAAGGGAACGCTGGCCGCGAACGCCAAGGTCGCCCGGGGCGCGCTCGTCGCCTGGCACCGGACCTGGGTCCGCCCGAACAACGCGACGCTGGTGGTGGTGGGCGACGTCCGCGAGGCGGACCTCGTCCCGATGCTGGAGAAGGCCTTCGCCGGCTGGGCCCGCGGTTCTCTCCCGAAGAAGGCGCTGCCGCCGCCGGCGCCTCCCAAGTCCCGCACCGTCGTGCTGGTGGACAAGGCAGACGCCGCGCAGAGCCAGGTGTGGATGGGCAACCTCGGCATCACCTCCTCCGCTCCGGAGCTGTACTCCGCGCGCCTGGCCAACGCCGTCCTCGGAGGAGGCGGCAAGGGAAGGCTCTCCCAGGTCCTGCGCACCCAGAAGGCCTACTCCTACGGCGCCTACAGCACGCTCGGGGAGCGCCGCCTCGAGCCGGGAGTGTTCGCCGCCTTCGGAGGCATCGTCGCCGACAAGACGCCCGAGGCGGTCCAGGAGTTCGTCGGCGTCATGGACGGGATTGCCCAGGGCGGCGTCACCGACGGCGACCTGGCCGAGGTGAAGTCGGCGATGATCCAGGGCCTTCCGGCGCGCTTCGAGACCAACGCCACCACCGCCACCACCTTCGCCACCGCGCGCGGGCTCGGCTTCGCCGCCGACTACTTCGCCCGGCTCCCCGCCAATGTGGAGGCGGTCACCCGGAGCGAGGTCGACGCGGCGGCGCGAGCGCACCTCGGCTCCGCCGGAGCGGCGGCGGTGGTGGTCGGCCCGATGAAGGCGCTCCAGTCCCGCCTGGAGGCCCTCCAGCTCGGCCCGGTCCAGGTGCGCGACGCCGCCGGCGACCTCCAGTCGAAGGCGACGACCTCGCCGTCCCGCTGATTCGGTCGAGAAGCCGGCGGCCGTCCGAGCGCGCTCCAGAGGCGATCGATCGCCGCAGCGCGTCGTCGTTCTCACCTTGACTTGCCGGTCAACCCGCGCGACGCACTGCGCCCGGGTGCTTCGTCGGAGGGCGTCTCGCATGCGCGTACGGATGGCAGTGACGTTGGTCGCTGGGCTGGCTTTGGGCGGAGCGGGATGCAGCATCGACGTGGGGACCCTGCCCGACGGCGGGAGCGCTGCCATCACCATCAGCCCGACCGGACCGGTGGCGGCCACCGCGGGTGGACAGGCGAAGAGCTTCACCGCCGTCACCTCCAGCACCGACGCCATCACCTGGACGCTGTCCGCGGCGGTGGGGACCATCTCTCCCACCACCGGCCGGAGCACGGTCTACACCCCGCCCGCCAGCCTGACGACCGCCACGTCGGTGACGCTGACCGCGACCCTGGCCAGCGGCCCGAGCGCGTCGGCGACCATCAACGTCGCCGCCGTGGTCGTCCCGGGACAGTCGATTCCCGGGCTCACCGCCCCGGTCACGGTGGCCTACGACGAGCGCGACATCCCGAACATCACCTGCACCGCCCAGGTGGATTGCTTCGCCGTCCAGGGCTACATCCACGCCCGCGACCGGCTCTTCGAGATGGACCTCTTCCGCCGCCTGGCGCGCGGCGAGCTGGCCGAGCTCATCGGCTCGACGGAGATCGACTCGGACATCCAGTTCCGCACCCTGTTCACCACGCGCACCGGCGCGGCGCTGGCGGACGCGATGGTGGCGGTCATGGACGACCAGACCAAGGCCAGGATCACCGCCTACGCCGCCGGGGTGAACGCCTACATCCACCAGATGCAGGCCGGAGATCCGAACGCTCCCTTCCCGGCCGAGTACGGGATGCTCCTCTACCCGGTGACGCCGGCGGTGGTCCGTGACTGGACGGTGGCGGACACGGCGGCGGTGGGCCGGCTCTTCCAGTTCGAGCTCTCCGAGACCCTGGAGAAGGAGATCGACGTCGGGAAGTTCTATTCCACCTACGGGCCGGGAGCGCCCCTCCAGGACCTGGCGAAGGTGAACGCGTGGATCCGCTGCCAGCAGCCGGTGCCGGCCTTCACCCTCTCCGCCAGCCTGGTCGCGGGTGGGCCGGGCTCGAGCCAGGCCGCCGCGCGGACGCCGGCGCCGGTGGCCCCCGGGTTCCGCGCCGACACGCCGGCTCTCCGGTCGTTGACCGATCGCCTGAGCACGCTGCGGAAGGCCTTCGCCGGCCGCTTCGATCGGGCCGGCTCGAACAACTGGGTGGTGAGCGGGGCGAAGTCGGCCACCGGCGTGGCCATGGTGGCCAACGACCCGCACCTCCAGTTCAACTACCCGCCCCTCTTCCACCTGGCCACGCTCACCGCCACCGGAACGGGGCAGACGATGCAGGTCCTCGGCGGCGCCTTCCCCGGCGTCCCGGGCGCGCTCATCGGGCGCGGAGCGCACGTGGGCTGGGGGGTGACGGTGGTCGGCTACGACGTGACCGACGTCTACGTCGACACGGTGGTCGGGCAGACTCCGCAGGGCGTTCCCATCATCGCCTTCCTCCCCGCTCCGGGGCAGGCGCTGCCGCTCATCGCCGTTCCCCAGACGGTGCAGTACCGGACCTCGGCCGGCCTCGCCCAGCAGAGCTTCACGATCCTCGTCTCGCCTCCGCACGGGCCCATCGTCGGCCAGCTCTCCTCGACCCAGCTCATCGCCATGCGCTGGACCGGGCTCGAGCCGACCGACGACTTCTCGGCCTTCCTCGGTCTGCTCACCGCGGCCAACGTCGACGGCGCCTTCGCCGCGCTCACCGCCTACTCCACCGGTGCGCAGAACTTCGTCCTCGCCGACGACCAGGGGAACATCGGCTACGACCCTCACGCCCTGGTCCCGCAGCGTCCCTGGGCCGGGACCACCGTCACCCTGCCCGACGGGCCGCACACGCTGCTTCCCTGGGCGCCGCTCCCCGGCGTCGGCGTGGCCGAGTGGCCGCCCGCTCCGGACGGCGGCGTCCTCTGGGTGCCCGACAACCAGCTGCCCCAGGGGAAGAACCCGGCCAAGGGCTACTTCGCCACCGCCAACTCCGCCCCCTCGGACATCTACTGCATCAACAACAACCCGCTGCCGGACGCCGGGACGCCCTACCTCAGCTTCGACTGGGACGACCCCACCGGGTTCCGCGCCGGCCGCATCATGCAGCGGCTGGCGGGCTACACCGACGGCGGGACGGTCTCGCTGGCGGACATGCAATCCATCCAGACCGACCACACCTCGACGCTGGCCGCCGCCTTCCAGCCGGCCATCGACCGTCAGCCGGCGGGCAACACCACCTACGACGCCGCCAAGGCCATCTTCGACCAGTGGGCCGCCAGCGGCTTCAACTGTCCCACCGGGCTCACCGGCATCGACCCGGTGGCCAGCCCCAACGATTCGGACGCGGTGAACTCGCAGAGCTCTGAGGCCTGCCTTCTCTTCCACGCCTTCCTGAACCGCCTCCTGGTCAACGTCTTCGTCCCCAGCCTGACCGTGGCCGGTCAGGGGGTGGACGACAGCTACGCCATCCGCGCCATCCTCTACCTCCTCACCCCCGGCCTCCCGACGCAGGCCCAGACCTTCTGCGCCCCGCAGACCTGCGACCAGCAGGTGGTGACGGCGATGACCGCGGCCTACAACGCGCTCACCGTCGCCCTCGGCCCGCCGTCCTCCGGGAACTGGCGCTGGGGACGGCTCCACACCATGTCCCCCTCGAGCGCCGCCTACCCACTCGTCGCCGGCCTCTACAAGCCCGGCCCGTACGCGCGGCCCGGCGGGGCGCTGACCGTGGACGTGGGCAACCCCGGCCTGCGCACGGACAACTCGCTCGTCTTCCAGTACGGCGCCGGGTCGAACGTGCGCTTCATCGCGGTCATGGACGGCTCGGCCACCAAGGAGCAGCTCCCCGGCCCCATCGTCGACGGCCCGCTCTACCCGGGGAGCCCGGGGCTGCTCGGCCAGTACGTCCAGAACCAGTACTTCGACTTCCCCTACGGGAGCTCGGCCATCGCCGCGGCGACGGTCCGGACGCAGACCTTCTCCCCGCCCTGAGCGCGGGCCGCCGGGCGTGAACCAGGACGCACGCGGGCTCCTCTGCACGCGGGGCCGGCGTGGCTCCGGCCGCCCGCCCGAGGACTGACGTCCCAGGGAGCGCGTCCCGTGCCGGCCGGCGTTAGTGTGAGCCGGACGGGGGAAACGCCATGGCCGAGTCATCGGGGGAGCTGCAGGGCCCGGACCTGGAAGCCGGTGTCGAGCTCGAGGAGGTTCCCGAGGGCAGGCCCTTCCTCGGGCACGCCCACGGCGAGCCGGTGGTCCTGGTGCGGCGGGGCGGCGACGTCTGCGCGCTCGCCGCGCACTGCACGCACTACGGTGGACCTCTGGCCGAGGGCCTCGTCGTCGGTGACACGCTCCGTTGCCCCTGGCACCACGCCCGCTTCAGCCTCGACACCGGCGAGGCGAAGGGCGCGCCGGCGCTCAACGCCGTCGCCTGCTTCGAGGTGCGGCGGGCCGGGGCCCGCGTCTCGGTGGGCGCCAAGAAGGGCCTCCCGGTGCGGACCGTCCGGGATGGGCCCGCGTCGGTGGTGGTGGTGGGCTCCGGCGCGGCCGGCGCGGCGGCGGTCGAGGCGCTGCGCCGGGAGGGGTACGGGGGGCCGGTGACGCTGGTCGGGGGGGAGGCTCCGGTGGACCGGCCGAACCTCTCCAAGGACTACCTCGCCGGGACGGCGCCGGAGGAGTGGATTCCCCTCCGCACGCCCGAGTTCTACGGCGACCTGGGAGTGACCCTGCTGCTCGGAGACCCGGCAGTGGCGCTCGAGACCGGCCCTTGCTCGGTGACCCTGTCCAGCGGGCGGCGACTCACCTATGGCGCGCTCCTGCTCGCGCCCGGGGCCGAGCCGGTGCGCCTCGCCGTGCCGGGCGCCGACCTCCCGCACGTCCGGACCCTGCGGACGCTCGAGGACAGCCGGGCGCTCATCGCGCTGGCCGGCGGCGCGAAGCGGGCGGTGGTCATCGGGGCCAGCTTCATCGGGCTCGAGGCGGCGGCCTCGCTCCGCCAGCGCGGCCTGGAGGTCGACGTGGTGGGCAAGGAGTCCGTCCCGCTCGAGCGTGCGCTCGGTCCGGAGGTGGGGCGCTTCGTCCAGGGGCTCCACGTCGCCCGCGGGGTCCGCTTCCACCTCGACACCGGGCCTCGCTCGCTGGGGCCGAGGCAGGTCGAGCTGGAGAACGGCGAGCGGCTGGCAGCGGACCTGGTGGTGATGG
>DASPUU010000049.1:0-17288 GCA_035622755.1 Myxococcaceae bacterium
CAAGCTCGCCCTCGGCTACACCCTGGACGAGCTCCAGAACGACATCACCCGGGACACGCCGGCCTCCTTCGAGCCCACCCTGGACTACGTGGTGGTCAAGGTTCCGCGCTTCAACTTCGAGAAGTTCCCGAGCGCCAACCGCACCCTGAACACCACCATGCGCAGCGTCGGGGAGGTGATGGCCATCGGCCGGACCTTCCAGGAGGCCTTCCTCAAGGCGCTCCGGAGCATGGAGACCAACCTCCTCAGCTTCATGCCGCCGGAGCTGCCCGCCGACCCGACCGAGCGCGCGGCCGCGCTCCGCGAGGGAGTGCGCGTCCCTCGCCCGGAGCGCCCGGCGATGCTCTTCCAGGCCTTCCGGGAGGGGATGAGCGTCGAGGAGGTGCACGCCCTCTCCGCCATCGACCCCTGGTTCCTCCGCCAGCTCCGGGACCTGGTCCACGAGGCGGCCGCGCTGGCCGGTTCGCGGGACCTGGAGGCGGTGGACGACGCCGTCCTGCGGCACCTCAAGGCCGCCGGGGTCTCGGACCGGGTCCTGGCCCAGCTCCTCAAGACCGAGGAGGGAGCGGTGCGCGCCCACCGGTGGAGGCGCGGCATCCGCCCGGTCTACAAGCGGGTCGACACCTGCGCCGCGGAGTTCGAGGCCTACACGCCCTACCTCTACAGCAGCTACGAGGCCGAGGACGAGGCGCCGCCCACCGCCCGGGAGAAGGTGCTCATCCTCGGCTCGGGGCCGATCCGCATCGGCCAGGGCATCGAGTTCGACTACGCCTGCGTCCACGCCGCCTTCGCCCTGCGCCAGGCCGGGTACGAGACGGTGATGGTCAACTGCAATCCGGAGACCGTCTCCACCGACTACGACACCTCGGACCGTCTCTACTTCGAGCCCCTCACCCTCGAGGACGTGCTGGAGATCGCCGCCCGCGAGAAGCCGCTGGGGGCCATCGTCCAGTTCGGCGGCCAGACGCCGCTCCGCCTCTCCGTGCCCCTGGAGCGGGCCGGCCTCCGCATCCTGGGGACGAGCCCGGACGCCATCGACCGGGCCGAGGACCGGGAGCGCTTCAGCCAGCTCATCGACAAGCTCGGGATCCGCCAGCCGGAGAACGGAGTTGCGCGCAGCGCCGAGGAGGCATTCCGCACCGCCGGGCGTCTCGGTTACCCGGTGATGGTCCGTCCCTCCTACGTGCTCGGCGGGAGGGCCATGGAGGTGGTCTACGACGCCCCCTCCCTCGAGCGGTACATGCGCGAGGCGGTGGCGGCCAGCCCCGAGCATCCGGTGCTCATCGACCGCTTTCTCAGGGACGCCACCGAGGTGGACCTGGACCTCGTGGCCGACGCCGCCGGAGACGTGCTGGTGGGGGGAGTGCTCGAGCACATCGAGGAGGCGGGCATCCACTCCGGTGATGCCGCCTGCACCCTGCCGCCGCACTCGCTCTCCCCCGACCTGGTGGAGCGGATGAAGGACTGGGCGGTGGCCCTGGCCCGAGAGCTGGGGGTGGTCGGGCTGATGAACGTCCAGTACGCCATCCAGGGCAAGACGCTCTACGTCCTCGAGGTGAACCCGCGCGCCTCGCGCACCGTGCCCTTCATCTCCAAGGCCACCGGGGTGCCGCTGGCCAAGCTGGCCGCGCTGTGCATGATGGGGAAGACCCTGGCCGAGCTGAATCCGCCGCGCGACGTGGAGATGCGGCACGTGGCGGTGAAGGAGTCGGTCTTCCCCTTCGCGCGCTTCTCCAACGTCGACGTGATCCTCGGGCCGGAGATGAAGTCCACCGGCGAGGTGATGGGGCTGGCCCGGGACTTCCCCACCGCCTTCGCCAAGAGTGAGCTCGCCGCCGGGATGAAGCTCCCCCGGTCCGGGACGGTGTTCATCTCGGTGAAGGACGACGACAAGCCGGCGGTGGTGGACCTGGCCAAGAGGCTGCGGGCGCTCGGCTTCTCGCTCTGCGCCACCGGCGGCACCCACCGCTACCTGGTGGGGAAGGGGATCCCCAACGAGCTGGTCCGGAAGGTGAAGGAGGGCCGCCCTCACGTGGTGGACCGCATCGTCGACGGCAAGGTGGCGCTGGTGGTGAACACCACCTTCGGGAAGCAGGAGATCGCCGACAGCTTCAGCATCCGCCGCGAGTCGCTGATGCAGGGCGTGCCCTACTACACCACCGTCCAGGCCGCCCGCATGGCGGTGGGGGCCCTGGAGGCCCTCGCCCGCGGCCGGCTCCCGGTGCTCGCGCTCCAGGACTACCTGGGAAGCTGAGGCTCCGGCCGCGGGAGGTGGTGGAGCTCGGGGGCCACGCCGTCGGACGCGCTCAGCTCGAGGGCTCCCCCCGGGGGAAGCCCGGCGGTGGGCAGCACGGCCCGGCCGCCCCGGAGCCCGAGCCCGAGCACCGTCCGGCGGTCACCGACGTGGGTCACCGCCAGCACCGGGGCGGCCAGGGCGTCCCACTCGACCCACACGCCGCCCTCCACCGCCGTGACCCGGGGGGCGAATCGCGGCGGGGGAAGAGCGGCCCGGGCCAGGCGTCCCCGCACCCGGGTCCCCTCGACGAGCGCGATGGCGCTCGGCGCGCCGACCGAGGCCGGCACCACCGCCGAGAAGCGGAGCCCGCCGGTGTCGGCGACCTCCGCCACGCGCGGCACCACCTCCACCGCGCCGGCCGCCGATTCCACGCGCACCCGCCAGCGCTGCCCGGGGTCGGCCGGCTCGGATGCCGCCGCCCGGACGCGCTGCACCGGTTGGAAGACCACCGTGCCGGCCGCCTCGAGGTGGCCGTGGACGAGGAAGCCGTCGGTCGCGCCGCCCAGGCGGGCCGCCAGCGCCGGAGCGGTGGCCTCGAGATGGACCTGCGCGCGACCGTAGCTGTAGTCGGACACCCAGGCCGGCGTGCAGTAGGACATGACGTCCAGGCTGGTGACCGGATTGACCAGCCGCTGGAAGACCAGGTCCCATCCCCAGACCCCGATCTCCGCGCCGGGGTAGGGATAGTTGGGATCCGGGTTGCTCGCCCCGCCGCAGGGGGCGTGGAGGAGGTTGAAGGTGTGGCCGAGCTCGTGGGTCAAGGCGCGCTCGCTGTCGTCGCGCCCGATGGCCGCCGGCTCCCCCACCAGGCCCAGGCCGGCCAGTCCGGAGGTGTAGTCCACCTGGGCGTAGCCGTAGTACCAGTCGCTGCTCTGGTCGGCGGTGCGCAGACCGTCGATCTCGTCGAGCAGGGTCTGCCATCCGGTGACGTCCGCCGAATCGAGGACCCCACCGAAGGTGTAGGTCGCCCGGACGCGGCTGGTGATGGCCGCCAGCGGCCAGTGCCGCCACACGGTCGTGAACCACGGGTCGGGAAGGGTGCGCGGTTGCAGATCCTTCTGCACCACCGGCACCAGGGTGAGGGGGAGCACGGTGGCCGGTCCGACCACCGGGTCGTAGGATCCGATGTTGTTCGTCTCGTCCGATTCCGCCACCGCATCGTCGGAGTCGATGCGCACGTCGACGTGCAGCCCGGGCTGCACCCAGTCCGGGGGAAGGACGGCGGTGAAGCTCTGGGTCACGTCCTCGGGCACCGGCGCCAGCGGGATCACCGGAGGTCCGGTCAGCTCGAGCGGGAGCGTGCCGCCATCCAGGGTGGCAACGCCTCGCACGGCGATGGGCCCGAGGCCGGCGTCGGTGGACACGACGTGGATGCGGAGCAGGGCGGGCTTCTGGCCGACCAGCCGCGGCGCAGCGCTGAACACCGTCTGTCCCCACTCCACCAGGGCGATGGACAGGTCGCCCGCGGCCGGCTCCACCACCACCTCGGCCCGGGCCCGGGCAGCGGCGCCGTCCTGGTCGGTCACGGTGAGCGCCGGCTCGAAGGTGCCCAGCTGGGCGTAGGTGTGTTGCCGGCTTCCGCCGGGCGGGCAGGGGGTGACCTCTTCCGGCGGCGCGCCGCCGCCGTAGTCGAGGAGGCAGTGCAGGACGGAGCCCGGCCCGGCGTCCACCAGCCAGGCGATGGACACCGCGAGCGGGGGGCCGCCGCGTCGCGGGCTGGCGGTGAGGGTGGCGGCCGGGGGCGGTGCGTCCACCTGCCCGTGGCAGGCGACGGCCAGGGCCAGCAATCCGAGCCGAAGCTGGGCGCCGGGCTTCGGGGAGGGCGCGTTCACCCCCGCACGGCCAGCAAGCCCCGGACCAGGCGCCGGACCGGCACCAGGGTGAACGTCTCTGCCCGTAGCGCAGCCCGGGCGGGGTGACTTCCCCCCGCCCGGGGGGGAGGCTCCCCCTCGGTCCGCCGAAATTGCCGCCGGCCGCCCGCTCTCCTATCTTGCCCCGCCCGTGAGCAGCCCCATCCCCATCACCCCCGCCGGCCTGCGCCGGCTGAAGGCGGAGCTCAAGCAGCTCCAGACGGTGGAGCGCCTGCGCATCTCCCGGGAGATCGAGGTGGCGCGCGGCCACGGCGATCTCCGGGAGAATGCCGAGTATCACGCCGCCAAGGAGAAGCAGTCGCACATCGAGGGCCGGATCCTCGACCTCAACGACTGGATCGCCCGGGCGGAGGTCATCGACGTGGCCAAGCTGGGTGGCGACCGCGTCGTCTTCGGGGCCACCGTGACGGTGGTCGACCAGGAAACGGAGAAGTCGGTCACCTACCGCATCGTCGGGGAGATCGAGGCGGACATCAAAAGGCGGCTGATCTCCGTCACCTCCCCGCTCGCCCGGGCGCTCATCGGCAAGCAGGTGGGCGACCTGGTCACCGTCCAGAGCCCGGGCGGGGGGCGAGAGGTGGAGATCGCCTCGGTGGAATTCGTCGAGCTCGGGGACGACGCTCCGGCGGAGTGACGTCCGGTGACTTCCGGGGTGGGCGCCGTCCGCTAGGCTCCCGCCCGCTCGTCCCATGGACCGTGCACACCTGGATCGATTGTCGGCCCCCCTGCGCTTCCTGGCGCAGCACGATTTTCGCGCCCTGGGACGTGTGCGCGGGCTGGCCGGCCTGCTCGAGGCGTCGCTGGCCGAGGCTCGATCCGCCGGCGCCCCGGCCGACGAGGTTCGACTCCTCGGCGAGGCATTGACCGCCAGCCGCGGCCAGTCGCTCGATGCGCAGGCGGCCGCGCTGCGCCGGCTGGCCGAGCGCCTGCAGCCCGACCGCGGACCGGTGCGGCGGCCGGCTCCGGCCTCGCCGGCTCCGCCGCGCACGTCCCCGGCGCCGGGCGGCCGCCGGACGAGGAAGAGGCGCGGAGGCGCCGAGGCGGCTCCGCCTCCGGAGGCGCCGCTCGAGCCGCGGACGCTCTCCATCGCCCCCCGGGAAGGTCCGCTGGCCGCACCGCTGCGGCGCTCCGGCCTGCGCCTCAATCCACGCCTCCTCGCGGCGCTGGAGAAGAAGGGTCTCGGCCGTGTCGGGGACCTCCTCTTCCTCCTCCCCCGCGCCTACGAGGACCGGCGCCGGCTCTCCACGCTGCGCGAGCTCCGTCCCGGTGAGCGGGGGGTGACGGTGGGAACGGTGCGAGCCGCCGGGGAGGTGACGCTCCGTCCCGGCCGTCGGGTATTCCGGGCCGTGCTCTCCGATGCCACCGGGAGCATCGCTTTGACCTACTTCCAGACCGGACCATGGATGAAGGCCCGGTTCCCCCTCGGCAGCCGGCTCATCGTCTCGGGAGAGCTGAGGGCCTCGGCTGCCGGGCGGGAGATGGTCCATCCCGAGGTCGAGCCGATCGACGAGACGCCCGGGCCGAGCATCCACTTCGGGCGCATCGTCCCCCTTTATCCGGGGTTCGAGCGCCACGAGCAGAGGCAGATCCGCACTCTGGTGCACCGCATCTGCGGCGCAGCGCTGGCGGCGGTCGGAGATCCCCTGCCGGACGGGCTGCGCCGGCGGCTGGGCCTGCTTCCGCTGGGGGCCGCCCTGGAACGGCTGCACGCGCCCCTGGACACCGACGACCTGGCCGACCTCGGCGAGCACCGGAGCCCGGCCCACCGCCGGCTCGCCTTCGACGAGCTCTTCTTCCTCCACCTCGGCCTCGCCCTGCGGCGGCAGGGGGTCAAGACCAGCCCCGGTATCCGCTTCCACGTCGACCCGGCGCGGCTGGCGCGGGCCCGGGCGCTCCTGCCCTTCCGGCCGACCGGGGCGCAGGAGCGCGTGCTCGGGGAGATCGCCCGTGACATGGCCCGGCCGGAGCCCATGCACCGCCTCCTCCAGGGCGACGTGGGCTCGGGCAAGACCGCGGTGGCGGCGATGGCCGCGGCCCTGGCCGTCCAGGACGGCTGGCAGGTGGCGCTGATGGCGCCCACGGAGCTCCTCGCCGCCCAGCACCACCGGACGCTGGAGCGGCTCCTCCGCCCGCTGGGGGTCGAGGTGGCGCTGGTGACCGGCGCCGGGGTCGCCCGGGAGCGGCGGCGCGCCCGGGGCGAGGTGGCCGCGGGCCGCGCCCAGGTGGCGGTGGGGACCCAGGCGCTCATCCAGGAGTCGGCCGCCTTCCAGCGGCTGGGGCTCGTCCTCATCGACGAGCAGCACCGGTTCGGCGTTCTCCAGCGCCACGCGCTCGCCGCCAAGGGGCGGCGGCCAGACGTGCTGGTGATGACCGCCACGCCCATTCCCCGCACCCTGGCCATGACCCTCTACGGAGACCTCGACCTCAGCGTGCTCGACGAGCTGCCGCCGGGGCGCACGCCCATCACCACCCGCGTCCTCCCTCCCCGGCAGCGCACGCGCGCCTGGGCCGCGCTGGAATCGGAGATCGGGCGCGGCCGCCAGGGGTACGTGCTGTTCCCGCTGGTGGAGGCCTCCGAGAAGATGGACCTCCAGGACGCCACCCGGGGCGCGGAGGAGCTCCAGGCCGCCTTCCCGACATGGACCGTCCGGCTTCTCCACGGCCGGATGCCGGCGGCGGAGAAGGACCAGGCGATGGAGGCGTTCCGCCGCGGCGAGGTCCAGGTCCTGGTCTGCACCACCGTGGTCGAGGTCGGCGTCGACGTCCCGAACGCGACGGTGATGGTGGTGGAGTCGGCCGAGCGCTTCGGGCTCTCGCAGCTTCACCAGCTCCGCGGGCGCGTGGGCCGGGGGACGGAGCCCGGCCACTGCTTCCTCGTCGCCTCGGCGATGGGCGGCCCCGAGGCCCGCGCCCGGCTGGAGGTGCTCGAGGAGACGTCCGACGGATTCCGGGTCGCCGAGCGAGATCTCGAGCTGCGGGGGCCGGGCGAGTTCCTCGGCACCCGGCAGAGCGGCGTTCCGGAGCTGGCCGTGGCCAACCTGGCGCGCGACCAGGCCCTCTCCGCCGTCGCCGGCGAGGAGGCGCGGGCCATCGCCGAGGCCGACCCCCACCTGGCCCGGGCCGAGCACGCGCCCCTGGTGCGGGCCCTGGAGGAGCGCTGGGAGGGCCGGCTCGCCCTCGCCTCGGTGGGCTAGAGGCGCGCCCCTGGCGCCGGTGCGGGTAGACTCGACCGGACGATGCGCGTCTGCCCCGTGTGCGAGTCGCCGGTCGCTGCCTGGGAGTGCGAGGTGTGCGGCCACCTCCTCGGCCGGCCCCCGGAGCGGGAAGGCCCGGTGGGACCGATGCCCGACCTCGAGGTCCACCCCTCCCCGGTCCCGCTGCCCGCCGTCCCGCCGCTCTCCGAGCTCGAGCCCACCCGGCTCGCGCCGGTGCCGACGCTGCAAGCCCCCCGGGACGCCGACTGGGAGCCGGGCGCCGCCCAGCCGACGCCCGAGGTCCGCGCGGGAGGGCTCCCCGACCTCGACTCGGGCCGGGAACCTCCGTCGGCGGAGCGAACGCCCGTGCCCGCCGGTCCCATCACCTGCCGGTACTGCCGCAACGTGCAGGCCGTGGGGATGTTCTGCGACCGCTGCGGGATGCACCTCCCCCGCGCCCTTGGCCCCGAGGCGGCGACGGTGGAATCGGCCGCGGAGGACCCGGCCGAGGAGCTGGTGCGGTGCGGCCGCTGCGGCGAGCGCACCTATCCCGGCGCGCGCTGCGGGAGCTGCGGCTCGGTGCTCGCCGCCCCGAGCTGATCTCCCGGGCGGAAGCGATCCCCACCGCCCCCGGGCCTGGGGTAGGGTGCCCGCCCGCCGTGGCTCCCCCCGACTCCCCCGAGCTCGCCGTCGCCACCGGCGAGCGAGAACGCGAGCTGGCGCGCCTTCGCGCCGAGCTCGCCTCGCGCAAGAGCACCGTCCATTTCGCCCACACCGGCGTGGCGCTGGTGACGGCGTTCATCTTCACCGGCGCGGCGGCCAAGCTGTTCTGGGACTCCATCCGCTTCCCGCGCCTCGGCCTGGCCGCGGTCCTCGCCGCCGCCGCTCTGGTGGCCTATGCCGGCATCCGCTACCGGCGGGGGAAGCGCGAGCTCGAGCGCGAGCTGGCGCTCTACGAATCCCTCCAGCACGTCCGCCAGGCGCTCCGCCTCGACGACCCGGCGTCGCTGCTCCCGCGATGAGCCGACGCGGCCGTCTGGTCGTGCTCGAGGGCCTGGACGGGGCCGGGACCACCACCCAGGCGGCGCACCTGGCCGCGCGCCTCAGGCGGGACGGGCACCCGGTGGTGCTCACCCGCGAGCCCTCCGACGGACCGGTCGGCCGGCTCCTCCGCCGGGCGCTGCGCGGCGGCCGCTCGCCGTCCGACGCCGCCCTGGCGCTCCTCTTCGCCGCCGACCGGCTCGACCACGTGGCGTCGCTCATCGAGCCCGGGCTGGCCCGGGGAGCGGTGGTGGTCAGCGACCGCTACCTCCTCAGCTCCCTGGCCTACCAGGGGCCGGTGGTCGGCCGCGCCTGGGTGGAGGCCCTCAACGCCCGGGCGCCGGCCCCGGACCTGACGCTCCTCCTCGAGGTGCGCCCGGCCGTCGCCGCCGCGCGGCGGAGGAAGCGTGGGGGACGCCGGGAGCGCTTCGACGACGCCGGCACGCAGGCGGCCGTGGCCCGCGCCTACCGGGAGGCGGCGGCGCGGCATGCCCGGGGGCACCACCTGCGCACCATCGACGGCGAGCGGCCCATCGAGGAGGTGGCGGCTGACGTCGAGGCTGCGGTCCGGGCCCTGCTCGCCCGCCGGGCTCCCCGGAGGCGTCCCCGGGTGGGCTAGGCTCGTGGGCGAAGCCCATGGAACCGACCGGCGCGGCGGCGGTGGTGATCGGCAACGAGGTGCTCAGCGCCCAGGTGCCCGACGAGAACGGCGCGCATCTCATCCGGCGAATGCGCGAGCGGGGGATTGCCCTGCGCTCGCTGGCGGTGGTGCCGGACGAGGTGGACGCCATCGTCGATGCCGTGGTCCGGGCACGCGCCCGGGCACGCTGGGTCATCACCAGCGGCGGCATCGGTCCGACCCACGACGACGTCACCGTCCGCGCCGTGGCGCTGGCGCTGGGGCGGCGGGTGGTGCGGATTCCGGAGATGGTTCTGCTCCTCCGCGCGCACGCGCCCGGACCGGCCACCCCGGAGGCGCTCCGGCTCGCCGAGGCGCCAGAGGGGACCCGGCTCATCGCGCAGGAGGGCTCCTGGTATCCCGTCCTCGCCTGCGAGGACGTGTACCTCTTGCCGGGGATCCCGCCTCTCTTCCGCCGCCAGCTGGAAACCGTGCTCGGGATGCTCCCCACCGAGCCGCTGTTCACGCGCGCCCTCTACCTCGCTCAGGGCGAGGCGGAGATCGCCGCGGCGCTGGACCGGGTGGCCCTCCAGACCCCGGGCGTCGGCATCGGCAGCTACCCGCAGTACCGGCCGGAGGTCGATCACCGCGTCCGTGTCACCGTCGAAGGACGCGAGCGGGGCGCGGTCGACGCGGCGGTGGCCCGCCTCGAGCGCGAGCTTCCGCCCGGCGCGGTGCTGCGCATCGAGTAGCCCCCGGGGAGATCAGGGCGTCCTGTCCGGCAGGGCCAGGCCCACCTTCCGCCTGAGGGCGAAGAACTCCTCGGAGACGGCGAAGGTGAGCAGGGCGCGGAGGTCGGCCCGCTCCCGGACGGCGCGCAGCACCGGCTCGGCGGCGTCGGGCTGGGGGCTGGAGAAGCCCGGGTCCTCGCGCAGCACCAGCTCCAGCGCCTGGCCCGGGTCGGCGGCCATCAGCATCCCGGCCCGATTGGCGGCCGCGGAAAGCGCGTCGAGGGTGGCGGGGAGGTCGGCCACGGGTCCGGCAGCCACCCCCCGGGCGGCGGGCCCGAGCGCGCGCTGGCCACGCCGGCTGAGCCGCTTGCGCAGGGACTGCACCATCTCCACGGGCGGGTTGCCCAGGCCGGAGAAGCCGGGGACCACCGCCCGGACGGCGCCGCCGAGCAGGTTGGCGGCCTCCTCCGAGCCGAGGCGGGAGAAGAGGGCGGTCTTGTTCAGGAGCCCGAGGACGGCCCGGCCGATGATGAACTTCTGCTCGCGGACGTTGAACTTGCGGACCACGTCCTGCCCCACGCAGAGGATCTGCGGGCGGCCCGGCTCGAGTACCACCAGGCCGCGGCGCGCCTGGTAGACGTCGAAGCCCGAGACGCCGAAGGTCTCCGCCACCAGCCGGATGGTCCGGTGGATGGGGTGGTCGGTGCGCAGCCGGTCCGAGCGCCGGTCGACGCCCAGGCTCTCGAAGGACGGCGTGAGCGTTTCCCCCAGCTCGTCCCCGATGGCGCGCAGCACCTCCACCAGCGGTCCGCTCGCCTCCGCCCCGTGGAGCAGGGCGAGCTCCTCGTCGCCGAGGCGATCCGTCCCGTCCTGGGGGAGGCGCCCCCGCCAGTCGATGTTCAGGTTCGTCGCCCGATCGGTCGCCGAGCGCAGGAAGACCAGCACCGATGCGGCGCAGAAGGCCCGGTCCAGCCGCCGGTCCCTCTCCCAGATGCGGAACAGCGCGCGCAGGCTCTCCACGTTGCCGGGATCGATGCGGGCCACCGCCCGGTGCGCCTCCACCGCCTGTTCCATCGAGCCGGGGTCCTTTTCCAGGAGGGCGGCCAGGGCGGCGTGCACGTCGGCGGAGCTCGGCTGCAGCTCGGCGGCCAGGCGGTAGTTGAAGATGGCCCGGGTCTCGTCGCCCACCACCCGGTCGCAGAGCTCGCCCAGCTTGCGCCGGAGCCGGGCGGCGCGCTCCGGCGGGGCCGCCGCCGCCTGGCCCTCGAGGACACGCAGGAGCGCGGGGACGTCGCCCTCGCGCTCGTGGATCTCGGCCAGGCGGTCGAGGACGACGGCATCGTCGGCGCCGAGCTCGAGGGCGCGCCGGTAGAGATCGCCGGCCCGCACCAGGTCCCCGAAGCCCTCGTCCATGACCCGGGCCAGGGCCAGGGTGTGGCGGCCTCGCACGCCCGGGTCGCCGTCCAGGTCGAGCAGACGCTTCAGCGAATCCGAGGCCCCGGTCCAGTTCTCGGAGTTGACGTAGAGCGCCACCAGATGCTCGAGCGCATCCGCCAGGCGGGGGTTGCCGGCCAGGGCGGCCTGGAAGTGAGCGACGGCGCGGTTGAGGTCGCCGAGGCGTTCCTGGAAGAGAACGCCGAGCCTCAGGTGCAGCGCGGAGAGGACGTCCGGCTCGCCCCCCAGGCGGACCCGTGCCGTGAAGGCCTCGGCGGCGTCCGCCCAGCGCTCCTGCTCCAGGGCCAGCTCTCCCTTGGCGAGCAGGGCGCCGGCATGGGTGGGGTCCGCGTCGAGGACCCGCTCCAGGGCGGCCAGCGCCCGGGCCAGGTCCTGCACCGTTCGCCGCCAGATCTCCGCCGCTCGGTGAAAGACGTTGGCCGCGGCCGCCCGGTCTCCGGCGGTGAGCCGCGCCTCGCCCTGGCGCTCGTGGAGGGCGGCCAGCTGGGCCGGATCGCCGGAGTCGACCAGGAGCAGCTCCACCTCGGCCGAGGCCTCGGCGTTGAGGGGGTCCTTCTCCAGCGCGTGGCGGTAGCAGCGCAGCGCCCGCTCCCGATCGGCGAGCCGCTCGCGCGCCAGGCGCCCGGCGGCGCACCAGGCCTCCACCGACCCGCGCGGATCGTGCCAGGCCTCGGCCTCGGCCTCGCGGGCGGCCACCGCCGTCGCCCAGTCGGCGAGGCGCTCGGCGGCGCGCCGGATGCCCTGCAGGGCGGGCAGGAACCCGGGCCGCAGGACCAGGGCGGCGCGGTAGGCCTCCAGGGCCGAGCGATCCACCCCGGCCCCGGCCTCGGCCGCCTCGGCGATGCGCATCTGCAGCGAGAGGCGCTCCGCCTCGTCGGTGGCCACCTCAAGCCGCCGGGCATAGAAGCGGTGGAGCCGGCCGGCATCGGCCTCTTGCCGGAGGGCCTGCTCGAGGGCGAAGGAGACCCGTGCATCCCCCGGGTCGGCGTCGAAGGCGGCCTGGAGCTCCCGGGTCCGGTCGTGGAGGTCGACCTCCTCCCGGTCCAGCGCTGCCGTCAAGCGGAGCGCCGAGGCCAGGCCGGCGTCGGTCACCCGCTCGGCGAGCCGGGTCTTGAGCTCGGGCCGGCGGGCCCGGTCCGCCGCCCGGACACGCTCCAGCACCAGCAGAGCGTGGAGGTTGCGCGGCTCGATGGCCAGCGCTTCCTCGGCCATCTGAGCGGCGCGTGCCGGCTCGTCCAGGCGGTCGAGGTAGAGACGGGTGAGCTTGAGGTAGGCGGACACCCGGGCCTCGGGCGTCTGGGCCGTCTGGGCCGTCCGCTCCACCGCTGCGAGCAGGGCCCGCGTATCGCCCCGGGCCGAGGCCAGCCGCTCGAGCGCCCGCAGCGCACCGGTGTGGGCCGGCGACAGCCGGAGCACCTCCTCGTAGGTCTCGGTCGCCGCCTCCACGTCCTGGAGCGGATGCTCGCGCAGGGAGGCGGCCTCGAAGAGCACGTCGGCCCGGTCCCGCGGGTCGGTGCGGCACTCGGCTTCGCGGAGGAGGATGGCCACCAGCGACTTCCAGTCGCTCCGGGTGCGGTGGAGCCGCGCCAGCGAGGCGAGAGCCTGGAGGTCCCGCGGAGTCCGCTCCAACACCTGCCCGTAGGTGGCCAGCGCCCCCTCCACGTCGTTGAGGCGCCTCTCCTGAAGCTCGCCCACCTTGAGGAGGAGCTGGGAGGCCCGCTCGGCCGGAGCCACCGCCGCCTCCGTGCGGTAGAGCGCGGCCAGGTCCGCCCAGCGGCCGCTCTGGGCGTAGAGCCGCCCGAGCGCGGTCAGCGCCGGGAGGTAGGCCGGCGAGACGCCGAGGAGCTTCTCGTAGGCCGCCACCGCGGCGGAGGGATCGCTGAGCTGCTCGTCGAGCACCTCGGCCGCCCGATGACGGAGGGCGACCACCTGCTTGACGTCGGAGACCAGCGCCGCCTCGCGCTCGAGCAGGTCGACCAGGTCGCGCCACCGCCCGAGCCGCTCCGCCAGCCGCTGGGCGTGGCGCAAGGAGGGGAGGTGGTCGGGGAGCAGGTCCAGCGCGCGGCGGAGGCAGTCGAGGGCGCGCTCCGGATCGGCCAGGCGGCTCTCGTAGACGCTGGCCAGCGACCCGAGCCGGACCACCGCCTCCGCCGGGCCCTCCGCCTGGAGCACGTCCTGCTCCAGCATGGCGGCCAGGTCCGCCCACCGCCCGAGGCGCTCGAACAGGCGGCCCAGAGCCTGCTGAGCCGGGAGGTAGCCGGGGGCGAGGAGCAGCGCCTGCTGGTAGCGCGTCACCGCCGCGTCGACGTCGTTGAGGCGGTTCTCGCACATCTCCCCGGCCCGGTAGTGGATGGTGGCCTTGGCCGCGGTGTCCGCGGTCACCGCCAGCTCGGAGTCGTAGACATCGAGCAGCCCGGCCCAGTTCCTCTGCCTGGCATAGAGGCGCCCCAGGCCGGCCAGCGCCGCCTGGTTCCCGGGGACCCGCCCGAGGATGGTCCGGTAGCTCTGCACCGCCTGCTCGTCGCGGTGGAGCGTGTCCTCGAAGAGCGAGGCCAGGCGGAGGTGGAGGGCCACCGCCTGCGCCTCGTCGTGCACCGTCTCCGCCCAGGCGGAGAGGACCTCCGCCAGCTCCTCGGCCCGGCCACGGGTGGCCAGCAGGGCGGCCAGTGCCGAGAGCACCAGGGGGTCGCGCGGCTGGAGCCGTCGGCCGGCCTGCAGCGCAGCCAGGCCATCCTCCGGACGCCCGAGCCGCTCGTAGACGCGCGCCAGCTCGAGGTAGGCAGCACCTCCCTGCGGGCCCAGATTCTCGGCCTCGGCGGCCAGGACCCGGAGCAGCTCGTCGTCCCGCTGCTCCCGGACGGCCACCCGGGAGAGGGCGGCGAGCAGCACCGGGTCGTTGCGGTCCCGGGAGAACGCCTCGCGGTAGGCCTCGGCCGCCCCGCGGTCGTCCCGCAGGCGGTCCTCGAGCAGGAGGCCGGCGGAGAGGAGCGCCTGGGCGGCGACCCGCGGATCGTCCACCGCCCGGGCGAGGAGCTGGAGCGTGTCCGCCAGGGCGCGTGCATCTCCCCGGGCCGCCCAGGTGCTGGCCAGCTGCGAGAGCAGTCCCACGTCCCCCGGCTGCGCCGTGATGACGTCGCGGAAGGCGGCCGCCGCCTCCTCGCGCCGGCCGAGCCGCTCGTCGAGCACCAGCGCCCGCTCGTAGAGGAGCGCGGCGCGGGCACGACCGGCGGGGGTGGCCTCCAGCTCGGCGTCGAGGAGCTGGAGGACCATCGGCCAGTTCCCGACCTCGGAGAAGATGCGGCGGGCGGCGCGGAGGTTCTCGGTGAAGCGCGGTGCGATCCGGTAGGCGGCCTGGAAGGCGGAGGCGGCGTTGCGCGGATTCCCCAGGGGCTGCTCCCAGAGCAGACCTACCTCGTGGAAGAGGAAGGCAGCCTCGGGCGTGTTCCCCAGGGCGCGCGCCTCGCGCTCCAGGGCGGCGATCCGGGCGCGCGCCTCCTCGACGCCGAGAGGCCCCGGGCGCGCCCCCTCCGCCGAGGCGGCGGGCTCGGGGAAGGCATGACCTCCGGGCTCTGGACGGTCGCTCATGGCGCTCGGCGAAGGGCCGGCATCGTCGGCCTCAGGCGGTGGCGGCGCGCACCGCGTTCAGGAGCTCGCCGGAATCGATGAGCGAGGCCACCCGGGCAACGTCCCGGTGGACCTCGCGGTCCCGGTCCAGGGTGGCGACGTGCTCGCGCACCAGCCGATGTGCGGCGTGGACGCCGCGTCCGGGCCGCAGCGGAGCGCGGAGGTCGAGCGCCTGGGCCGCCACCAGGATCTCGATGGCCAGGCAGGTCCGGGTGAACTCCGCCACCTGCGACGCCTTGAGGGCGGCCGTCATCCCCATGCTCACGTGGTCCTCGCGCCCGGCCGAGGAGGGAATGGAGTCCACCGAGGCCGGATGACAGAGGATGCGCGACTCGGCCACCAGCGCGGCGGAGGTGACCTGGGCGATCATGAATCCGGAGTTGAGACCGGAGTCCTTGGCCAGGAACGGCGGCAGCTCGCTGAGGGCAGGATTGACCAGCTGCTCGACGCGGCGCTCGCTCACGCTGGAGAGCTGGGTGAGCGCCAGCGCCAGCACGTCCAGGGCCAGGGAAACCGGCTGGCCGTGGAAGTTGCCGCCGCTGACGATGAGCTCCTCCTCGGCGAAGACCAGGGGATTGTCGGTGGCGCTGTTCACCTCCACGGCGAGGACGCGGCGGCAGAAGGCGAGCCCCTCGCGCGCTGCCCCGTGGACCTGGGGGATGCAGCGGAGCGAGTAGGGGTCCTGCACCTTGCTGCAGTCCTTGTGGCTCTCCACGATGTCGCTGGCGGCGAGCAGGCGGCGGAGGTGCGCCGCGCAGGCCTCCTGGCCGGGGTGGGGGCGGATGCGGTGGATCTCGGCCAGGAAGGGTCGGTGGCTTCCGAGCAGGCCCTCCAGCGTCATCGCCCCGGCCACGTCGGCCACTTCGGCGAGCCTCTCCGCCCGCAGCAGCGCCAGGCTTCCCACCGCGGTCATCGCCTGGGTCCCGTTCACCAGAGCCAGGCCTTCCTTGGCCTCCAGCACCACCGGCGCGAGGCCGGCCCGGGCGAGCGCCTCCCGCCCGGGCAGCCGCTCGCCTCGGAAGTAAGCCTCCCCCTCCCCGATGAGCACCAGGGCGAGGTGGGCGAGCGGGGCGAGATCGCCCGAGGCGCCCACGCTGCCCCGGGCCGGGATGACCGGCACCACGTCGCGGGCCAGCATCTCCAGCGCGAGCCGCAGCGTCACCGGCCGGATGCCGGAGTGTCCCTTGGACAGGACGTTGCACCGCAGCAGGAGCAGGGCCCTTGCCTCGGGGAGCGGCAGCGGCTCTCCCACGCCGGCGGCGTGGGAGAGCAAGAGGTTGCGCTGGAGGGTGGCCAGGTCCTGGCGGTCGATGCGCACCTCGGAGAGCGTGCCGAAGCCGGTGTTGACCCCGTAGATGGGCGTCTCGCCCCGGGCCAGCCGGTCGACCACCGCCCGCGCGCGCTCGACGCGCGCCAGCGCCTCGGGCGCCAGCGCCACCGTCGCCTGGCGATGAGCGACGTCGGCAATGGCCTCCAGGGGGAGGGTGTCCCCGTCGAGGAGGATGTTTCGCGTCGTCGCCATTTTCTGTAAGAGCCTGCCCTCCTTACCCCAAACGGTCCATGTCCTGCATCGTCCAGAAGTTCGGCGGAACCTCGGTGGCGGACGTCGAGCGCATTCGCAACGTCGCGCGGCACGCGCTCCGCGCCCGCGCCGCCGGACACGACGTGGTCCTGGTGGTCTCGGCCATGGCCGGCGAGACGAACCGGCTCCTCGGCCTGGTCCGCGCGGTGAATCCGACGCCCAGCGAGCGCGAGCAGGATGTCGTCCTGGCCACCGGCGAGCAGGTGGCGGTGGGCTTGGTGGCCCTGGCCGTCCAGGCCGAGGGCGGGGAGGCGACGAGCTTTCTCGGCCACCAGATCCGCATCGTCACCGACGCGGTGCACGGCAAGGCGCGCATCCAGCACATCGACGCCGGGGCGCTCGACCAGGCGCTGCGCGCCGGCCGGGTGGCGGTGGTGGCCGGCTTCCAGGGGACGGACGAGGCGGGCAACATCACCACCCTCGGCCGCGGCGGATCCGACACCACCGCGGTGGCGCTGGCCGCCGCCCTGCACGCCGACGCCTGCGAGATCTACACCGACGTGCTCGGCGTCTACACTGCGGATCCCAACGTCTGCCCCGCCGCCCGCAAGCTGGATCGCATCTCGTACGAGGAGATGCTCGAGCTGGCCAGCCTGGGGGCGAAGGTTCTGCAGATCCGGTCGGTCGAGTTCGCCATGAAGTACCGCGTCCCGCTCTGGGTGAAGTCGTCCTTCACCGAGGACCCGGGAACGCTCGTCTGCCGGGAGGACGCAGCCATGGAGCAGGTGGTCGTCAGCGGAATCGCCCAGGACCGCAACGAGGCGCGCCTCAGCCTGCGCGAGGTGCCCGATCGCCCGGGCGTGGCCGCGCGCATCTTCGGGGCCCTCGCCGACCGGCACATCGTCGTGGACATCATCGTCCAGACCCCGCCGCGG
>DASPUU010000050.1:0-12794 GCA_035622755.1 Myxococcaceae bacterium
ACTTCGTCCGGAACCCCCCTCCCGGCGCGGCGCCCGGGGAGATGGTGGCCATGCTGAACCTGGACATGGTCGGCCGCCTCCGTGACAACCGCCTCTCCGTGCTCGGGACAGGGTCGGCGGTGGAGTGGCCCGACCTCGTCGCCCAGGCCTGCGCTGCGGCACGCATCACCTGCGCCACAGGCGGGGATGGCTATGGACCGAGCGACCACTCGAGCTTCTTCGCCGCCGGCGTGCCGGTCCTCCACCTCTTCAGCGGAGCGCACGGCGACTACCACCGGCCCTCGGACTCGGCGGACCGCATCAACGCCGCCGGCGCCGCCCAGGTGGGCGC
This sequence comes from Myxococcaceae bacterium, assembly GCA_035622755.1. Taxonomy (GTDB): domain Bacteria; phylum Myxococcota; class Myxococcia; order Myxococcales; family Myxococcaceae; genus JADGRA01. The sequence continues at coordinate 332 of DASPUU010000050.1, forward strand.
CTTCGCCGAGGCCGTGCTGCGCACGCTCGCCGTCCGCCCGGGGCGCCTCACCCTCCAGGCGGTGGCCGCTCCCGCACCGGCCGGCGACATCCGCGTGGCACGCGCATCGCTGGGGACGGTCCCGGACTACGCCGGGCCGCCGCGCGGGGTGACCGGCGTGCTCCTCGCCGGCGTGCGCCCCGGGTCTCCCGCCGACCGGGCCGGCCTGCGCCGGGGCGACATCCTCGTCGGCCTCGGGGACCATCGCATCGGCAGCGTCGAGGATTTCATGTTCGCCCTCACCGCGAGCAAGCCCGGGGAAGCGATGACCGCCACCGTCCTGAGGGAGGGACGCCGCCTCGAGGTGGCGGTGACGCTGGGCGAGGCGCCGCCGCGGTGAAGCGGCGGACGTGGCCTCCGGCCCCCCCGGTCTCCGCCGCGCTCCTCGGGGCGCTCCTCCTTCTCTGGCCGACGGTGGCCGCCGGGGACGGAGACGCCCGCTCGGCCTTTCTCGTCCGGCAGCTCACCTCGGCCCGGGACCCCCGTGCCCGGGTTCAGGCGGCGGTGGCCCTGGGGAGCACCGAGGACCCGGGCGCGGTCGCTCCCCTGTGCGCCGCCCTGTCGGACCCCGACCCGCTGGTCCGGGCGGCCGTCGCCCGGAGTCTGCCCTCCACCCGGGAGGCGGGCGCGCTGGAGTGCCTGCTCGGCCACGGCGAGGATGCCGATGCGCTGGCCCGCTCCGACATCGGCCGGGCAGTGGCGTCGCTGCGTGCGCTCCGGGAGCGCCGACCCCGGGTCTACGTCGTGCTGGCGCCGGTGGCCGATGCCAGCGACCCTCCGGCGGAGGCCGCGCTCCTCGCCTCGCTACGCACGCGGCTCGCCGGCCGGCTCCGCTGGATGGGAGCCGAGGTGGGTCCGGACGAGCAGGACCCGTCCTCCGCCCGCGACGCCCGGGCACGCTCGCCCCTGCGCGGCTTTCAGCTCCGCGCCCGCCTCGCCCGACGTGGGCCGGAGGTGGCGGTGGTGGTGGCGTGTCTCACCTTCCCGGACCTGGAGGTCCTCGGCGAGGTGAGCGGGCGGGCCTCGGGGGGGCGTCCGGAGGACGCGGTTCGCGCGCTCGTCCCCCGTCTGCTGCAAGATCTGGCCACGACCTTCGAGTGGAACCTGTAGCCCCCTGTCCGAGGAGGGTGCCATGGCTGAACCCGACGAAGCCCCCGACGCACCGAGGTCCCAGCGTCAGCTGCGCAACTACCTCCTTGACGCCCCCCTCCAGCTCCGCTTCACCCTGCTCGCGCTCACCAGCGCCCTCTGCGCCGCAGCGCTGCTCGGGGTCTTCCTGGCCCGAGCCGCCTCGACGCTCTCCGAGCAGGCGCAAGGGGCGGTCGAGGCCCGAGAGTCGGCGGCCCTCGCCAGCCGCGAGCTGGGCAACGCCGCCCTGGGGAAGAACCTGCTCGAGCGCTTCGACGATCCGGCCTTCGCCGCCGCGCTCGAGCGCCAGTCCCAGGCCATCGACGAGGCCTACCAGCGCGAGCACCAGGCCGTGCTCGCGCAGCGGGCGGCGCTGGAGCGCGAGCAGCGGCGCGCCACCTGGGTCCTCCTGGTCTCGCTCCTGGTCTTCGTCCTGGGCGTGGTCACCGCGTCCATCGTCGCCACCCACAAGATCGCCGGGCCGGTGTACCGGGTGAGGCGGCTCCTGGAGCAGCTCGCCGAGGGCCACCGGGAGGTCCCCACCCACTCCCTGCGCTCGGGCGACGAGCTGCGCGAGCTGTTCGAGACGGCGGCTGGCCTGGTCCAGGCCCTGCGGGCGGACGACGAGTCCGCCCTTCGCGCCGTCGCCACCGCGCTCGGTCCCGGCGGCAAGGGCGACGTGGCCCCGGCTTCCTTCGACGACCTGCGCCTGCTCCAGAGCCGGCTGCGCATGCGGCTGGGGATGTCCGGCGAGATGGCCGCACCCTGACGGTCGGCCCAGAGCTCCTCAGGGCGCCGCCGATGGCTCGGTCGCCGTCCAGGACATGAGCGCGTGCAGCGGCACGAGCAGCTCCTCGCCGGAAGCGCCGACCAGGACGTCGTAGGGACCGACGGCGAGCAGCCTCCGCTCGACCTGCAGGCCGTTCCGGAGCTGGAACCGCACCGTCTCGTCCACGTGGCCGAGGAGCGGGCGGGGGTCCGACACCGGGCGACGGTCCGGCTCGCGGGCGACCGGGACCGGCCGCTGCGCCAGGCGGGCGTCCCGGGAGAGCGTCGGCTGGGCCTGATCCCAGGTCGCCGCCCGGGTCAGGAGGATGAGGTGGAGCTTCTCCACCCGGCCGGTTCGCTCGAGGAGGAGGGCCAGCGGCTGGACGGCGTCGAGGACGTCGAGCACCGTCCGGTCCGCCAGCACCAGCGCCAGCGGCGCCTTCTCCCGGAGACGGGCCTCGAGCCAGCCGTCGATGGCCTCCGGCGCCACCGCGCGGCGCGCGCTCCGGAGATCGTCGCGACGGGCGGTGCGCGCCCGCCGGGTGCGGAGCTCCTCGAGAGACAGCCCGGACTGGAGCAGGGCAAAGGCGTCGTCCAGGGGAAGTCCAGGCGTGCGGGCGACCAGCTGGTAGGCCTCGTCGAATCGCCGGGCCTCCTCGGGGTGGAGCTTGCGCCAGACCCGCGCCTTCATCTTCCCCTCCAGCTCGCCGCGGGCGATGCGCGCCGGCACGCGCTCGCGGACGGCGAGCGCCTGGATCTGGGCGGCGGTGGGCGGAGGCAACCGGGCGCGGGTCGCCTCCGCCGGTCGCCCGCCCGGAGGGCCCGCGCGCCTGGTGACGGGACGGGGAGGCCCGGCCAGGGGAGGGCGCCGGATGACCTCGACCGGCGGCGCTGGGCGGCTCTTCTTGTCGGTCATCGTCCTGTTGCCCCAAGAACCCGGGGATGCGCCGAAGGCTTCCCCGGGAGAGACCCTAGTTCACCGCGGGCCGGCGGCCGACCCCCCGGGGAAGTTCCACCCGCCACTCGGGCCCCTGCCTGAGGAGGGTCACCTCGCCGGTCCGGTCTCCGGCCGTGACCTCCAACGTCGCCCGGTCGCCATCCCGCTTCAACACCCGGAGCCGCCCCAGCGGCGGGGGGCGCCCACCGCTGAACACGAGCAGGGGAGCATCCTCGCGCAGCGACCCGCCGCTGGCCGGCCCGAGCCCGGCCACGCGCGCGTTCAGGTCGGCCTGGCTCTCCCGGGTGAGGCGCGCCCAGGCCCCCGCTCCATCGCCCCGGCCGGCGGCGGTGGCGAAGGCTCGGTAGGCGGCCTCGGGCGTGTCCTCCCGCATCGGGCGGCACCCGAGCAGCGCCAGGGCCAGGGCGGCGAGGAGGGGCGGTCTCATCGGTCAGGAAGAGAATGGTCCGCCCGGAGGCGGGGCGAAGACAAGGCTCGGCTTGCGCAGGCGCGCGCGGAACACCGGCTCGCCGGAAGCCAGGTACCGTCGCTCGCGGCTGCTCGCCGGCTCGGCCGGCTCCGGGGGGTGGAAACGCCCCGGACCCGAGGGATTGGTGAAGCCGGCCGCCTCCAGCGTCCGCAGCATGGCGCGCGCCCGGTCCTCGACGTCGGTGCGCAGGTCGAAGAGGGCGCCCGGAGCGGCGAGGTCGAAGAGGAGGCGGGCGAAGGCCCCGGACAGCAGCTGCCGCTTCTGGTGGGCTCGCTTCCACCACGGGTCGGGGAACTGGAGATGGATGGCGGACAGCGACCCCGGGGCGAAGAGCCGGGGCACCACCGCCCGCGCGTCTGCCTCGACCACGCGGAGGTTGGCCAGACAGCGCTGGCGGGCGCGGTGCTCGACCTCGCGCGCGTACTTCTTCCGCCACTCGATGGCCACGTAGTTCACCCCGGGATGCTGGGCGGCGTAGGCGAGCGCGAAGCCCCCGGCGCCGGACCCGAGCTCCAGCTCGAGGGGCGCCGGACGGCCGAAGACCTGGGCCCAGTCCGGCGGCGTGAGCATCTCCGTGAACTCCCGGCCGGCCGGCTCGGGGAGCAATCGGGGTCCGCGGGTCATGGAAGAGGCCTGGCCCTATACGCTAGAGAAGCGGCCGAGATGAAGGTCTTCCACGCGCTCGCCGACGCCTCGGAGCTCTCCGGCTGCGCGCTGGCGCTGGGGAACTTCGACGGCGTCCACCTCGGCCACCAGGCGCTCTTCCGCCGGGCCGCATCGCTCGGCCGGCCGGCGGCGCTCACCTTCCATCCTCACCCCGGCAAGGTGCTCCAGCCCGAGCTGGCGCCCAAGCTCATCACCACCCTGCCGAGGAAGCTGGAGCTGTTCGCCGAGGCCGGGCTGAGCGCGACGGTGGTCGTCCCCTTCACCGACGCCTACGCCCGCACCCCGGCCGAGGCCTTCGAGGCCTCGCTGCTCGACGAGCTGGGCGCAGCCCACCTGGTGGTGGGACGGGACTTCACCTACGGGGCGCGCCGAGCGGGGACGGTGGCCACCCTGGCGCGGGCCGCCGCCCGGCACGCGGCGTCGCTCCACGTGGTCGAGCCGGTGACGGTGGAGGGCGTGGTCGCCTCCAGCTCGCGCATCCGGGAGTACCTGCTCGAGGGCCGCGTCGGGGCCGCCCGGGCACTGCTCGGCCGCTCCTTCGACCTCGACGGGGTGGTCGTCCGGGGCGCCGGACGCGGCCAGACCATCGGCTGGCCCACCGCCAACGTGGACACCGACGCCGAGATCCGCCCCGGTCCGGGCGTCTACGCGGTGCGCCTGAAGATCGCTCCCTTCCCGGAGGGCTCCTGGCTGGGCGGAGCGGCCAACGTGGGCTCGAAGCCCACCTTCGGCGGGACGGAGGTGACCATCGAGGTCCACGTCCTCGACTGGTCCGGGGACCTGTACGGGCATCGGGTGCGCGTGGAGTTCCTGGAGCGCCTGCGTCCGGAGCAGAGATTTGGGTCTGCACCGGAACTGGCTGCCCAGATCCGCCGAGACGTCGAGGCCGCCCGCGCGCTGGTGGCCCGGGCGGCCGGTTGACACCCTTTTTTCGCGGGTCCTAGGCTTGGAGCGTCGTCGCTCCCCTTCCTCCACCCGTCGCTCGAGGGTTTTCCGCACGGAGCCGGCCCGCCGCCGGTCGTCCGTGATAGGACGCAAGCATGTCCGGCCGGCTCGGTGAGCTCCTCGTCCGCGAGAACCTGATCTCCGTCCAGCAGCTGCGCAAGGCTCAGGAGGAGCAGCAGCGCTCGGGGACCCGCATCGGGACGGCGCTGGTCAAGACCGGAGCCATCGAGGAGCACAAGCTCACCGATTTCCTCTCCAAGCAATACGGCGTTCCGGCCATCAACCTCAAGGACTTCGACATCGACCCGGAGATCATCCGGCTGGTGAAGAAGGACGTCGCCCAGAAGCACCTGGTCATCCCGGTGAACCGGGCCGGCCCATCGCTCATCGTGGCCATGGCCGACCCGTCGAACATCTTCGCCGTCGATGACCTCAAGTTCACCACCGGCTACAACATCGAGCCGGTGGTGGCCTCGGAGGTCTCGATCCGCGAGGCCATCGAGCGCTACTACGCCGAGCGGGGTCCGTCGCTCGAGGAGATCGTCGGATCGGTCGGCGAGGACGACGTCGAGCTGGCCAAGGAGGCGGCCGAGGAAGCGGACGATGCGGCGCGCGCCGCCGAGGACGCGCCGGTGGTCAAGCTGGTCAACCTCATCCTCATGGACGCCATCCGCAAGGGCGCCTCGGATATCCACGTCGAGCCCTACGAGAAGGACTTCCGGGTGCGGTTCCGCATCGACGGCGTGCTCTACGACGTGATGCGCCCCCCCCAGAAGCTGAAGCTGGCCATCACCAGCCGGCTGAAGATCATGGCCGAGCTGGACATCAGCGAGCGCCGGCTCCCCCAGGACGGCCGCATCAAGATCAAGTTCACCGGCAAGGAGATGGATTTCCGGGTCAGCGTCTGCCCCACGCTCTTCGGCGAGAAGGTGGTGCTCCGGCTCCTGGACAAGAGCACGCTGCAGCTGGACATGACCAAGCTCGGCTTCGACCCCGAGCCCCTGAAGTGGTTCAAGGACGCCATCGACCGCCCCTACGGCATGGTGCTGGTCACCGGCCCCACCGGGTCGGGCAAGACGACCACCCTCTACTCCGCGCTCAGCTCGCTCAACACCGCCGACGTGAACATCTCCACCGCCGAGGATCCGGTGGAGTTCAACTTCGCCGGCATCAACCAGGTCCAGATGCACGACGACATCGGCCTGAACTTCGCCTCGGCGCTGCGCAGCTTCCTCCGGCAGGATCCGGACATCATCATGATCGGCGAGATCCGCGACTTCGAGACCGCGGAGATCGCGGTCAAGGCGGCGCTCACCGGACACCTGGTGCTCTCCACCTTGCACACCAACGATGCCCCGGGAACGGTGAGCCGGCTCCTGAACATGGGCATCGAACCGTTCCTGGTCACCGCCTCGCTGAACCTGATCCTTGCCCAGCGGCTCGCCCGGCGGCTGTGCGGCGCCTGCAAGCGCCCGGCGGAAGACGTCGAGGAACAGGCGTTGATCGACGCCGGCGTCCCTCCGGATAAGATCGGAACCTTCTCCCTCCAGGCGCCGGCGGGCTGCCGGGAGTGCAACGACCGCGGCTACCGCGGCCGGGTGGCCATCTACGAGGTCATGCCCTTCTGGGACGGGCTCAAGGATCTGGTCATCAACGGGGCCTCGGCGGCGGAGCTGAAGCAGGAGTCGGTCCGCCTCGGAATGCAGACCCTGCGCGCCGCCGCCCTGGCGAAGATGATGGGCGGGGTCACCACCCTGGAAGAGGTGGTGGCCAACACCGCACCGGATCGGTTCTAGCCAACGGAGCAGCCAAAGAGTGGCCAACCTGCATCAGCTGTTGAAGGCGATGGTGGACAAGGGCGCGTCCGACCTCCACATCACCACCGGCTCGCCCCCCCAGCTCCGGGTCGACGGCGAGCTGGTGCCTCTGAAGATGGCTCCCCTCTCGGCGGTGGAGACCAAGCAGCTTTGCTACTCGGTGCTCACCGACGCCCAGAAGGCGAAGTTCGAGGAGGACAACGAGCTCGACCTCTCGTTCGGGGTCAAGCAGCTGGCCCGCTTCCGGGCCAACGTCTACATGCAGCGCGGAGCGGTGGCCGGCGCGTTCCGCACCATCCCCTTCAAGATTCTCTCCTTCCAGGAGCTGGGGCTCCCGCCGGTGGTGTCCGAGCTGTCCAAGAAGCCCCGCGGGCTGGTGCTGGTCACCGGCCCCACCGGCTCCGGCAAGAGCACCACGCTGGCCTCGATCATCGACAAGATCAACACCGATCGGCATGAGCACATCATGACCATCGAGGATCCGATCGAGTACCTCCACCCGCACAAGAACTGCCTGGTCAACCAGCGCGAGGTGGGGGCCGACACGCGCAGCTTCAAGACCGCGCTGAAGTACATCCTGCGCCAGGACCCGGACGTGGTGCTGGTCGGCGAGATGCGGGATCTGGAGACCATCGAGGCGGCGCTGGTCATCGCCGAGACCGGCCACATCTGCTTCGGGACGCTCCACACCAACAGCTGCGTGCAGACCATCAACCGCATCCTGGACGTCTTCCCTCCCTTCCAGCAGCCCCAGGTGAGAGCGCAGCTGTCCTTCGTCATCGAGGGAGTGCTCAGCCAGGCGCTCATCCCCCGTGCCGGCCAGCCGGGGCGCTGCCTGGGCCTGGAGATCATGGTCCCCAACCCCGCCATCCGGAACCTCATCCGCGAGGACAAGGTCCACCAGATCTACTCGGCGATGCAGGTCGGCCAGGCCAAGTTCGGGATGCAGACCTTCAACCAGAGCCTGGCCAGCCTGGTGGTGAAGCGGATGATCACCCAGGACGAGGCCTACGGGCGGAGCTCGGACCCGGAGGAGCTGAAGAACATCCTCGCCTCGGGCGCGATGGCCGGGACGCTGCCCGGACACACCGCACCGCCGCTCGGGCGGCCCGCGGCGGGCAAGTTCTGAAAAGCCCCTCCCGGTGCTAGGATTCCAGCGGTTTCGCGTGGTTGGAGGTGCGTGAAGGTATGGCAGTCCCCGCGACGGCACTGAAGACGACGCCCAAGAAGCCCCGCACCTGGGTGTGGCAGGCGCGCACCAAGGCCGGCGAGCTGAAGCGCGGGGAGATGGAGGCGCTCGACGGCTCGACCGTGGAGACGCGCCTCCGGTCGCTCGGGCTGGCGCCGGTCAAGGTGAAGAAGAAGCCGGCCGAGCTCCGGATGCCGCAGATCGGCAGCGGCGTCACCGGCAAGGACATCCTCGTCTTCACCAAGCAGTTCGCGACGATGATCGACGCCGGGCTGCCGCTGGTGCAGTGCCTGGACATCCTCGGCAGCCAGATGGACAACCGCGCCTTCAAGAAGGTCATCTTCGCCATCAAGGCCAAGGTCGAGGCGGGCTCCACCTTCGCCGACGCGCTCAAGGATCACCCCAAGGTCTTCGACGAGCTCTTCGTCCAGCTCTGCGCCGCGGGCGAGGTGGGCGGCATCCTGGACACCATCCTCAACCGGCTGGCCACCTACCGGGAAAAGGCGGAGAAGCTGCGGCGGAAGGTCAAGGGGGCGATGGTCTACCCGATCATCGTCATCACCGTGGCCATCGGCGTGACCGCTCTGCTGCTCCTCAAGGTCACCCCGGTCTTCGCCAAGATGTTCGCCGACTTCGGGCAGGCCCTCCCCGGTCCGACCCAGATGGTGATCGACCTCTCCGAGTGGCTGCAGAAGTGGTTCCTTGCCCTGGTGGGGGGCATCGCCGCGGTGGTGGCGGCGGTGGTCTTCACCTACCGGACCCCGCAGGGACGGCGGGCCATCGACAAGCTGCTCCTCAACCTGCCTCTCTTCGGGCCGGTGATCCGCAAGGTGGCGGTGGCCCGCTTCACCCGTACCCTGGGAACGATGATCAGCTCCGGGGTGCCCATCCTCGACGCGCTGGACGTGACGGCCAAGACGGCCGGCAACCGCACCGTGGAAGACGGCATCTATTACGTGCGCAACAAGATCGCCGAGGGGAAGAACATCGCCGGGCCGCTGCTCGAGACCAAGGTCTTCCCGCCGATGGTGGTGCAGATGATCGGCGTGGGCGAGGCCACCGGCGCCATGGATGCCATGCTCCAGAAGATCGCCGACTTCTACGATGACGAGGTGGACAGCGCGGTGAGCGCGCTCACCTCGATGATCGAGCCCTTGCTCATGGTCTTCCTCGGCGTGGTGGTGGGCGGCTTCCTCATCGCCATGTACCTGCCCATCTTCGCCATCGCCGGTGCCGTCAAGTAGCTCCCAGCCCGGGTCGGCCCCGGGCTCCGGCGACCTCCAGGCGAGGCTGGTGTGGATCACCGCCTTCCGCACCATCGCCGCGACGCTGCTGCTCCTGGTGAACGCGGTCCGCCTCTTCTCCCGGCCGCCCGGCGAGGAGGTGGGCTCGGCGGAGTTCCTCTCCCTCTGGGTGAGCGTGGCGGTCTACGTGGTGGTGCTGGTCCAGGCCGCCTGGCTGCGCCGCCCCCGGCCGTCGCCCTCCAGCGCGGTGGCCCACGTGGCCGGCGACATCCTCCTGGCCAGCGCCCTGGTCTTCCTCACCGGGGGCGCGGACAGCCCGTTCACCTTCACCTACCTCTTGGCCGTGGTCGGGGCGGCCATCCTCCTCGACCAGCGGGGGGCCCTGCTCGCCGCCGCTGCGACCTCGGTGGCCTACGTGACGCTGGTGGGCCTGATCGAGGAGGGCTGGCTGCAGTCCCCGAGCGGCTCCACCCCGCTCTCGCCGGGGCGGCTGGCCTTCCTCATCACCAGCAACGTGCTGGCGCAGTTCCTCCTCGCCTTCCTGGCCGGATTCCTCAGCCGCCAGCTGAGCCAGACCGGGCGCCGGCTCCGGGCCCGGGAGAAGGACCTCCGCGAGCTGACCGAGGTCCAGCGGCAGATCCTGGAGTCGATGCCCTCCGGGCTGCTCACCTGCGACGCCGCCGGCCAGGTCACCTTCGTCAACCGCGCCGGGGAGGCCATCCTCCAGGTGAACGCCGACGAGCTGCCCGTCCCGGTGGGCCGGCTCATTCCCGGCCTGGCCGTCCCGCCGCCCTCCCAGCCGGGGCGCCCCCGCGCCGAGGTGACGGTGGTCACTCCCACCGGGCGCCGCACGCTCGGGCTGAGCGTCGCGCCGCTGAGCGCCTCTCCCGGAGCCCACCTCATCGTCTTCCAGGACCTCACCCAGCTGCGGCAGGCGGAGGCGGAGCTCCGCCGGGCGGACCGGCTGGCCGAACTGGGTGCGCTCTCCGCCGAGCTGGCCCACGAGATCAAGAATCCGCTGGCCGCGATGCGCGGCTCGGCCGACCTCCTGGCCGAGACGGGGGACGCCGAGATGCGCCGCCTGCTCGGCATCCTGCGCCGCGAATCGGACCGGCTCGGCGCGCTGGTGGACGACTTCCTGGCCTTTGCCCGGCCCCCGGCGCCGGTGCGCCGGCGCTGCGCCCTGGACGACCTGGTCCGCCAGACGGTGGAGCTGCTCGCCTCCGACCCGCTGGCCGACGGGGTGACGCTGGAGGTGAGGCCGGCCGGCCTCGAGGCGGACGTCGACCCGGACCAGATCCGCCAGGTACTGCTCAACATCCTGCGCAACGCTCTGGCGGCGGCGGGGCGGGGAGGCCGGGTCCGGGCTTACTTCTCGAGCAGCGGCGACCTGCGGCGGATCCACGTCTGGGATTCCGCCGGCAGCATCGCCTCGGCCGACCTGCCTCACATCTTCGAGCCCTTCTTCAGCAAGACGCCGGGGGGCACCGGGCTCGGTCTCTCCACCGTCCACTCCATCGTCCGGGCCCACGGGGGCCAGGTCCACGTCAGCTCCTCGCCGGCGCAGGGCACGGAGTTCGTCGTCGCGCTCTCTCCATGAGCTCCTCGCGCGTCCTGGTCGTCGACGACGAGCCGTCGATGCGGCAGTACCTGGAGGTCCTCCTCCAGCGGCGGGGTCACCAGGTGGTCACCGCCGGGGGCGTGTCCGAGGCCCGGGCGCGCCTCGGCGAGGGGGACGTCGACCTGGTCGTCTCCGACATGCGCCTGGGGAACGAGAGCGGGCTGCAAGTCTTGCGCACCGCGCGCGAGCAGGCCAGCCCCCCGGAGGTGATCCTGATCACCGCCTACGGCACGCCGGCCTCCGCCGTGGAGGCGATGCGCGAGGGCGCCTACGACTACATCTGCAAGCCGTTCGACAACGAGGAGATGACCCTCCTCGTCCAGAACGCCCTGGAGAAGCGCGCCCTGCGCGAGGAGAACCGGGCGCTGCGGCAGTCGCTCGCCGGGAACCTCCTCATGGTCGGGGCGAGCGAGTCGATGCAGAACGTCCGGGCGCTGATCCGCAAGGTCGCCCCCTCGCGCTCCACCGTGCTCATCACCGGCGAGAGCGGAACCGGAAAGGAGCTGGTGGCCCGGGCCATCCACCTGGCCGGGCCGCGGGCCGGCAAGCCCTTCCTGCCGGTGAACTGCGCGGCGCTGGCCGAGGGGGTGCTCGAGTCCGAGCTCTTCGGCCACGTCAAGGGGGCCTTCACCGGCGCCCTGGCCGAGCGGGCCGGGCTCCTGGTGGCGGCCGGAGAGGGCACCGTGTTCCTGGACGAGATCGGCGAGCTCGTCCCGGCCACCCAGGTGAAGCTCCTCCGGGTCCTCCAGGAGAGGATGGTGAAGCCGGTGGGGAGCTCGGCGGAGGTTCCCTACTCCGCGCGGCTGGTGGCGGCGACCAACAAGCAGCTCGACGCCGAGGTCCGCGCCGGGCGCTTCCGCGAGGATCTCTTCTACCGGCTCAACGTCATCACCATCGACCTCCCCCCGCTCCGGCACCGCCGCGACGACATCGCCCAGCTGGCCGAGTTCTTCCTCAGCCGGATGCGCGAGGACCTGGAGCGGCCCCTCTTGCGCTTCTCCCCCGAGGCGCTGCGCATCCTCGAGACCTACGCCTTCCCGGGCAACGTCCGCCAGCTCCAGAACATCGTCGAGCGGGCCGCCACCCTGGCCGAGTCCGACCAGCTCGGCCCGGAGACCCTTCCCGCGGCGCTGCGCGGCGAGCCGCAGCCGCCCTCCTCCGGAGCGCCCGGGGTCGAGCTGGGGGAGGCCTTCTCGCTGGAGCGGCACCTGGACGAGGCGGAGCGCCGCTACCTGCTCGAGGCGCTGCGCCGCGCGGACGGCATCAAGACGCGGGCGGCCGCGCTGCTCGGGCTCACCTTCCGCAGCTTCCGCTACCGGCTGGCCAAGCATGGACTGGGCGACCAGGAGGGCGCTTGAGACGACCGGAGGGGTGGGTGGCGCCGCTCCTGTTCTGCTCGGGGTTCTGCGCTCTGGTCTACCAGACCGCCTGGCTGCGCGAGTTCCGGCTGCTCTTCGGGGCCTCCACCGCCGCCTCGGCCGCGGTGCTGGCGATGTTCATCGGCGGCCTGGGGGCGGGTGGACTGCTCCTCGGACGGCTGGCGGACCGCCGCCCCGCTCCGCTCCTTCTCTATGCCCAGCTCGAGGGGGCGGTGGCCCTGCTCGCCGCGGCCACCCCCG
>DASPUU010000051.1:0-3314 GCA_035622755.1 Myxococcaceae bacterium
CGTCCGGGACTGGCGCTTCGGCCAGAACCTGCTCCCGGCCGGTGGGCTCGCCACCCGGGGGGCGTTCCTCGACGCCTATGCGCGAGCGAGCGGCCGACACATCCCGCTCCCGGTCCTCCACTTCTGGGAGGTGATGGGCAACGTCCGCTGGGCGGCAGGGAGCGTGCACCAGGGCGAGCGCTACCTGTCGGGAGAGGAGTCGGACCTGGAATACCTGGCCATCGCCCGGCGCGCTCCGGAGATGGAATGGGAAGCGCTCCGCCTGGTGGAGCGAGGGGCCTAGGGAGGAGCGATGCAGGAGCGACCCGACCCGCGCGCCGTGCTCGAGGCCCTGGGCCGGTTTCTCCTCGAGGAGCTGCACCCCACCGTCTCCGACAAACGGCTCGCCTTCCGCGTCCTCATCGCCGCCCACCTCGCCTCGACCCTGGCCGGTGAGCTGGAGCAGCGTCCCGGGCAGGCCAGCCGGGAGCTCGAGCGGCTGCGCGCCCTCCTCCCCGACGTCGACCTTCCCGAAGGGGACACCCGCTCGGCGCTCCGCCGTCTCAACGCCGTCCTGGGCGAGCGGCTGGCCTCCGGCGATGGGCCGCCGGACGAGCGGGCGCTGCGGGACCACCTCCGCTCCACACTGGCCGACGCGCTCCGGGTCCTCAGCCCGCGCTTCGACCTCGCTTCGGACATCGAGGGCTGACATGGACTTCTCACTCACTCCCGAGCTCGCAGCGCTGCGCCAGGAGGTGCGGACCTTCATGGAGGCGCTGGTCATCCCGCGGGAGGACGACGTCATCCGCGAGGACGCAGCCGGCGAGGAGGGAGCGCTGCGCGAGCTCCAGGAGGCGGCCAAGCAGGAGGGCCTCTTCGTTCCCCATCTTCCGGCCGAGTACGGCGGACGGGGCCTGGGCATCCTCGGGATGTGCACCCTCTTCCGGGAGATGGGCCGCTCGCCGGTGGGGGCGCGCGTCTTCAACTGCGACGCCCCGGACCAGGGGAACATGGACCTGCTCCTCCACCGGGCCAGCCCCGGCCTCCGCGAGCGCTGGCTGGGCCCGCTGGCGCGCGCGGAGATCACCTCCGCCTTCTGCATGACCGAGCCTGCGCCCGGCGCGGGCGCCGATCCCTCCAACCTCCGGACCCGTGCGGTGCGGGAGGGCGGTGGATGGCGCATCGACGGACACAAGTGGTACTCCACCGGCGGGGGGCGGGCCTCCTTCCTCATCGTCATGGCCCGCACCTCGGACGACCCGCGGACCGGGGCCACCCTTTTCGTCGTGGACCGTCACGCTCCGGGCGTGACCCACGTACGCGACATCCGGACGCTGGCGCCGGACCTGCTCGCCCACCGGGAGGCGGAGTTTCACCTCGAGGGAGTGCGCGTCGGCGAGGAGGCCGTCCTGGGGAAGGAGGGGGAGGGCTTCGCCCTGGCCCAGGCGCGCCTCATCCCCGCCCGGCTCACCCACTGCATGCGCTGGCTCGGGCTGGCCGACCGGACGGTGGAGCTGTGCCGGAGCTACCTCACCACCCGGGTCAGCTTCGGGCGGCTCCTCGCCGAGCATCAGGCGATGCAGGCCATGCTCTTCGAGGCGGCCACCGCCATCCACGCCGGAAATCTCATGACCTGGCACTGCGCCTGGCTGCTGGCGCAGGACCGGACGAAGGAGGCGCGGCCCTACGCCTCCCTGGCCAAGACGCACGTCGCCCGCACCCTCTGCCAGGTGCTGGACAACGCCATCCAGATGCACGGCGCCCGCGGCTACAGCGAGGACCTTCCCTTCGCGCTCTGGTACCGGAGCGCCCGGGCGGCGCGCATCGCGGACGGTCCGGACGAGGTGCACCTCGGAGTGGTGGCGCGCGACTACCTCAGCGGGCGCCTGCCGCTCCTCGTCTGAGACGCCCTCAGTTTCCCGAGAGCACCAGACAGGTCGGCCGCCGCTCGACGACCGCCCAGCGGTGGGGGCCGAGCAGCCCGAGCCACGCCCCGTTTCCGTCCAGCACCGCCACCCGTGGCCGCTCGACTGCCCGGGCCCGCTCCAGTGTGGCGATGCTCCGATCGGTGAGCCCGTAGGGCCACCGCGAGCGCCGGGAGCTCCCGAGCAGCCAGTCGGTGGTGAACACCGTCGGCCAGACCTTCCAGTAGTCGCCGGTGACGTGCGTCGCACCGGAGGCGGCGACGTCGCGCGCCGCCGCCCCCCATCGAGCCTCGAAGGCGTCGGTCACCGCGCGGGTGCTCGGCGGGCCGACCGTGACGAGGATGGCCACCGCCACCGCCCCCAGGCTCGCCGCCCGGACCATCCCCCGGTCCTCCCGGGCCACGGCAAGCAGGGGCAGGGTGGCCAGGAGGCAGAGCGCGGCCTCGACGAGGAGGAGAGAGGGGATGAGGTAGCGGACGGCGTAGCCGTTCTTCTGCACCCAGAGCGAGGTGGCGGCCACTCCGAAGGGGACCACCGAGACGACGGTCAGCCCGGCCGCGGCCGCGAGCACCGGGCCCGCCTCCGCCCGGACGCGCCGGAACGCCAGGGCGAGGAGGCCGAGGAGCGCGAGCAGGAGCGAGACCTCCAGCCAGGCGCGCATGCCGGGCGTCCTCCAGGCGACGTGGAGCAGGCCGGCGGCCGCCTCGGGCCAGGCGCCGGCCGGGAGGAGCTCGTGCGGGGTCGCCGGCAGGTCCACGGAGCTGGAGGCGAGCACCGAGCACACCGTCGCCGCCGCGACCAGGACGACGCTCCCCAGGGCCAGCCCCAGCCGGCCCAGCTCGGCGCGCCCGGTGTCGGTGAGCAGGGCGCGCCAGACGGCGAGCGGGCCGACGACCGAGCCGACCGCGACGTTGACCCAGGCCGCGGCGAGGAGCAGCAGCGCCGCCGCCGCCATCCGGAGCTTTCCCCGCCGCTCGAGGAGCGCCACGGCCCCGAGCCCGAGGCCGAAGGACTGCGTGTACGGCTGGTGGAGCCAGAGGATGTCGAATCGCTCGTTCGGCGGCGCCAGGACCAGGACCAGGACGAAGAGGAGGGCGGAAGGGGCCGCCCAGCTCACCCGGCGGGGAAGCAGCACCCGGACCAGGAGGACCAGACCCAGCGCCGAGAGCCCGAGCGCCAGGAAGCCCTCCACCATGAGGTGAGGGCCCGGGCTCCGGACGGGGAGCGCGAGCAACGGGATGAGCATGCCGAGCCGGTCCTGGCCCCAGAAGAACGGCGTCCAGGCGGTGAGCCCGGCGAGCACCGGGACCAGGCTGTCGGCATGCTGGCTCTGGTGGATCCGGCTGAAGTCCAGCCAGCCCGCGAGCCCGGCCAGGGCGGCGAGCACCGGCAGCGCGCGCCGCACGGGGG
>DASPUU010000052.1:0-7974 GCA_035622755.1 Myxococcaceae bacterium
AGCGACCAGGTGTCACTGACGGAGGTGCGCCCGGCGGGAAACTACGCCCTGCACATCCACTTCAGCGACGGGCACACCACCGGCATCTTCAACTGGAAGACGCTCCGCGACCTCTCCGAGCGCTTTCCCCTCACCTCTGCGCCGGTGCCCCGATGAGCGCTCCCGACCGGGACGACGAGCCCTTCACCTTCACCGGCCCGAGCCTCGACGCCGACGGCAAGCTCGCCCAGCCCTCGCCGGCCGCGCAGCGGATGCAGCGCATCGAGCGCGCCCAGCCGACCCGTCCTCCCGAGCGCAAGGGCGCCCTGGAGCTGGTCGACCGCCCACCGCGCGCCGACACCGACTACGTCCCCCCGCCCCCTCCTCCTCCGGTGCGCGTGCCCGGTCGCGTTCCGTGGCTGCTCGTCCTGCCCCTGCTCGTCGCCCTCCTGGCCGGGGGGGCCTACCTGGTCCGTGCCCGCCTCGCCGGCGGCCGTCCCGCCCCGGCTCCGGTGGTGTTCATCACCAGCGAGCCCCCGGGTGCGGTGGTTCGCATCGAGGGGACCGAGGTGGGGACGACGCCCTGGGCGGCGGACAACGCCTGGGGACCCGGGGCGGTGCGCGTCGAGCTCGTCCGCCCCGGCTACCGGACGTGGAGCGGAAGCTTCGGGGGAGGCGGCCCCGCGCGCCTCGAGGTCAGGCTCCAGCGGCGCTGAGCCGGGATCACTTCACCACCCGGAGATGGGCGCGCGACCGCGGGCGCGAGTCCTCCGGTTCCCGGCGGGCGCCGATGGCTCTCGGCACGCCGCGCAGCGGCGCCGCGGGGCGCTCGGGCACGGGCCGGGGACCCGGCGCCGTCCGGCCCTGGGTGAGCTCGGGCGGCATGTCCTCGGGGAACATCCAGAACTCGCGGCTGGCGTGGCTGGTGATGGCGAAGACCGCGCTCCAGGGCACGGCGACGGTGAAGCGCGCGCCCGAAAAGCTGAGCGTGCTCCGGAGCCCCCACTCCCCCACCGAGAGGTCCGACGGCTCGAAGCGGTAGCTGAGGTTGAGCCGCAGATGGGGCTCGCAGCGGAGGGTCGCGGGGACGACCACGCCGGGGCGGCGGGCGTCCAGGTGGACCATGACCATGCCCCGGTCGAGCGCCGAGAGCAGGCGTTCCTTCTTTTCCGGGGTCCGGTCGTCCATGGCCCGATGGCCCTTTCGCCTAACGCCGCCGCACGAGCCGATCCAGCTCTCGTTGCGTCTCCCGCCGCTGGATGTCCTGCCGGCGGTCCTGGTGCGTCTTTCCCTTGACCAGCCCGAGCCGCACCTTGGCCCGGCCCCCCTTGAAGTAAAGCACGAGTGGAACGATGGAATAACCTCGTTCCCGCACCCGGGCCGACCAGCGGTCGAGCTCCGCCCGGTGGAGCAGCAGCTTGCGCGGCCGGGTGGGCTCGTGGGGGAAGAGGGTGGCCGCCTGGTAGGGGGAGATGCGCAGATTGTGCAGGAACAGCTCTCGCCCCCGGGGCAAGGCATACCCATCGGACATCTGGACCGCGCCGGCGCGGAGGCTCTTCACCTCGCTCCCCAGCAGAGCCAGTCCGGCCTCGAGCGTCTCCTCCACCGCGTAGTCGGCCCGCGCCCTCCGGTTGGTGGCGATGACCTTCTCGGCGGCCGGGGCGTCTCTGGAGGCCGGGCGGGCCACGCATCAACCCAAGGGGGCGTTGTCGATGAGCCTCGTCGATCCGACGAAGGCGGCGACCAGGAGCCGGGCGGGACGGTCAGCGCACTCCAGGGCATGGAGCGTCTCGGCATCCACCAGCTCCACGTAGTCCTCGCGAAGCTCCGAGCGGCGGAGCTCCGCACGGACCCGCTCCCGCAGGGTGTGTCCGTCCGTGACGCCGCGCTGGAAGGCGTCCTGCGCGCCCTCCAGCCCGCGCGACAGGGCGAGCGCCCGGACCCTCTCCTGAGGCGCGAGGTAGGCGTTCCGCGAGCTCATCGCCAGCCCGTCCGCCTCCCGGACGATGGGCATTCCCACCACCTCCACCCCGAGGTGGAGGTCCCGAGACAGGCGGCGGACAGCGAGCAGCTGCTGGTAGTCCTTCTCGCCGAAGACGGCGACATGGGGCCGCGCCAGCGCGAAGAGCTGGGTCACCACCGTGGCCACCCCGCGAAAGTGGCCCGGGCGGCGGTCCCCGCACAGCCCGCGTGAGAGCTCGGTCACCTCGACGAAGGTCTGGTGGCCGGCCGGGTACATCTCCTCCGGGGCCGGATGAAAGACCGCATCGACCCCGGCGGCCGCGCACTTGGCGAGGTCCCCGGCGAGGTCGCGCGGATAGCGGGAGAGGTCCTCCGCCGGGCCGAACTGGCTCGGGTTGACGAAGATGCTCACCACCACCACGTCGGCGCGCGAGCGTGCCTCGGCCATCAGGCTCAGGTGGCCGGCGTGCAGAAATCCCATGGTCGGGACCAGGGCCAGCCGCCGGCCCGCCCGCCGGGTGGCCTCGGAGAGGCTGGACACCTCGGCCCCGCTCTCGAGCAGCCGCGGGATGGCCGTCGGGAGGGAGGTCAGACCGGCACCCCGTACACCGGACCCACCTTCTCCTCGCCCGGGCCGCCCCCCGGCGGCGTGGCCGGGACGACAGAGGGATTGCTGGCCACCAGCCGGATGGTCTTCGACTTGAAGGAGTGCTCCTCGTCCGGGAACGCCTCGCTGCGCACCTCGGCGAAGAATGCCTCGGCGGCGGTCCGGGTGGCGCCGTAGAGGTCGGCGTAGCGCTTGACGAACTTCGGCTTGAAGTCCGGATTCAGACCGAGCAGGTCGTAGCAGACGAGCACCTGCCCGTCGCAGTGCACCCCGGCGCCGATGCCGATGGTGGGGATGGACAGGGCGGCGGTGATGTCCCGCGCCAGCTCCAGGGGGACTCCTTCCAGGACCAGCGCGTAGCAGCCGACGTCTTGAAGCGCCAGCGCGTCGCGGTAGAGGCGCTTCGCCGTCTCCTCGTCGCGGCCCTGGACCACGTACCCGCCCATCTTGTGCACCGACTGCGGAGTGAGGCCGATGTGCCCCATCACCGGGATGCTCGCCCGGAGGATGTGCGCGATGGTCTCGGAGAACTCCGCGCCGCCCTCCAGCTTCACGCTCCCCACCCCTCCCTCGGCGACGAGGCGGCCGGCATTGCGCACCGCCTCCTGGGGAGAAGCCTGGTAGCTGAGGAAGGGCATGTCGCCCACCACGTGCGCCCGGCGCGTGCCGCGCGTGACGGCGCGGCAGTGGTACACCATCTGGTCCATGGTCACCGGAAGGGTGGAGTCGTGGCCCTGGAACACCATGCCCAGGCTGTCCCCGACGAGAAGGACGTCCGCTCCGGCGTCGTCGAGGATGCGGGCGAAGGTGGCGTCGTAGGCCGTCACCATGCAGATCTTCTGGCCGGCCTGCTTCTGGCGCTTCAGCGTGTGGATGGTGACCTTGTCCACGGGTTCACCTCCGTCCGGTGCTCTCGGTTTTCAACTGCCCGGAGCCATTCACCGTCCCCACCATGGGGATCGCCGTCGGCTCCTTGGCGAATGACTATCGCCGTCTCCCCCTCGCCGCGCCACCCAATCCGGAGCACGTTCCGCTGCCGTTGAACGTCAGCGGCCCCGCATATCGGCCAGGGGCAGGTAGTGATGGACCCCCTTGCGCATCCTGCGGACCACGGACACCAGATTCTCGAGATCCGCCTCGTTGTGGACGAAGTCGATGTCGCTGGTGTTGATGACCAGGAGCGGCGTCTCTCCGTAGTGGAAGAAGAAGTCGTTGTAAGCGCGGGACAGCTTCTCCAGGTACTCCGCGTCGAAGTGCCGCTCGTAGTCCCGCGCCCGCCGCCGGATGCGCTGGAGGAGGACGTCGAGCCGGGCCTGCAGGTAGATGACCAGGTCCGGCTGTACCACCCTCGGCCCGAGCGCGGTGTAGATGCGCTCGTAGAGGGCGAGCTCGTCCGGGGACAGCGTCGAGGCGGCGAAGATGCGGTCCTTGGCGAAGACGTAGTCGGTCAGCGTGACCTGGGCGAAGAGGTCGGCCTGGCCGAGGGCCAGCTGCTGCTGGTAGCGGCTGAGCAGGAAGAAGAGCTGGGTCTGGAACGCGTGCTTCGCCCGGTCCTGGTAGAAGGCGGGGAGGAAGGGATTCTCCTCCACCGCCTCGAGCACCGGGCGCCCCCCGAGCCGCTCGGCGAGGAGGCGGGTGAGGCTCGTCTTCCCGACGCCGATCGGTCCCTCGACAGCGATGTAGCGGTGCTCCACGGAAAGGCCTCGCCGAAGGGCGGCGAAGTCAAGCACGCAGGACCGACTCCTTCAACGCCGGGCCCGCCCCGGTGGTTTGACAGCGGCGCCTGCCCCGCCGGTACGATGCGCGCTCCCGGGGCGCTCACCTCCCCCGGGCGCGATGCACCCCCGGAGAGCGAAAGCCCGGCCGAGCGAAGAAGCCGACGGAGCGACCGGTGCGTCCGAGGACGCGCTGCACGGGGCGGCGATGCTGCGCCTGGCGCTGGAGCTGAAGAAGCCCGGCGCCGCCTCTCTCGACGCGCTGGTGGCGGAGGTGGCGCGCGCGATGCGCCTTCACGAGCCGGCCTTCCGGCGCTTCCTCGCCCAGCAGGGCGAGCTCTTCACGGCCCTGGCCACCGGGCGGGGCTGACCGGCTCCCCCCACGGGCTAGTTGAAGTTGTACTGGATGGTGATCAATCCACTCACCGAGGAGAGGAAGACGCTCGTGTTCCCGACGATCGGCGAACGCAGGTAAAGGATCTCCAGGCCGACGTCGAGCGGCCGCACGCCGGTGTAGAAGATGCCGAACTGATACTGGTACTGGAGGAACTTCGTATCCGAGACGCTGAAGCTGGTCTGGAAGCCGGCGAAGAGCCCGATCGGCACCCACTTCAACGCGTACATGTCGAAATCGACCAGGACGTTCAGCGCCAGAAGGTTGGCGTAGACGCCGGTGTAGCTGGCCGACGCACCGGTGTACTGGTAGGCGAAGGAGTAGGTAAGGCCGAACGCCTCGCTGATCGCCCAGGAGCCGACGACAGCCGGCTTGACGGTGAACTGGCTGAAGCTGTTCAGCGGCGCGGTGACTTCGCCCGAGGAGATGCTGTTCTTGACTGCCTCGACGATGTTGAAGAACACCGCCGGCCCGAACGCGACGTCGACCGCCCCTCCGAGGCGAAGCCTCTCCCCGATCTTGAAGCTGACCGTCGTCCCCAGCATCGGATTGATCTGGAGCGAGGTGCCTACCCCCACCAGGCCAGTGGTATTCGTTCCCGTGTAGACGAAGACGCGCACCGAGGCCCGGACCGCCCACCAGTCGAGAAAGCCGTACTGGAAGTCGAGGTACTGGGCGAAGGCGCCCACCTGGTAATCGGCGACCGAGACCGGGTTGCCATTGATGTCGAAGGTGTGCCCCTGGGACGTCCCGATGCCGACGCCGGTCTCCGAGCCGACATAGGTGGAGACGAACGGGTCCAGGGCGTACCGGGAGGGAAGGAACAGGTGGCCGGCGAGCTCACGCCGCAGCGGGACGGTCTCCGGGGTCGCAGCCGCGGCATCCCCGTCGGCTCGACCGACGGAGGGCAGCGCGAGGGCAAGCAACGCCACGCCTGCCGTGGCCGTGCATCCCCACTTCCCATGGCCAGCCATCGCTCCACCTCCCGCAGCGATCATGCCCGCCGCGCGAGGCTAGACCAGTCCGGCGCCGGTGAGGCGCCAAATCCGCCCCTCACCGGTGGCCGGCGAGCGCCCGTTCCACGGCACCGAATTCCTCCACGCTGAGCGTCTCCGCTCGCCGGGTGGGATCGATCCCGGCCGCCTCCAGGGAGGCGCGGATGGCGTCGGCCGCGCCGAGCCGGGGGTCCGAACGCAGCGAGTTGAAGAGCGTCTTGCGGCGGTGGGCGAAAGCCGCCTTCACCACCCGCCGGAAGTGCGCCTCGTCGGTGACCTCGGCCCGGGGCCGGAGCAGCGCGGTGAGCCGCAGCACGGCGGAGTCGACCGCCGGGGGCGGGTGGAAGAGGTGGGCGGGCAAGGTGCAGAGCAGGTGCGCCCGGAAGTGGAGGCCGAGGAGCACGGTGAGCAGCCCGTAGGTGCGGCTGCCCGGCTCGGCCGCGAGCCGCTCGGCGACCTCCTTCTGCACGGTGAAGACGGCGCGGCTCACGTGGGCGTGCTGCTCGAGCAGGTTGAAGAGGATGGGGCTGGTGAGGTGGTAGGGCAGGTTCCCCACCACCGCCACGCGGTCCGCCCCGGCCAGGCGGGCAAAGTCCACCTCCGCGGCATTGGCCGCCACCACGGTGAGGCGGTCGCTCGGGAGCTCGGAGAGCGCCTCCACCATGTCCTGGTCCCGCTCCACCGCCGTCACCCGGGCGCCGGTGGCGAGCAGGAAGCGAGTGAGGTGGCCCAGCCCCGGCCCGAGCTCCACCACCGGCTCGCCCGGGACGAGCTGGAGGGCGGAGACGATCTGCTCCAGCACCTCCGGGTCCCCGAGGAAGTTCTGGCCCCAGCTGTACTTGGGGCGCAGCCCGCGCCGCTGGAGGATGGAACGGGGAGACTCCACGGCCTCAGGGGCTCCAGGCGGCGTCGACGCCGAGCTCACCCGATGGCCGCTCGCCCCGGACCCAGGCCTCGGTTCCGGCCACGGCGATCATCGCCGCATTGTCGGTGCAGAGGCGGACCGGGGGAAGGAAGACACGGATGTCGCGCTCGGCGGCCCGCTCCACGGTGAGCGCGCGGAGCCGGCTGTTGGCCGCCACCCCGCCGCAGAGCACCAGCCGGGGGATCCCCAGGCGCCGCGCCGCGGCCACCGCCTTGCGCGAGAGGGCATCGGCCACCGCCTCCTGGAACGAGGCGCAGAGGTCGGCCAGCGCCTGCCCCTCGGGCACGCCGTGCGTGCGCAGGTGCGAGCGCACCGCGGTCTTCAGCCCGCTGAAGCTCCAGTCCACCGCATCGGGCGCATTGAGCGCGCGCGGAAAGCGAATCGCCCGGGAGTCGCCGGACTGGGCCAGGCGGTCGATGGGAAGCCCGCCCGGGTAGGGGAGCCCGAGCAGCCGGGCCACCTTGTCGTACGCCTCCCCGGCGGCATCGTCCCGGGTCGCCCCGAGCCGGCGGTACCGGCCGTAGGCCTCCACCAGGTAGAGGCTGGTGTGCCCGCCCGACACCACCAGGCCGAGGAAGGGAGGCTCGGGGGCATCCTCGAGCAGCCGGACGGCGAGCAGGTGGCCTTCGAGGTGGTTGACGCCGAGGACCGGCAGCCCGGTGGCCGCGGCCAGGCCGCGCGCGGTCTGCAGCCCGACCAGCAGCGCGCCGAGGAGCCCCGGCCCGGTGGTCACGGCGATGAGGTCCAGCTCGGAGAGGGAGACCCCGGCGCGGGCCAGGGCCTCGTCCACCACCGGGAGCACCTGCACCACGTGGTTCCGGCTGGCCAGCTCGGGCACCACGCCGCCCCACCGCCGGTGGATGTCCACCTGGGTGGAGACCACGTCGGACAGCGCACGGCGCCCGCCCTCCACCACCGCGGCGGCGGTCTCGTCGCAGGAGGTCTCCAGGCCCAGCACCCGCATCGGCACCTGGGGTGCGTTTAGCGCGCGTGGCCGCCGCGCGCCACCTCGGGTCCGAGCGCCTTCACCACCGCCCGGACCTCGGGCGCCCACTGGTCGTGGGGGGCGAGCTCGAGGTAGGTGCGGTACGACTCGAGCGCCGGCGCATACTGCCCGCTGAACTGCTGCGCCATCCCCAGATAGAGCCAGGCCAGCGGACGCTTGGCATCGGCCCGGAGGACGTCGTTGAGCAGCCTGATGGCCTCTGGGTAGCTGCCCGCCGAACCGCTGGAGCGGACGATGGCACCGCCCAGTCCCTCCTGCGCCTCGAGCGAGCCGGGCTTCACGCTCAGCGCCCGGCGGTACTGGACGCCGGAGGCGGAGAAGTCGCCCTGCTCGCGCGCACGGGCTCCCTCCTCCATGCAGTGCTGGAAGAGCGCGTCCGGCGAGTTCGCCG
>DASPUU010000053.1:0-12958 GCA_035622755.1 Myxococcaceae bacterium
ACCAGGAAGAGCGCCATGGTCGAGGTGTGCTGGAAGAAGACCAGCAGCACCGGGAGGAGGGCGAGGACGGCATAGACCAGCTTCCGGTCGCCGAGCGCCGCGCCGGTGTGCCCGCCGTGCCCCTCGTGAACGTGATCCGGCGCTCGGAAGGGGACGACCGCCAGGAAGATGCCGGCCAGGAGCGAGGTGGCGGCGTCCACCCAGAA
Source organism: Myxococcaceae bacterium (assembly GCA_035622755.1). Classification (GTDB taxonomy): domain Bacteria; phylum Myxococcota; class Myxococcia; order Myxococcales; family Myxococcaceae; genus JADGRA01. The sequence continues at coordinate 207 of DASPUU010000053.1, forward strand.
GAGCGACTCGAAGGAGACCTCGGCCAGGAGCCCGCCGGCGGTGGGCCCGATGCTCATGCCCAGGTTGACCGCCAGGCGGTTGAGGGCGAAGGCTTGCCGGCGCCGCTCGGGGGGAGCCAGGTGGCTGACCAGGGCCATGGCCGCCGGCCGCACCGGCTCGGAGACCAGGGCCAGCACCACCAGCGAGGCGAGGATGGCCGGGTAGCTGCGGAAGAGGGGGACCAGCACCATGACCAGGGCGCTGGTGAAGAGCGAGGCCTTGATCATCCGCAGCTGGCCCCAGCGGTCGCCGAGCCGGCCGGACACGGGCGCCCAGAGCAGCGCCACCCCACCGTAGACAGCGATGGCCAGGCCGGCCCGGGTCGGCGGCAGCCCCCGGTCGCTGGTCAGGTACAGGACCAGGAAGGGCATGACCATCGTCCCGGCGCGGTTGACGAACTGCGCCAGCGCGACCAGCCACAGCTCGCGCGGGAGACCGGCCAGGTCCTTCCAGGGGTTGAGCGACGACCAGCGCATGGGGACCGCTCTGGCTAGCCCTGCCCCGGACGGTTGTCGAGTAGCGTCCGGAAGCGGTGCGGCAGCTGTGCTGCCCGGGCGGAGCGACCGCGCCGCAGATCCCGGGCCCCGCCCGGCCGCCGCGCGCCGGCGCCCCCGCCCACCGCTCCGCTGGTCTAGCCTCGCCTCCGGCCCATGCCCGAGCTGGACCTCAAGGCGATCCTCGAGCTCATCCTCGGCCTGCTCCTGGCGGTGGTCGTGCTGGCCACCATCGCCCGCCGCATCGGGGTGCCCTATCCCATCCTCCTCGTGGTCGGCGGGCTGGTCCTGGCCCTGGTGCCGCGCGTGCCTCAGGTCCAGCTCAACCCAGATCTCGTGCTGCTCCTCTTCCTTCCGCCGCTCCTCTACGCCGACGCCTGGACCATGTCCTGGCGCGACTTCCGGAAGAACAAGCGGGCCATCGGGCTCCTGGCGGTGGGCCTGGTGTTCACCACCGTGCTCGTTGTCGGATTCGTGGCGCGGGCGCTGCTGCCAGGAATGCCCTGGGCGGTGGCCTTCGCGCTCGGGGCGGTCATCTCGCCCACCGATGCCGTGGCCACCTCCGCCATCGCCGCCCAGGTGGCGCTTCCCCGTCGCCTGGTCGCCATCCTCGAGGGCGAGAGCCTGGTCAACGACGCGTCGGCCCTGGTGGCCGCGCGGTTCGCCGTGGTCGCCGTGGCCACCGGGACCTTCTCGGCCGGGCACGCCGCGCTCACCTTCCTCTGGGTGACCGTCGCCGGGGTGGCGGTGGGGCTCGGGGGCGGATGGCTCATCGCCGAGATCACCAAGCGCAGCCGTGACCCGTACATCCTCATTCTCTTCTCGCTGGTCAGCCCCTATCTGGTCTGGCTTCCGGCCGAGGCGGTGCACGCCTCCGGCGTCCTGGCCGCGGTCACCGCCGGGCTCTTCGTGGGGTACCGGGCGCCGCGCATCCTCCGGGCGGAGGCTCGACTTCCCGCCTACGCCGTGTGGGAGACCTGGGTGCTGCTTCTCAACGCCCTGGCCTTCATCCTCCTCGGGCTCCAGCTGCGCACGGTGGTCGCCGGGCTGGAGGGCGGCAGGCTGGCCTCGATGGTGGGGGTGGGCCTCCTGGTCAGCCTGGTGGTGATGCTGGTGCGCATCGTCTGGGTCTACCCGGCCGCCGTCCTGCCCCGGGTCCTCATCCCGGCCATCGGCCGGGCGGACCCCATGCCGCCGCTGTCCACCCTGTTCATCATCGGCTGGGCCGGGATGCGGGGCGTCGTCTCGCTGGCCACGGCGCTGGCCCTGCCGCTGACCATCGCCTCCGGGGCCCGGTTCCCGTACCGGGCGGAGGTCATCTTCGTCGCCTTCGTGGTGGTGCTGGTGACGCTCCTGCTCCAGGGGTTGACGCTCGGGCCGCTCATCCGCTGGCTCCGGGTCATCGACGACGGGGGCGCCGAGCGAGAGGAGCGGCACGCCCGCCTCGAGGCGGTGAAGGCCGGCCAGGCCCGCATCCGGGCGCTGCTCGACGAGCCCTGGACGCCCAGGGCCCGGGCCGAGGCAGTCCATGCCTCGCTCGAGGAGCGCCGGAAGCGGCTGGAGGAAAAGGTCTCGCTGGGCACCGCCGCCGAGAAGGGCACCGGCGACGGCTACCGCCGGCTGATGCACGAGCTCATCGATGCGCAGCGGCAGGAGCTCATCCACCTCCGTGACCAGGGCGTGATCAGCGACGAGGTGCTGCACCGCATCGAGTTCCAGCTCGACGTGGAGGAGGCCCGCATCAGCGGGTGACGGCCGGCCTGCTCAGGCTGGGGTGATCGCCCCGTTGAGCACCTGGAAGGCGGCGGTGGTGAACTTGGTGTCCAGCGAGGGCGAGCCCGGCTTGGAGTAGTCGGTGGTCACCTCGCTGGCCAGGATGCGGTGGAACGTGCCGGTGGCCGCGCCGCTGCCCACCTCGAGGACCAGGAATCCGTGCGTGGTGGTGTTGACGTCCACGATGGCCGGGTTGCTCTCCTTGAGCAGCGGTTCCAGGTTCTCCACCACCTCGTGATAGATGGACGTCCCCTGCGGGAAGCCCGCGGCCACCACCGCATCCTGGACCTCCGAGGCCAGGTGCTGGGAGCTGATGGCCGCCGAGGTGAACTCGGCGATCTTCCCGGTCGGCCCCCCGGCGCTGAGGAAGGAGGCGTGGATGTCCCCGGCCACCACCACCGTGTTCGGCGCGTTGGCCTCGATGAAGGCGAGCAGCTCGGCCCGCTTGTCCGGGAAGCCATCCCACTGGTCGACGTCGAAATAGAAGTTGGTCTGGTAGAGCGCCGGGACGTTCTTGGTGGACAGGTTCCACTGCATGGAGGTCATCGAGGTGCTGGAGACGAGCACGTTCCACGTGCGCGTGGACTGGGCGAGCGTGGTCCGGATGAACTGCTCCTGCTCGGCACCAAAGGCGTCCTCGGAGGCCCCGGGCGCCTCGCCGAAGAGCAGGCCGGCGTAGAGCGCTCCGGCGTACAGGTCGTAGAGGTCCTTCACCACCACGTAGCGCGATCCGATGCTGCTGCCGATGAGGGACTGCTTGCCGATCTGGGCGAAGGCCAGGCCCCGGTCCTGGCCGGTGGTGGGGACGGTGGGAGCGCCGGCGGCGGTGAGGATCTGGTTGACCACGACCAGTGCCAGGTTCCCGGTGACCACCGACTGCGCGCGCGCCGTGGCCTCGGCGGCGTCCAGGCCGGCCTGGATGTAGGCGAAGGGCAGGGCGGTGAGGAGAACCCTCTTCACCGCGGCGTAGGGCGCCGCGTCGATGTCGATGTAGGCGAAGAGGCTCTCCGGAAAGCTCTGGTCGTAGGCGGCCTGCGCCGCCGCCGCGCTGCCCAGCTGCACGGTGAGCACGCCGAGCAGCGTGGTCTTGTCCAGGACCACCGTGCCCGGGAAGGCGTCCTCGGGGACGGGGTGGTCCGGCCGCTTGCTCCGGTAGTCGGTCACCACCAGCTCCAGGTGCTGGCCGAACTGGAAGGAGCGCCAGAGCTTGGCGTTGGGCCAGAGCTGGTCGCTGCCCGTCTCGATGACGCCCTCCGGGCGACCGTCGTCGACGGGCATGGACTCGAAAAAGGCCTGGTCGGCGTTGACGCGGCGCTGGGGCTCGGTCTCGTCCTTGAGACCGTTGGTGTAGGTGGCCACATCGCCGTGGCAGTCGTCGGAGAACTCGTGGTCGTCCCAGGTGACGATGAACGGGTAGCGCTCGTGCACCCGCTGGAGCACCGGATCCGCCCGGTAGGTCTGGTAGAGCTGGCGGTAATTGGAGAGCGACTGCGCTGCCTGGTAGGCGGTGGAGCCGCTCCCGAAGGTCAAGGCTCCGGCCGAGTCCGTGAAGCCGATGGACCGGCTGCTCCCCGCGATCTGGAAGCTGGGATTGCCGGTGGTCTCGTAGATGTAGTCGCCGATGGCGAGGACGAAGTCGAGATCGAGGTTGAGCTCGCCGAGGTGCTGGTAGGTGTTCCAGAAGCGCCCGATGTAATCCTGGCAGTTGACCACGGCGAAGCGCACCGGCGTATCGTCCCCGGGGTCGGGCGCCGTCCTCGTCTGCCCGATGTGGGACCGGTAGGTGATGCCGTCCCGGCTCCGGTAGCTGAAGCGGTAGAAGTAGGGGGTCCGGGCGGTGAGCTGGGTGACCTTCACCTTGATCGCTCCGTCGTGCTGCGCCTTCGCCGGAAGCCCGCTCTGGTCGACGATCACCCGGGTGAAGTCGAGATCCGTCGCCACCTCGAGGCGAAGGGTCTTGTCCGCCGCCCAGACGGGGTCGGTCACCCGGGTCCAGAGGATGACGCTGGTCGGCGTCGGATCCCCGGAGGCGACCCCCTGCGGGAAGAAGGGCTGGGCAGGCGCGCCGTCCACCACCCCCCCGGTGCTGGACTCGCAGCCCTCCAGGGCGGTGGCCGCCCCGGCGACGACGATGCTCCGGAGCACCGACCTGCGCGTCAGCTTGGCCTTCATCGTGCCCACCTCCGCTGCCGAACGACCGGCCACTGTGGCGAAGCCGGGGACGGCCGTCCAGGCTTGTCGCGCGGCGGGTCGATGCGCGTCGCGTCACCGGGGAGCCTCGCGCAGGCCACGCACGTGCCGGGTCGCCGCCGCACCCCGCGTCCGGAAGGGTCCCCGCGTTCCTCGTTTGCCGGGAGGGTGGTGTAGGGTCGCGGCCAGGACATGTCGAGCGACAGCGGGGTTGCAGCGTTCCGCACGGTGCCGCGCACCGGCGTCATCTTCGTTACCGCCGAGGCACAGAAGCGCGGCTTCACGCCGCAGGACCCGGCCTGGTGCAACCTCGGCCAGGGTCAGCCGGAGACGGGGGAGCTCCCCGGGGCCCCCCCGCGCGTCGGGTCGGTGGTCATCGACCCCGGGGACCAGGAGTACGCGCCGGTGGCCGGCCTGTGGGAGCTCCGCGAGACCATCGCCGCCCACTACAACCGCCTCTACCGCCGCGGGCTCCCCTCCCAGTACGGCCCGGAGAACGTCTGCATCTCCGGAGGCGGTCGGGCGGCCCTCACCCGCGCCGCGGCCAGCCTCGGGCCGGTCAACCTGGGCCACTTCCTGCCCGACTACACCGCCTACGAGGAGCTGCTCGACGCCTTCAAGGGATTCATCTCCATTCCCATCCTTCTCGATGCCGAGCGCGGGTACGACTTCTCGGTGGATGACCTGCGCAAGGAGATCCTCGGGCGCGGCCTGTCCGCGCTGCTCCTCTCCAACCCGGCCAACCCGACCGGGAAGGTGGTGACCGGGGACGCGCTCGACGCCTGGGTGCACCTGGCGCGCTCGCTCGATTGCGCGCTGCTCATCGACGAGTTCTACGCCCACTACGTGTGGGCCGATCCGGTCGCCCCGCGCAGCGCCGCCGCCTACGTCCGGGACGTGAACAAGGATCCGGTGGTGCTCTTCGACGGGCTGACGAAGAACTGGCGCTATCCGGGCTGGCGGGTCACCTGGACGGTGGCCCCGAAGTCGGTCATCGACGCCGTGGCCAGCGCCGGGTCCTTTCTCGACGGCGGGGGGAGCAAGCCGCTGCAGCGGGCGGCCATGGCGCTCTTCGACCCCGGCCACGTGGAGCGCGAGCTGCAGGCGATCCATGCCGCCTTCCGGCCCAAGCGCCTCCGCCTCCTGGACGGGCTCCGGGCGCTCGGCGTCCGGGTGGACCGCGCGCCGGAGGGGACGTTTTACGTGTGGGGCGATCTGTCCGGTCTCCCCGCCCCCCTCTCCGACGGCATGTCCTTCTTCCGGGCGGCGCTGGAGCACAAGGTGATCACCGTCCCGGGCGAGTTCTTCGACATCAACCCCGGGAAGCGGCGGCGCGGGCGCGCCTCCCGGTTCCGCAACCATGCCCGCTTCAGCTTCGGACCGGCGATGGAGGTCGTCGAGCAGGCGCTGGAGCGGCTCCAGGCGGTGGTCCAGGCGCGGGCCGCCTGACCCCGGACGCCGCGTCCGGGTGGCGGCCGGGCGGTGTTGACAGGCCGAGGCCGGCGGTGGGATTCGGGCCCCATGCGCGACCAGGAACTGCCGGTGACGGTGGCGGTGCCACGACCCGATGGTGGAGTGGAGCATGTTCGCGTCGGGACCGCCGTCCGCCAGGGGGAAGGGTTCAGTCTGAAGCTGGGCGAGCTGCAGATCGGCGGCGAGAGCCGCGGTTCCGACTCCCGGCGCCGGCCGCCGCCGCCCGGGCCGGGAGAGACGCCCACCGTCTTTCCGCCCTACGGGAGGAGCAAGGGCGCACCCATCCACGGAGCGAGCAACCAAGATCTGGAGTTCTACGCCAACGGCGCCCGCCGGACGCTGGCCGACCCGGGCAAGAGCCGGTTCCACGAGAAGGAGCGCGCGCTCCTGGCGGCCATCGAGGCGGAGCAAGCGCGCCAGCGAGCGGAGGGCGGGGAGGATCCGGCGCCGCCGGCGGACGACGAGGGCTGAGGCCGCGGGGGCGCTCAGTACGGCTCGTAGGTGGGGCGCTTCTGGTCGAGCCAGGCCCGGACCGACGGCCTGGCCCACTGCGCGTCGACGAAGGCCTGGATCTTCGCAGGCGCGGGGTGCCCGTTGACGAGCAGCCGCTGGAGCATGAGCGCGAAGTCCGTGTCGGCGATGCACCAGGCCGCGAAGAGCGTGGTGCGGCCCGGGGCGAGGAGCGCGTCCGCCACGGCCAGGAGCCGCGCGGCCACTCCCTCGGCCCTGGCCGAGAGCGGCTTGCTCGTCCGCTCGTAGAACAGGTTGTAGGTGGGGCGCTCCTCGCGGATGGGCATGAGATCGCTCCGCACCCAGGCCATCAGCTGCCGGGCCCGGGCCCGTTCGCGGATGTCCGCCGGGAAGAGCCGCGGGTGCCGGGGCGGCGGGAACGCATCCTCCAGGTACTCGTCGATGGCGCTGCTCTCGGAGAGCCAGAAGTCCCGGTGGCGCAGCCTCGGGACGCGGCCGGTGAGGGAGGTGGCGAGGTAGTCGGGACGGTGATGCTCCTTGCGCTGGAGCGCCACCGGCTCCACGTCGAAGGGGAGGCCCTTCTCCCGGAGCGCGACGAAGGCGCTGAAGGCGTAGGGGCTGGTCCAGTGCACGTCGACGGTCAGGGCGAGCTCTTCCATGGGCCCGGGGAGACTGGCATGTCCCGCCCGACTCCGGCCACCGAGCTCTGGGGCGCCCCCGGAGAACCCTCGAGAAGCGGACTGTACGGATGCGCAACAGCCGGCACGCCGCTGTAGCGCCGCGCGCGACAACCGGCGCTCTCCAACCGGCCAACTGCCCGTCGCGACAGGGTTCTCACCCTGGCATCGGTGGTGCAATGTGGTCGGGCGCTCGCACCGCGAGTCCGCGGCCGGGCTTTGCAACCGGAGCACTGCAGTCATGGCAAGCGCGTTTCACATTCTCGGCGTCCGTCACCTCCGCCGGTGGGCATCCGGGGCCCTCCTCGCCGGCGGCATCCTCTTCGTCATCGGCTTCGGCGCCTCGGGGGCGCTGATGGGCATCCGGGATGACGGGATGACCTGGGGCGTGCCCGTCCTGGCGCACGTCGCCTCCTGAGCCCACGTCCGCCGGTCGGTGGTTGGCGCCACCCCCGGGGTGGGCGGGCGGAGTAGTCTTTCCCTCCGTCCCGTGGGCCCGAACCTCATCGCCCTGGCCATCCCGGCCTTCTTCGTCTTCATCGGACTGGAGCTTCTCGTCGCCCGGCGCAGGCGGGTGCGCGTCTACCGTCTGGCCGACGCGCTCGCCGACCTGGGCTGCGGCGTGGGCCAGCGGGCGGTGCTCGTTCTCGGAGGCGCGGCGGTCCTCGCCGTCTACGCCCTGGTCTACCAGCGCGCCCGCCTGATCACCTTCGCTCCGGAGAGCCTCTGGCCGTGGGCTCTGGCGGTGGTGGGGGTGGAGCTCGGTTACTACTGGTGGCACCGGCTCTCGCACGAGGTGAACCTGCTCTGGGCGGTGCACGTCGTCCACCACCAGAGCGAGGACTACAACCTGGCGGTGGCGCTCCGGCAGGCCATCCTCTCGCCCCTCACCGTCCTGCCCTTCTACCTTCCCCTGGCCGTGCTCGGCGTCCCGCTGCTCCACTTCGCCGTGGTCGAGGCGCTGGTCACGCTCTACCAGTTCTGGATCCACACCGAGCTGGTGGGCCGCATCGGCCCGCTGGAGGCGGTGCTCAACACGCCCTCCCACCACCGCGTCCACCACGCCGTCAACCCGCAGTACCTGGACCGGAACTACGCCGGGACGTTCATCGTCTGGGATCGCCTCTTCGGGAGCTTCGCCCCCGAGCGGGAGCCCTGCATCTACGGGGTCAGCCACCCGCTGGCCAGCTTCAACTCCGCCTGGGCGCAGGTGCAGCCCTGGGTGGCGCTGATCCGAGATGCCGCGCGGGCACCCTCGCCCGGCGCCGCCATCCGCCTTCTCTTTTCCTCCCCGGAGTACCGGCCCTCCTGGCTGGGACCGGCCGGGCCGCTCCGGGGCCAGCCCGGGACGCCGGGGACGAAGTACGAGGTCCGGCCCGGGCGCACCCGCGAGACCTACGTGCTGCTCAACTTCGTCGTGCTCATCGCCGCCACCTTCGCCCTGGTGATGTGGGGATCGGCGCTGAGCGTCGCCTGGCAGGTGGCCGGGGTCGGGCTGGTGCTCCTCACCCTGACCACCCTCGGCGGCCTGCTCGAGATCCGCCGCTGGGCGCCCGCGCTCGAGGCGGCCCGCTGGGTGGCGGTGGCCGGCGCCGGAGCGCTGGCAATGCTCCAGCACACCCTCTCGGGCTGAGGGCCATGGCGCCCGGGAGGGGAGAGGTGACGACCAGCGCTCCGCCACCACAGGGGTCCCGCCTCTTCAACATCGGCCTGGTCCTGGCCTCGCTCATCCTCCTGGGGATGATGCTCGTGCCGTTCGGCTCGGCGCTGTTCCTGGCCGCGGTGCTGGCCGGATCCTTGCTCGGCATCCACGATCGGCTGGCCGGGCGGCTGCGCGGCCGGACGGGCATCGCCGCCGGACTGCTCACCTTCCTCCTGGTGATGGCCATCGTCGGGCCTCTGGCCAGCCTCGGCGCGGTGGCGATCAGCGAAGCCAGCCAGGGCATCGACTACGTCAGCCGGGCGCTGCGGGTGGGCGGCTTGCACGAGCTGACGACGCGCCTCCCGGAGAACCTCCGCGGCCCGGCGGACCGGGTGGTCGACTCCATGCCCGACCCGACGCACCTCATCGACACCCTGACCGAATCGGGGAGGAGCGCCGCCGCGGCGTTCGGCGGCGTGCTCACCGCCACCGGGCGCGTCCTCTTCATGGCGCTGGTCATGCTGGTGGCGTTCTTCTTCTTCCTCACCAACGGCCGCGAGCTGGTCAGCTGGCTGGAGAAGGTGGTCCCCCTGGCTCCCGGTCAATTCCGCTCCCTGATGGCCGAGTTCCGCAAGGTCACCCGCGCGGTGCTCATCTCCTCGGTGGCCACGGCGCTCGTCCAGGCGCTGGCGGCGCTCATCGGTTTTCTCATCGCCCGCGTCCCCCAGGCGCTCTTCTTCGGCATGGTGACCTTCGTCGCCGCGCTCATCCCCATCGGGGCGGCCGGGGCGGTGTCGATCATCCTGGCCGTCACCCTGCTCCTCGGAGGGAGGACCGGGGCGGGCATCTTCCTGCTCATCTGGGGACTCCTGGTGGTGGGGACGATCGACAACTTCGTCAAGCCGATCTTCATCCGCGGAGACGTGGAGCTGCACGGGGCGGTGGTCTTCTTCGCCCTCCTCGGAGGGCTGGCCGCCTTCGGCCCGGTGGGAATCATCGCCGGTCCGCTGGTGGTCGCCTTCTTCGTGGCCATCACCCGCATGCAGCGGGCGACGATGTAGGTGGGGGGTGCTTGAATTCGATGCCGTCGGTGACGTCCGATCTACCCGAAGGGAGACCTGCTTGAGACGAATCGCGTGGTGTGGAGTGATTCTCGGTGCCGTGGGCTGCGTGACCACCGTCGCGGCACCACCACCGCCGCCGCCGCCGGAGGCCTACCAGCCTCCGCCGCCCGCTCCGGTCGAGCCCCAGGTGGTCTCCGAGTACGTCGAGCCGCCGGTCGGTCAGCCGCCGGCGGTGGCCGTCGAGTACGCGCCGCCGCCCATGGTCTACGATCCTCCTCCCCCGGCCCCGTCCCCCGGGTGGGTGTGGGTCGGCGGGTACTGGCACTTCTGGAACGGTGAATGGATCTGGGCGCGCGGGCACTGGGTCGCTCCGCCGAGCCCGGCCTACGTCTGGACCCCGCCGTACTACGAGCTGCGCGGAGGCAACGTCATCTACGTGGCCGGGTTCTGGCGGCCGCCGACGGTGGTCTTCGTGCCCCCGCCACCGACCGTCTACATTCCCGTCCAGCCGGTGCGCCCGGCGCTGGTGGCGACCTATGCGCGCCCCATCGGACCGCCGGGCGTCTTCGTTCCCGCTCCGCCGGGCTCGCACCGCGGGGTCATCGTGCCGGCGCCCATCGGGACGCCGCCCTCGGTGGTGGTCACCGCCCCGCCCGTGGTCCGGCCAGGGATGGTCGTTCAGCCCGGGGGGAGCGGCGTGGTGGTGGTGGCTCCGCCCGGGGTCACCCGCCAGGGCACGGCCGTCCAGCACCCGGTGCCCATCGACTCGCGACCGATGGGCCCACCGGTCGTCGCCGCGCCGCCGCCTCCGCTGCGCACGCCCGGCCCGCAGGCAGTCCCGCCACCGACGCATGCGCCGGGGGTGAGCCAGCCTCCACCCCCCGCGTTCGGATCCGGAGCCCCGGGGATGCACACCCCGGCCCCGGCGCCGGCACCGCTCACTCCGCAGGCTCCGCCCACGGCGACGACCTACCCCGGGGGCGGCAGCCCCGGCATGCACCCTGCGCCGGGCGCCCCGCCGCCCAGCGCCGGGATGTCGCAGCCGCCGCCCAAGCTTCCGCAGCAGATCGACCAGACCCCGCTCCGGCCCACCAACTTCCGTACGGTCCCCACCTCGCCTCCTCCCTCCCCGGCGGCCAAGGCCCCTCCTCCGGCCAAGCCGGCGAAGCCCGCCAAGCCGCCGCCGCCGGAAAAGAACGAGAAGGGCAAGCCGCAGAAGGAAAAGACCAACTGACGCCCCGGGTCGCCGGCGCCGGCCGGCGGTGGTTGGGCTACGCTCCGGTCCGAGCGTGTACCCCGATCGCTTCCGGTTGCCCTTCCTGGCCGGCGTCCTGATCTCCGCGGCCGAGCGCGTCCGGCCCGGCCTCGGCCCCTGGGGCCCGAAGGTGGAGACGCGGCTCAGGGAGGTCTTCGCCACCGAGCTGGCCGACGTGAGGCCGCGGTTCCTCGAGCTCTTCGACGACCCGGGCTACTTCGACCGGGTCCAGGAGACGCTGCTCGGCGTCGCGCTCCCGCGCTACCTGGCGGCCGCCGAGCGGCAGACGGCGCTCGAGCAGCGAGACTACGGCCTGTGGCGGGGGGGAGACCTGATTGCCCGGGGCGTGTACGCGGCGGTCGGCTTCGCCGTCGGGCTCTTCTTGGTCAAGGCCCCCTTCATCCCCATCCCCACCACCTGGGACCTGCTCGCCTTCGCCTTCCTGCTCGGGGCTCCCTTTCTCCCCGAGGCCCAGGTCTGGCTGCTCCGGCGGCGGCACCGCGCCGCCCTGCGGGCCATCGTCGACGATCTCCGCGACGCCGAGGTTCACCGCGAGCTCTACCAGCCTCTCGCTCCGTCCCCGGCCGGCGAGCTGCCCTCCAGCGCCGAGCGGGCGGCTGACCGCGCGCGGGGCCGAGAGTAGGCTCCTCCGCGCCATGGCCGATCCCCGCCTTCCCATCGACCTCCGCGCCGCCAGCCAGCGCATCTTCGGGACACCGCGCGGTCGCCGCGTCTACCTGCTCGCCGGGGGGCTGTTCCTGGTCCTGGTCGCCTACGGGCTGTGCACCGTCTACGTCCACCCCGGCGAGCGCGGCGTCAAGCAGGTCATCGTCGGCAGCACCAAGGGCATCCTCCCGGAGATCTACCATCCGGGCATCCACTGGGTGAGCCCGGGAACGGAGCGGATGCACCTCTTCCCGAGCGACATCCAGATCCTCAACCTCACCAACGACGCCAGCGAGCGCGGCAAGGCCGAGCAGTCGGTGCGGCCGGCGCTGAACATCCAGACCTCCGAGGGCTACACGGTGAGCGTGGACGTGTCCGTCGCCTTTCGCGTCGAGGACCCGTACCGGGTCATCACCGTGGCCGGCCCGGGCCGGCTCTACGAGGAGTCGCTCGTCTTCCCCAGGGTGGAGCAGATCCTCCGCAAGCGCCTCGGGGAGCTCGACGCCGAGCAGTTCTACGACGTCCGGCTCCGGACGACCAAGGTCCGCGCCGCGTTCGAGGAGATGAACCGCGAGCTCCTCCCCAACGGCGTCCGGGTGGTGCAGGTCTTCGTCCGCCGGTACATCTACGACGCGCGGTACCAGCAGGCCATCGAGCAGCGGAAGATCCAGGACCAGACGGTGTTCAAGAACAAGGCGGAGGCGGAGCTGGCCACCGCCACCGCGGAGCGGGACCGCATTGCCGCGGTGGGTGCGGCGGCGGTGAAGGTCGAGCTCGCCCGGGGCGACGGCGAGAAGAAGAAGCTCGAGGCCGAGGCGGACCTCTACAGCCGCAAGCGCCATGCCGCCGGCGAGCTGGCCGTCCAGCTGGCCGAGGCGGAGGGAACCCGCCTGGAGAACGAGGCGCTCCGCGGGGTCGGGGCGGAGAACCTGGTCGGGCTGAAGATGGCCGACGTGCTCAGGGGCACCCGGATCATCGTCGTCCCCACCGACGGCGAGGCGGGCTTC